>NZ_JABCJL010000032.1:0-55300 GCF_012952265.1 Pseudoalteromonas sp. NEC-BIFX-2020_015
CCTCAGATACTAATGGTTACACCGTAACGCAAACGCAACCTGCGCTTTATAAAGACGGTGTTGAGCGTAACAATGCAGGTGTAATTGCAGGCTCCGATCTAACGGATAAAGTGACTGTTGTGCTTTCTACAAGCAATCAGCTTGTTGACTTCACAGAGCAAAACCCAGATACAGCAACTATTGCAGGGCGTGTGTATTTCGATGAAAACCAAGACGGTACACTTGCCGGTAACGATAAGTTACTTACTGGCGTAGCGATTACCTTAATAGGTAAAGACATTTTCGGGACTGACATTAACTTTACCGCACAAACGAATGCGCAAGGTGAATACACGTTCGCTGATTTATTTGCCTCAGATACTAATGGTTACACCGTAACGCAAACGCAACCTGCGCTTTATAAAGACGGTGTTGAGCGTAACAATGCAGGTGTAATTGCAGGCTCCGATCTAACGGATAAAGTGACTGTTGTGCTTTCTACAAGCAATCAGCTTGTTGACTTCACAGAGCAAAACCCAGATACAGCAACTATTGCAGGGCGTGTGTATTTCGATGAAAACCAAGACGGTACACTTGCCGGTAACGATAAGTTACTTACTGGCGTAGCGATTACCTTAATAGGTAAAGACATTTTCGGGACTGACATTAACTTTACCGCACAAACAAATGCGCAAGGTGAATACACGTTCGCTGATTTATTTGCCTCAGATACTAATGGTTACACCGTAACGCAAACGCAACCTGCGCTTTATAAAGACGGTGTAGAGCGTAATAGCTCGGGTGTTATTGTAGGCTCTGATTTAACAGATACGGTTATTGTTAATTTGACTACAAGCAACCAGCTTGTTGAATTCACAGAGAAAAATCCAGATACAGCGACTATTTCAGGGCGTGTGTATTTCGATGCAAACCAAGATGGCACCATTACAGATAACGACAAGTTATTAGCGAATGTCGATATTACCTTAATAGGTAAAGACATCTTCGGAACTGACATTAATCTGACAACGCAAACGAATGCGCAAGGTGAATACACGTTCGCTGATTTATTTGCCTCAGATGCCAATGGATACACCGTGGCGCAAACACAACCCGCGCTTTATAAAGACGGTGTTGAGCGTAACAGCTCAGGTGTGATTGCAGGCTCTGATCTAACAGATACGGTTACCGTTGTGCTGACGACAAGCAACCAACTTGTTGACTTCACAGAGCAAAATCCAGATACAGCAACTATTTCAGGGCGTGTGTATTTTGATGAAAATCAAGACGGCACCATTACAGATAACGACAAGTTACTAGCCAATGTAGACATTACCTTAACAGGTCAAGACATCTTCGGGAGTGACATTAACCTGACAACGCAAACGAATGTGCAAGGTGAATACACGTTTGCTGATTTATTTGCTTCCGATGCTAATGGGTACAACGTGACGCAAACACAACCTGCACTTTATAAAGACGGTGTTGAGCGTAATAGCTCAGGTGTTATTGCAGGCTCAGACACCAGCGATACTGTAACGGTGCAATTAATTGCTAACGAAAATCAGTTAATTGATTTTACCGAAATGGCAAAAGATGATGCGCGCATAGCTGGTTTTGTATTTAGCGATGAAAATATGGATGGGCTACGTCAATCGAACGAGCAAGGCATTTCAGACACTGTTATTACTCTTGCTGGGCAAAACATTTATGGTAATGCTATTAATGCAACAGTATTAACAAATGCGCAAGGCGAGTTTGCTTTTGTTGGATTATCAGCGAGTGACGTACGAGGTTATGTGGTTAAGCAAGTTCAGCCAGAAAACTGGTTAGACGGTTTAGAATCACTTGCAGGCCGTGTTGTGAATTCGCAAAGTATTAACGATGAATTTACTGTGACTCTAAGTGCGTCTGAGCAGTTAATTGCGCTTGGATTTGCAGAATTAGCATCAGCAAGCTTATCGGGCTATGTTTTTGTTGATACGGATAAAAATAACATCAGAACAGCCCAAGATTTAGCGATTGAGGGTGTTGAGTTAACGGTTTCGGGGCGTGATTATAATAACAACCCAGTAATCAAGTCAGTGACTACCGATAGCTTAGGTTTGTATGCATTTAAAAACTTAGCGCCAAGTAATGAGCAAGGTTATCAGATCCAACAAACACAGCCGAAGAACTATATTGATAGCTTTGAAAGTATTGGCCAAGATGTTATCGGAAGAAGTGATCAGAGCGACATAATTACTGCTATCAGCGTTAAGCCGTCACAAGAAAACAAAGAGTATAACTTTGCAGAAAACTACGGTTTATCAGTTAAAGGTCGTGTGTTTATTGATCATGATGATGACGGTTTTTACCCTGTTTTAGCCGATAGTTCAACTCAACAAAGTATTGCTTTAGCAAACGTTGAGATCACGCTATCGGGTAAAGATTATCGTCAAAACGATATTCTGCAAACGGTCATGACCAATGAACTTGGGTATTATGAATTCCCTGAATTGTCTCCAAGTAATGAGCAAGGTTACACACTTGAGCAACAACAACCTAAAGACTACCTCGATGGGTTAGAGGCAGCACAAGGTGAAGTAATTGCGGACTCTAGAGGGTCAAACATAATCGTTGTAGGTCAACTACAAGGAACGGGTGAAGTCGGCTACTTTGACTTTGCTGAATTACCAGCTTCTTCGTTGGCAGGTAATGTATGGGTTGATGCGAATGAAAGTGGCACTTTAGATGAGCAAGAAACACTGCGTATTCGTGATGTAACCGTCACGCTAACAGGTGTCGCACTTGATGGTGAAAATGTCACTCGCGTGACGAAAACCAATGAGCAAGGTCAATACACCTTTGATTCATTAAAGGCAGGAACTTATGCAATTACGCAAACACAACCAAGCGCTTGGCTAGATGGTAAAGAGCAGTTAGGTTCTCTATCAGGTGTAATTGCAAATGACAACTTTAGTGAAATCCAACTTGAACTTGGACAACAAGGTAACGATTATAACTTTGCTGAGACAGGCAGCTATTTATCAGGAACTGTTTACGTTGACTTAAATGATAATGCAACGCAAGAAGACAACGAAATTGGTATTGAACAAGTGCAAATGCACATCGAAGGTATTGATTTAGATGGGCAAGCAGTAGTAAGAATGGCAACTACTGATACCTATGGTCGTTATCAATTTAAGCACCTTCCATTATCAGATGTTACAGGTTTCACTATTACGCAAACGCAACCAGAACAAACCCAAGATGGTAAAGATTCAGCGGGTTCATTAGGGGGGGTTGTTGCGCAGCAAATTGGTGCTGATGAAATTAAAAACATCAATATCAATGAGCATATCACCCTCGCGACAGAGTATAACTTTGGTGAGCAATTAACCAACCCTGCATCTATCAGTGGTTCTGTATGGCAAGATAACAACCATAACCGAGCTGATGATGATAATAACGGTAAATCAGGATGGTTAGTTGAACTCTTAGCAGATCCGCAAACAGGCGAAGCTAATCCGCTTGAGGCTGAACCATTAATTGTGGTTCGCTCGAATGAGCAAGGTGATTATACTTTCGCAGGTTTACCTGTAGGGGTATATGAAGTGCGCTTTAGACACCCTCAAGGTGGCGTGATCTACGGTATACCGGTATCAAATGATGCTGACACATCAACTGATAAAGGCACCATTTTGAATATTATTCTCAGTGCCGGAGAGCAAGTGGTTGAGCAATCTCTGCCAGTTGATCCGTCAGGTATTGTTTATGATTCACGTTCAAGAGAGCCAATCAAAAACGCCAAGGTTAGCATTACAGGGCCTGCTGGGTTTGAACCTGATTTACACCTAGTTGGTGGTCTTGATAATGTTGAGCAAACAACAGCAGATGATGGTTTTTATCAATTCTTATTATTTGCAAATGCGCCGGTTGGAGAGTATCAACTCGCGGTAACAGCACCGGTTGGTTTCTTGCAGGGCGAGTCAAAATTGATCCCCGCATGTACAGCGCGCTTAGAAGTTAGTGCTCAATCGTTACCAGTATTGGTTCATCAAACCAATAAAGCGCCAGTGGCTTCTTCTGCAATTCATGATGCGGCAAGTTGTCCTACCCAATCTAGCAATGTGGCACAAAGTAATGCGTCTACACAGTACTACACGCGTTTTTATATCAATCCACAATTACCATCAGCAAACGTGGTGAATAACCACATACCAGTAGATGGTTACGGTGATGATTTAGTGCAAGTGACTAAAACAGTCCTTAAACAAGATGTGGTTGTTGGTGAAATGGTGCCGTATGAGATTGTTATTTTTAACCGCTCAGACAAAGTATTACAGCCGGTTAGCTTTATTGATCAGCTTCCAGCGGGTCTAAAGTATGTCATTGGTAGTGCACGTATTGATGGTATTAGCATTGAACCTCGCGTGTTCGGTAGACAGTTGATTTGGCCAGTTCGTGAATTATTGCCTCAACAAACAGTAAGCATTCAGTTACTCACTGTTGTAGGAGCAGGCGTTAGCGAAGGCAAATACATAAACCAAGCATGGGTTGAATACACAGGCTCTGGCGATCAGGACAATCCAGATGACGGTGGCACGCCAGGTGGCGGCGGTAAACCAGGTGATGAAATTCCTAAAGGAAAGCGCGTTTCAAATATTGCGATTGCAAGTATCCGCGTTATTCCAGACACCATCATGGATTGTAGTGACTTAACTGGCCAGGTGTTTGATGATCACAACCGCAATGGCATACAAGAGCAAGGTGAAACTGGTTTACCAGGCGTGAAGCTAGCCACAGCCCAAGGTTTGTGGATCACCACAGATCAGCATGGCCGCTATCATCTAGCGTGTGCAGATGTACCGCATCAAGCGCGTGGAAGTAACTTTATCATCAAGGTTGATGTGCGCAGTTTACCATCAGGGTATCGAATCACATCTGAAAACCCACGTGTAGTTCGTTTAACACGAGGAAAAAATGTAACAGCTGACTTTGCAGCGAGCATCCATCGTGTTGCACGTGTACAGCTAAGTCAAAGTGCGTTTGATGAGCAGGGATTAATTGCCACGCATAGACAGCAATTGGAGCAATTACTAACTGTTATTGTGGAACAGCCAATTACAGTCAGGGTGGCTTATCAATTGGCCGAAAATGAAAATATACGTCAAGCAAAGCAACGTATTGCTGAACTTAATCAATGGTTTATTGCTCAGTGGAACAATGCAAATACTGAGCATGAGCTTACCCTAGAGGCGGAAGTTGTCGAATATGTTTTACCGCAAGAAGTTGTTACAGAGGGGCGTAAAAATGACTAAGTCACATAAATTTACGCCAATATCATTAACACTCGTTACGTTATTTGGTTTATCACCTGTAGCAAAAGCGGCTGGGATCACAAACGGCCTGAGCAATGATCAAGTACGCGAAAATAGCTACCACAGTAATACTGAAGAAGTGATAGTACAGAGGCACTTTGTACTTCACGCTTTGCCTGAAATAAAGCCGACTACAACACAGCTTAGTGAAGTAAAGCAAACTCCTGCAAGTGCTGAATTCGTTAAGGATTCAGCAATCCGCTTTGTTTCTGGTAAGCACTTTTTAACGGGCTCAACCAAGCAAGAAATGGATCGAATTATTGATTTTTTGCAGGGTAAAAAACAGCTGAAAATCCATTTTATAGGCCATGCGGATAGCCAAAGGTTAAGTCCTAACGCAAAACGTATTTATAAAACTAACCAAGGTTTATCAGAGCATCGCGCCAATATTGTGGCCGAATATTTTCGTCAGCAGCTAGGTATATTGCCCTCAGCTACGACAATGGAAGGGCGCTCAAATCACGATCCCGTTGCTAGCAACGACACTCTTGAAGGTATGGCGCGTAACCGCCGAGTTGAAGTAATTGCAGTGTATGTAGAAGAAAAAACCTCAGTAAAAACGATTGTCAATGCAGGCCCAGATCGACGATTAATTTGTGATGGTGATTTTCGTCAACAAGCTGCAATGGCTATCACACTAGATGGTAAACCTTTTGCTAGCAGTGACAGTGCCAATAATGCCGATGCTCAGCGTTGTGCCGATGTGGCGTTAGAAAAAATGCAACTTAAGTTAAAATATAATCCATTGGATGCATTACCAAAGCTCAGTGTGGCGCACGCCATTACTGAATCTGGTGATACGCTAATGCTGCATTTAAAAGGCTACAGTAACTACATAAACTTTTTTGAATATGCCGAAGTACACATCATGTCACCGAATGGCACAGACATACTTAAAAAAGTACCATTGGGCGAAAACCTAGAAGGTAAATGGCGCTTACCAGGCAATATGTTAGGTATGAGCCTAAATTACCGCTTAAGGGTATATGATAAAAGTGGCCGCTTTGACGAAACCTCTTTCAGTAGCGCGGACTTTAGACCGAAATTTGCCGTAGCAAATGAAAAAGTCAATGGCTACTTAATGGCAAACTATGGTAAATCGCAACTCGCTAAACAAAATATTAAAGTTGATGGTGGTACCTTAACCTTATTTGGTGAAGAGGTGCCAGATCGTCACAGCGTTTATTTCTTAGGGCGTGTTGTTGCTATTACCCGAGAACGTAAATTTGTACATCAACAAATTGTGCGCACTGGCTATCATAAAGCAGAAGTTGCGGTATTGAATGAAGAAGGCAATGGCGCATTAATTCAACGTGATTTAGCACTACCAAAGAGTGACTGGTTCTATGTTGCGATGGCCGATCTCACCGTGGGTCAAAATAGTCATAATGGCCCTGTAGAGCTATTAAGTGACGCCCATAATAAAGACAATAACTTATTTGCCGAAGGGCGTTTAGCCGCTTACATAACAGGTAAATGGGAAGATGAATACAAAGTAACAGCGCGTATTGACACCCGCGAAGCGCCGTTAAACGAGTTATTTTCTAATCTCCATGAAAAAGATCCAAAAAGCTTATTCCGTCGCTTAGAAGAGCAAAAATATGTAGCTGAGTATGGTGATGATTCAACGGTTATTGATGATGCACCGAGTAACGGTAAAGTGTATTTAAAAATAGCGAAAGATCACTCACAAGTTATGTGGGGTAACTTTAATACACAAGTCAGTGATACTGAACTCAGCCGTGTTGAGCGCGGATTATATGGTTTGCAAACCCAATACCGCAGTAATGATGTCACCTCTTTTGGTGAACATAACAGCAAAGCCGAAATCTACATAGCAGAAGCTGAAACACTCCCAGCATATGAAACACATAGAGCAACTGGCGGGTCGCTTTATTATTTACAACATCAAGATATAGTGCTTGGCTCTGATCAAGTTGCCATAGAGATCCGCGATAAAATATCAGGGTTAGTGTTGATCCGTCGTAATTTAACACCAGGTCAAGACTACGACATGGATGCATTGCAAGGGCGCATCTTACTGACGCGACCACTCTCATCATTTGCAGCAGATGATTTACTTGTTCGTGCAGCAAGTTTTGACGATAACCCAGCGTATCTAGTTACAAGCTATGAGTACACACCAGGCTTTTCAGAGTTAGATAATTTGACTTATGGTGGGCGAGTAAGCAAGTGGTTGACTGATCAAGTTCAACTTGGGATCACAGCCAATAAGCAACAACTTGACGAGTATGACGACACACTCATCGGCTTAGATGCGACCTATCGTCACAGCGCCAGCAGCTACGTTAAAGTTGAAGTTGCTCAAACAGATGGCATTGCAAGTCAGCTTAATTCGTTTAACGGTGGGTTTAGTTTTGATGAAATACGCTCAGGACAAGGACCTGTTAAAGCAAACGGAATACGCTTAGAAGCGGCAACCAGCTTTAAAGAATTTGGTTTAGAAAGCGACGGGCAAGCGCAATTTTATTGGCAACGTTTAGAGCAAGGTTTTGCGGGGCTTGGCCAAGTGAATGCGGATGAAGCAAACACCGCTGGTATAATGATGCAATGGCAAGCGACAGAAACTACAGCAGTTAAAGTGAAAGCCGATGACAATAAAGTAAGTAATCGCTACAAGCGTCAAGCTGCAGAAATAAACGTCACTGAAACAATCGATAAACATTGGCAAGCCAGTGCGGGGATCAGACAAGATGAGCGTCGAAACCTTACTCAGGTGCAAAATCAATCGCAAAATACCGCGTCAAGTAAAGCCCAAAATGATGAAGGTAAGCGAACAGATACCGTTGTTCAGTTATCATATCAATCAGATGCAAACTGGTCAGCTTACGGCTTTGTACAAGGCACACTTGCCAATGACGCTACTCGCTTACGAAATAATCGCATTGGTTTGGGTACAGAAGTTCAAATTACCGAAAGTGTTAGCCTAAATGGTGAAGTTTCAGAAGGTAATTTAGGGTTTGCAGGCACAGCAGGTATTGATTATGCCTACAGTGATAAAGGTAATGTGTATCTTAATTACCGCCTAGATCCTGATGGTAGCGATTTGTTTAATAATGCTGAGCAAAAGCAGTGGGTAAGCGGGGCAAGGCATCGTTTTAATGACTCAACCAGCGTTTATGCCGAGCAACAATGGCAGCATGACGATAGGCAGCAAGGTCTTACACATGCCTATGGTGTCGATCACAGCATAAATTCACGTTGGCAGGTACAGTTAGGCCTTGAAAACGGCAATATTGACATGTTTGAAAATGGTCGATTAGAAAGATCGGGAGTTAACCTCGGATTAGGCTATCAGTTTGAAAATATTCGTTGGGCAGGCGCATTAGAATATCGCACAGACGAAACTGAGCAGGAAAAACGCACTAATTGGTTAATGCGTAATAATTTCAGCGTTAAATTAAATGAAGACTGGCGCGGACAATTACGTGTTGACACCGCGATCAGTGATAGCGATCAAGAAGCGCAAAGTGGCGCATTTAATAGCGATTTTACCGAAGCACAGCTTGGTTTCGCATATCGCCCTATTGATGCCAGCCCTTGGTCAGGCCTAGCAAGCTTAACCTATCTTGAAGATTTAGCCCCAGCGCAGCAGCTTAGTGGCATTGGTCGAGATAACACTCCACAGCAGCGTAGCACCGTGTGGGCGGTTGATGTAAATTATCAATTTTCACCACGATGGCGGTTTGGAACTAAGCTTGCGCAGCGTACAGGCGAAATACGCTTAGTGCGAGATGAAGGCCCTTGGTTTGATTCAACAGCAACCTTAAGTGTACTGCGCGCTGATTATCATTTACAGCATAATTGGGACGCAACACTAGAATGGCGCATGCTCAAAGTCAGCGAATCGCAAGATAGACGAAGTGGGGCGCTCGGCGCTATTCATCGTCATATTGGTGAGAATATGAAGATAGGTATAGGCTATAACTTCACTAATTTCTCAGATGATTTGACCGACTTAGATTATGATTCAAAAGGTTGGTTTATCAATATGGTTGGTAAGTTTTAGCCTATACCCAAACTACCTCAAGATGCAGAATTCAGCGTTTCACAGGGACTTAATATCAAGGCGTTACTTTGCAACAATGGCAAGAAGTAACAACGCAAAGAGTAAGTGCCTGTGAAGCGTCTATGGGGTTGGTTTAAAAGCGATTTATACTGCGTTACTTTTATAAGGGATTGATTTTAACAATAGACTCACTATTACTTGCAATCAATGCCTTGCCTAAATCGCTTTTAATTCCAACTGGAACTCACATCTTGAGGAGGTTTGGGTGTATCCCCCCCCCAAACAAGGTCACTTTGTTTGGGTTTTTTTATAACGCTAAAAAACCTTCTTCGCGCCGTTATATTTAATTGTTAATATAATTCAATTAATTAGAGGGAGCGTTTAATCAATTTCTCGTAACATAAAACTTTAATGCTGCTGCACTGTCTCATTGCGCTATTTTGGGTTAAAATAACGTCATAACCAATTAACAAGATAGTGAATGTCAAACCAAGATCCTAATCTCAGTCGAGAACAAGAAAAGTACGAAAACCCTGTCCCAAGTCGTGAGTTTATACTTACTCACATAAAAGACCGTGCCAAGCCAGCTAATTTCCATCAATTATGTGAAGAGTTAGCGGTAAACGATGATGAGCGTCAAATTGCTTTCAAGCGCCGTTTACGTGCTATGGAACGTGATGGCCAACTCTTCTTTAACAAATTTAAATGCTACGCCTTAATTGACGAAGCAGGGCTTGTAAAAGGAAAAGTCATAGGTCACCGTGATGGGTTTGGCTTTTTAGAAGTCGAAGGCGAAAGTAAAGACTGGTTTATTGCCAAGCATCAAATGAATATGGTGCTCCATGGTGACATTGTGCTGGCTAAAGGCACTAAGCGAGGCTCAGGTGGTAAATGCGATGCGCGTATTATTCGCGTACTACCTAATGAACGAGCACCTATTGTCGGTCGCTATTTTGTAGAGCATGGCGTTGCTGTTGTGGTGGCCGAAGATCCACGCATTACGCAAGATATCATTATTTTACCAGGCAGTGATAACGGCGCGCGTCATAATCAAATGGTGCAAGTGCAAATTACACAAAACCCTAATCGTAATATGAATGCGGTAGGCAAAATTATTGATGTATTGGGTGAGCATTTAGCGCCAGGTATGGAAATAGAAGTTGCACTGCGTAACCACGATATTCCTCATGTATGGCCTGATGAGGTTGAAAAGCAAGTTGAGCATTTAGGTGAGTTTGTTGAAGAAGCTGACAAACAAAATCGTGTTGATTTACGTGATTTACCATTAGTAACGATTGATGGTGAAGATGCCCGTGATTTTGATGATGCCGTTTATTGTGAACCAGAGCAATCAGGTGGTTGGCGCCTATGGGTTGCTATTGCGGATGTATCACACTACGTAGGAATGAACACACCGCTCAATAAAGAAGCGATAGAGCGGGGTAATTCAGTGTATTTCCCTGAACAAGTAATCCCTATGTTGCCTAAAGTGCTGTCAAACGGCTTATGTTCACTGAACCCTAAAGTTGACCGTTTATGTATGGTCGCAGAAATGATGGTATCGGCGGCTGGTAAACTATCAGGCTACCGTTTTTATGAAGCAGTGATGAACTCGCACGCTCGTTTAACGTACACAAAAGTAAATAATATTTTGCTCGGTGACGAGAAACTGCGTACAGAATATGCGTCAGTTGTGCCACATTTGACTGATTTACAGCAAATGTATATGGCGCTAAAAGCAGCACGACAAGATCGTGGTGCTATTGAGTTTGAAACGCTTGAAACGCGTTTTGTATTTAACGCTCAACGCAAAATTGAATCAATCGTGCCTGTTGTACGTAACGATGCGCATAAGTTGATTGAAGAATGTATGATTTTAGCCAATGTATCAGCTGCTAAAATGCTTGAAAAACACGAAGCCAGTGCGCTTTACCGTGTTCATGCTGAACCTGATGGTGAAAAATTAAGTAACTTTAGGCAGTTTTTATCTGAGCTGGGTATTGAATCAACGCTTAGTGATGAACCTACACCAAAAGAAATTACCCATGTATTAGCAAAGCTTGGTGATCGCCCTGACGCGGAACTCATTCAGACAATGCTGTTACGCTCAATGAAGCAAGCCGTATATCAGGCTGAAAACATTGGTCACTTTGGTTTGTCATTAGATGAATATGCGCATTTCACTTCGCCAATCCGTCGTTACCCAGATTTAGTTGTACATCGTGCTATTAAAGGTATTTTAAAAGCACAAGGGATGGTTACTTCTGGCGCTTATGCCTATAGTGAGGAAGAAGTTGCGCAATTGGGTGAGCAATGCTCAACTACCGAACGCCGTGCTGACGATGCAACCCGTGAAGTAGCTGATTGGCTTAAATGTGAATACATGCAAGATCATGTTGGCGATGAATTTGAAGGGGTTATCTCCTCGGTTACTAATTTTGGCTTATTCATTCGTTTAGCTGATTTACAAATTGATGGCCTTATTCATGTCACCAACTTAGGTGATGAATATTTTCAACATGATGCTTCTAAGCACTGCTTAATAGGTGAGCACACTCATAAAGTGTTTCGTCTAGGTGATAAAGTGACGGTTCAAGTGGCATCTGTCAGCTTAGATGAGCGCCGAATTAACTTAACGCTCAGTGGCGATGTTGCACAGGATAGATACGCCCGTCGTCGTAGTGAGCCTAAAGGGCATCAACCTGCAAGTGTTCGTTCGCAATTAAAGCGCGGTAAAATACCAGCTAAAAAAGAAACCGAGCAAGTTAGCCCTGAGCAAAAAAATCGCACTGACCAAGGTAAACCAAAGCCAAAAAAAAGCAGTGCGAGTAGAGGAAAAAAGAAACCGACTACAAAGTCAGGTGCGGTAGCTGCTACAACCGCTAAAAAACCGAAGAAAAGGGCTGTGAAAAAGCCAAAAAGACCCGGCAAAAACGCCCGTAAAAGTACGAGTTCAGGAGCAAGTAATACGTGAGTAATGAATTAATTTTTGGCTTTCATTCTGTTGAAGCAATTTTTGAAAGTGAGCCTGAGCGTTTTATTGAAATATATGCTCTTAAAGGTCGTGATGATAAACGCTTATCTCCAATTATTGAAGAAGCGCGTAAATTTGGTATCTCAGTACAATTCATGCAACGTAAAGCACTTGATAACAAATCAAAGGGTGAGCAGCACCAAGGTATTATTGCAAACGTTATAGCCGCACCTACTTTTAATGAAAAAGATCTTGATGAGATCATTGCGCGTGAAGAAACTCCTTTTTTACTGGTGCTAGATGGCATCACTGATCCGCATAATTTAGGTGCGTGTATACGCAGTGCTGACGCGGCGGGTGTTCACGCGATTATTGTACCAAAAGATAAATCAGCAAAACTAAATGGCACCGCCCGTAAAGTTGCCTGCGGCGCAGCAGAAACAGTACCGCTTATTCAAGTAACCAATCTTGCGCGTACTTTACGTGAGATTAAAGATGCGGGTGTGTGGGTCGTTGGCACGGCTGGCGAAACAGACACTCATGTATTTGATGCTAACTTAACAGGCCCAATGGCGATTGTTATGGGGGCAGAAGGTGAAGGTATGCGTCGTTTAACCCGCGAACACTGTGATGTACTCGTTAAAATCCCAATGGCCGGCACCGTTTCAAGCTTAAATGTTTCTGTAGCAACAGGCATTTGTTTGTTTGAAGTACTACGCCAGAGAAATGCAACACAAGCTTAAAAAGCTTTAAGCTGATGTTAATCATAGCATCAGCTTTCCTTTATTAACTCCAAAGCACTTATAACGTAAAGCTTACCACTTAAAGCTAAAAAACCTGCTTGCTTAATTTTCCAACTAAGCGTAAAATGCGCGCTCATTTCGGCTTTTAAACTATTAATTCCTTGCCTTAAACCGACCGGCCGAAACGGTAGAAGGCTCTATTAACCGTAAGGAATATCCATGCGTCATTACGAAATCGTATTCATGGTTCACCCTGATCAGAGTGAGCAAGTATCTGGTATGATCGAACGTTATACTGGTTCAATCACTGAAGCTGGTGGTGTTATCCACCGTCTTGAAGATTGGGGTCGCCGTCAATTAGCATACCCAATCAACAAGCTTCATAAAGCTCACTATGTTCTTATGAACGTTGAAGCACCTACTGAAGTAATCAGCGAGCTAGAAACTACTTTCCGCTACAACGATGCAGTGCTTCGTAACTTAGTTATGCGTACTAAAGACGCTGTAACTGAAGCGTCTCCTCTTGTAAGAGAAGAGAAGAAAGAAGCACCAGCTGCTTAATTGTTTTGAGTCCAAGCATGGCGCTTGTTCAGTTGAGTAATTAAGATGAGCCAAACGCTTAGTCCTTATATGAATCAACTAACACTATCTGGAGTCGTTTGTAAAACGCCCAAATATAGTCAAAGCCCTGCTGGTATACCGCATTGTATTTTTGTTGTAGAACATAAATCAATGCAAGTTGAAGCAGACCTTAACCGTAATAGTTATGTAAAGCTTCAAGTGGTTGCTAGTGGTAAGCAAATGCAACAACAGACTCAACATTTGCACGTTGGGCAGGCATTGCAAGTGAGCGGTTTTTTAAACCGCCATGAAGGTCGTAACGGCCTTAGCCAATTGGTTTTGCATGCTCAGCATATCGAAAGAATTATTTGAGGAATTAATCTCATGGCACGTTATTTCAGACGTCGTAAGTTCTGCCGCTTTAAAGCGGAAGGCGTACAACAAATCGATTATAAAGATCTAGCTACTCTTAGAAACTATGTTACAGAAAGTGGCAAAATCGTACCTAGCCGTATTACAGGTACTAGCGCTAAATACCAGCGCCAGCTAGCAACAGCTATTAAGCGTGCTCGCTACTTAGCCCTTCTTCCATACACTGACTTACATAAGTAAGCAGCGGATTAACACGTTTTTAAAAGGTGTAGAAACATGCAAGTTATTCTACTAGATAAGATCGCTAACCTAGGTGGCCTAGGTGACCAGGTTGTAGTTAAATCTGGCTTCGCACGTAACTTCCTTTTCCCGCAAGGTAAGGCAGTTCCTGCAACTAAAGCTAACGTTGAAACTTTTGACGCACGTCGTGCAGAGCTTGAAGCGAAAATCGCTGAACAGCTTGTTGCTGCACAAGCACGCGCTGAGAAACTTGAAGCATTAGCTGAAGTTACATTAGTATCTAAAGCTGGTGACGAAGGTAAGTTATTCGGTTCTATTGGTACTCGCGACATCGCTGACGCTATCTCAGCTGTTGGTGTTGAAGTTGCTAAGTCAGAAGTTCGTTTACCTCTAGGAACTATCCGTGAGACTGGCGAATTTGACGTATCAATCGCAGTACATTCAGACGTAACGGCTACTATTAAAGTAATCGTAATCGCTGAAGCTTAATTTTTATAATTAAGTATAAAAGCCGTGCATTGCGCACGGCTTTTTTGTTGTGTACAGCTTATGTAATAAAATAGTTTAATCCCCGCAAATAGACGTCATTTTGTATCATTTTTAGAAAAAATGGATTAGAGTACCCATTTTGGCTAAGTGTGTATTCCACTCTTGATTTAATATTTCAATAATAAAAACTAATTATTTATCACTATTAAATGATATTTTTTTGTAAATAAATCGTAGTTAATTGACATTGACAGCGTTGTCACTGTATATTGTTTGTGCACTGGGCATAGTGTAAAGGAACTAGAGAGTGAAAGATAAGATGAGAGAAAATGTACGCCAAAAGAATGGTTTTACATTAGTTGAGTTACTAATAGTTGTAGCCATTATAGGTATTTTATACACCGTGGCTATGCCTGCCTATACCGAGCAAATGGAACGTAGCCGACGCGCTGATATTCAGCAAGTAATACTCCAACATGGCGCAGTATTAGAGCGTATTTATTCTCGTAATGGAGGGTATCCAGATGCTTTTAATGGGGCTGTCAATACCGACTTTTACAGCTTTAGTTATGTAGCCTCAGATCGCGTACCAGGAGCCGCCGCTAATGTTGATTTTAAAAATCGCCAATTTACATTAACAGCAACTCCAAAATCAACATCGGCACAAAAAGGCGATCGTTGTGGTGCACTCGCTATAAAGCAAGATGGAACACAATCCGCTACTAAAGGTGGTTTTGCCGTGACGAATTGTTGGGAATAATAATGAACAAGACGGCTGGTTTTACTTTAGTTGAATTAATGGTTGTAGTTAGCATTATAGGTATTATGGCTGTCTTGGCTTTCCCTTCATTTAGCCAGCAGATTATGCAAGATCGCGTAGTCACTACTGCAAACCAACTTAATAGCGTATATAAATATGCGCGCAGTGAAGCTGTGAAACGCGATAAGGATGTAACATTAGCAGTTAGCGGTACTAAGTGGCAAGTGAGGGCTCCTGTTGATGGTGTCGAAACTGTTTTAAAAGAATTTGTTATTCAACATCAGGGGGTTACTGTATCCCTCGTTAATCGTACAGTGTTATCAACTGGTGAAATATCTGCTGCAAGTACAATTTTAGTTGAAGATACGTCAACTGATACCGTTGATTATTATTTGTGTATTTTAAAAAGCGGCCAAAATTGGCTGATTGAAAAATCGGTAGGTTGTGCATAATGATAAAGCAAAATGGATTTTCATTGTTAGAAGTTATGCTGTCAGTTGTCATTGCTGGCATAGCATTGTTGGGCTTAGCTGCCGCGCAATTAAAGTCGTTGCAGTTCGCAAATAACAGTTTCAATTATACGGTTTCTTTGGTGCAAGGCCAAAATACTCTCGAACGTATTTGGCCACGCTTATGTGAGTTGCAAACGACAAACCCAGCACTATTTACTGATGTAAACTTTCGGACCTTTCTGGGGCCTCAAACAACAGACTTTCAGCTCACATTGCCTGCGGCTTATGCTGATGACATGCAAATTACAGTTTCATGGGCTGATGAGCGGATGACGGATGCAGCTGTAAATCAAATATCGCTTAATGCAAGTTATCCTACTTTACCTGCTGGGTGCATTTAGTTATGAGCTCTTCTTCAATGCGTGGCTATACATTAGTGGAATTAATGGTTGCTTTGGCCGCTGGATCATTTTTATTGGCTGGGGTGAGCCTGTCGTATTCTGCGATTAAAGGTACCATTATGGTCAGTAAGGAGCTTGAAAATGCACAAGAAGTTATACGCTATACAAGCAAAGTATTTACTCGGAGCATAAAGCAAACACCGACTCTACCGATTGTCGCCGCTGACGGGTTATCTATTAGTATTGGGCAACCTGCAGGCGTAATTACCTGTAATGGAAGTGTCGCTGTGGCACCTACGACGGAAATATACACATTAACGGGCAATAACTTAATGTGCACGTTAGGAGCTGCTGCTCCAGAGCGGTTACTAACAGGTGTTGAAAGGTTAAATTTTTCTATTAATAACAACATAGTAAAAATCAATGTGGCGCCTGAAAATTTACCGAGTCAGTTTGGTAACGCAATAAGTATTGATGTTGCGGTTTCTAATGTTATTTTAACGAATGCTTTTGGTGGTGTGTAGTGAATAATAAACAGCAAGGTTTTACACTCATTACGGTGCTTATATTGACCAGTATGGCAAGTATTGTAGTACTTAATTCATTACGCGAAAATATTGTACAAGAGCGCATGAGTGGTAATTTTCAAAAGAAAATGAATAGTCGTTTGCTTGCAGAAAAAGGTGTGTTCGAAGAAGCGAGACTAATGCAGCAAGCGTTGGATAATAATGGAGCACTAGACATTGATGGATTAATTGCCGCAGCGGGTAATGCCAGTGGCAGAGGTTTGATTGGAATCGACGCAACATATGATGCAAGCATAAGTAAAAACCTTGCTGGGGAATTAGAAATAGCTAGTCTTGGTCAGCGCTATAGCGGTGACGCGCAAAGCAATTTAGTTGCACGATTTGGATTTAAACCAGGTAATAACTTAAAACCTTATTCAGACGCAATTATAGGCTGTCGTGGTGTGTCTCTTGGCGGTTCTGGGAAAATAACGAGTTATGATTCAACCGATGCATCATATAATGGTAACGATGCCGATGTAAGAACAACAGTACATAATGCAAATGTAACTTTAAATGGAACAGGTACAATAAAAGGAAGTGTGGCTTCGACGGGTTCTATTATAGTGAGTTCCTCGCAATCAGTAGAAGGTAACTTATGGGCAAACAAGGATATTAAGTTTCCATCAGGTACCAGTGCTTGGAGTACGAAGATAAATGGTAATATTTTAGCAAATGGAAGTATTCAACTTAAAGATATGATGGTAAACGGCTATGTTCGGTCTGAGCAAAACCTAACTTTAAATAATGGCGTGCATGTAAATCAAAGTGCTGTTGACGTAGAGGACATTCTCTATGGTGGCAGTTTGTTAAGCTCTAGTAGCTATACTAATAACTCAGTAATAAAGGCATTATCAAGCAATGCATACGTTGAGGGCTTATCTGTTCCTAATGTGGCAGGGCTAGACCCTGATGACCCTACAAGTTTACCAACTTATGCAAAAGATAAATGTGATCCTTTAGATGCAGCTACTATGAGTGATTTAAACGCTTTAGGTCCATTTCCTGATCTTTTATTAACTAATAACACTAAAAAAATTCAAATTAAAGAAGACAAAGCTGTTTTTACAAGTGCTAGTAACGTAACTGAGTATTTACCTAAAAGCACAAACGTATTAGGGCGAATCCAGGAAAACATGTACTTTTTTAATGATTTAACTATTAATGGTGGCAGTTTGGATGCGCTTTTAACAGGTACTGACAATAAAAAAATTGGTATTTATGTGGCTGGAGATTTTACAATTACCGCCAGTGGTGAGTCACATTTTAAAATACATAAAGGAATTAGTTTAAGTCTATATGTTATGGGGAAAATTCATATTCGTACTAGTCCAATTGTTGAAGAAACTATTGTGAAACTTACTCCATCGGATGCTTATGCATTCAATATTTTCTCTGGATATAAATCAGGTGATGGTTCCTTATCATGTGAGAATAAGGATGGGATCAGTGATAAGTTTGGTGTTTATATTGCTTCAAACACTGATATGAATGCTACGATATATGCCCCATTGACAGATGTTCGTGTTGATGCTGGGTCGCGATACTCAGGTTCGATTCGTGGGGGGAGTGTTTCAAATTGTGGTAATGGTGAAACACGCTATGATGTAGCATTAAAAAACTTAACATCTGGTGGTGGCTCGAACAGTGGGGGTAAGATTGCTTTTTTGGGGTGGTCTTACAAAGTACCTGAAAATACTGCTGAAGAGCCAGCAGAACCAACAATCTAATCCATATTTTTCGGCTAACTGTGTTTAGCCGTTTTATTTTATATAACCTCATCTTTGTTGGATATATTGACCAACACATTAATAGTGCATAAATCAAATATAGACTTATTATCTATAGAACAGGTTAAATTAAAAATAATTAAACGTCCTTTAAACCTTTTTCACCTCTTTTCACGTCTAACTATGTAAGAAACTTAAAAACCTGAAATATCGTATTTCTACATGGCTTAAGTATAAACTACATTCAGAATAATAATCATAAAGGGACAACATCTGCGATGTTGATAAATGCAAAACATGCTTTTAATCAGCACAGTGAAACTGTGTTGATTGAGAAAGTAAAAAGTGGCGATCAACAAGCCTATGCAGCTTTGTATACACTGCATGTTAAGCGAGTATACGCATTATGCCTACGATTACTCGCTGATAGAGAGCACGCTGAAGATGCCACGCAAGAAGTGTTTGTACAGTTATGGCATAAAATTGCTAGCTTTGAAGGGCAGTCACAATTTTCGACTTGGCTGCACAGCGTTACCAGCAATATTGCCATTAGTTACTTACGCAAACATAAAAACTGGCTGCAAAAAGTAGTGAGTTTTGAACAAAGTGGTATGGATGAGCAAAGCGCTGATGATTGCCAAGGTTTAAATGGACTCGATAAATTGGTTTTAAGGCTCCCAGAGCGAGCCCGAATGGTATTTGTATTACACGCTATTGAAGGTTATCGCCATGAGGAAATTGCAACCATGCTAGGTATGGCAGTTGGTTCTAGTAAGTCGCAGTTTCATCGCGCACGACAGTTATTAAAAGAGTGGTATGAAAATGAGCAAGCTTGATTTTGAAGAATTTTTAGTTGAGTCATTAAATCGCTCGCAAACTGAACTCCCGCCGCAAAAAGATTTGTGGCCAGGTATTGAAAAAGCACTATCACACAGACTACCGCAACAAACTAAAGTGGCTGTGTGGCCTAAACTAGCTGGTGTTGCTGCATGCACGGTCGGAGCGTTATTGACTGCTCAGTTACTTTTTAATACGCCGCAGCAAAAAACGGGTGTTGCTATGAGTGATTATTTTACAGAGCAAAAGCAAAGCTTGTTAGTGCAATATCAAAATCAACCGGCATTAACGAATAATTGGCAGCAGCAATTAAATGAATTGGAAGAGGCTGAAAGCGCGATAAAGCAAGCGCTTGAGAATGAGCCTGAAAACCCAGCGCTATTGAAAATGCTTGCTCAGATATATCAACAGCAATTGGATTTAATCAATAAGGTGCACGCACCCAAATGGCAACAAATTTAGGAGTCCCTATTATGAAAGTATTATGTTTATTATTAAGTGTATTACCCTTATCAGCATTAGCAGGTCAAAAGATCAATGAAATAGTTGATGTCCCTGTAAACAAGCGTGTATTTATTGAAAATCAACGAGGTGACATTCGCATCGAAGGGTGGGATAAAGCGCAACTTAAAATAGAAGGTGAGCTGGATGATAAGGCCAATGGGTACAGGTTAGAAAGTAGTAATGGGCGGATTGAGTTTATTGTAAAAATGCCACGGAACGTCAACAATGGCTGGAACAGTGGTGATGGCTCTAAACTGACTATCTATATGCCGAAAACAAGTGAACTTGAGTTCGCAGGTGTTAATGTCACTATTAGCGCCAAAGATTTACACGCGGGCGCTGAGATAGATACGGTCAATGGCGATATCAATGTGCAAAGTCTCAGTGGTGACTTGAGCTTTGACACGGTTAATGGCGACGTTAGTGCGCAAGATCTTAATGGCGATATTCGCTTTGAAACTGTAAACGGTAAAATTAACGATAAAAACTCTCAAGGCACATTAAGGTTTACAGCGGTCAATGGCGATATAAAATCAACAACCCGCGCGCAAGATGTGCGTTTAGAGAATGTAAACGGTGATATAGATTTTACGTTTGATAAACTAGAAAGTTTGCGTATTAATACCGTAAATGGTGAAAGCGAAGTGCGGATTAATGAGTTAATCAAAGGTGCACAAATAACCTATGAGTCTGTTAGTGGTGATGCCGAGTTTTTCTTTCCTGCGAATGTCTCAGCACGATTTGAAATTGAAGCACATGCTAATGGTAAAATCGTCAATGAATTGAGTAATGATAAAGTTAAAAAAGCAAAATACGGCCCATCAAGTGAATTGGAGTTTTCAATTAATGGTGGTGATGGAGATATTGAAATAGACACTATCAGTGGGCGAATTGAATTACGTAAAAAATAACAATTCTACTTAATTAAAAAGTAGCAAGCGGGAAAAGAATTCCCGCTTTGCTATTTGCACAGCGTTACCAAGTCGATAGAATAGGCGCAATTGTATTTTAGTATTGCGAAGTTATGGCTAAACCAGATAAACAAGTCGACACCCTTAAAGTTCCTCCTCATTCCATTGAAGCAGAGCAATCTGTTTTAGGTGGCTTAATGCTTGATAATCAAGCCTTTGACCGTGTTGCTGAATTAGTCGTTTCGCAAGATTTCTATACACGTACTCACAAGCTTATTTTTGAAGCGATGGTTGAGCTTGCCGAGATTGGTGATCCAATCGATTTGATCACCATCTCAGAGAGCTTAGAGAAAAAGAATTTACTCAGCGGTATAGGCGGCTTTGCTTATTTAGCTGAGATTGCTAAAAACACTCCTAGTGCGGCGAATATCGATGCTTATGCGAATATCGTACGCGAACGTGCTGTAGTACGTGAAATGATAGGTGTTGCCAATGAAATCGCCGAAGCTGGTTTTAACCCTGAAGGGCGCACCAGTCATGACTTACTTGATTTTGCAGAGAGTAAAGTTTTTAAAATTGCTGAGCAACGCACAAAAAGCAACGATGGCCCGCAAAGTATCCACAGCATATTAGAAAAAACTGTCGATAAAATCGAAGAGCTATACCAGTCACCACAAGATGGTGTGACAGGGGTAAGCACCGGTTACGCTGATCTAGATAAAATGACGACTGGTTTACAGCCATCAGATTTAATTATTGTTGCAGCGCGTCCATCAATGGGTAAAACCACCTTTGCGATGAACTTAGCTGAACATGCAGCGATGACTCAAGATAAACCCGTACTTATTTACTCATTAGAAATGCCATCTGAGCAAATCATGATGAGGATGCTGGCATCGCTTGGTCGTATTAACCAAACCAAAGTACGTACTGGTCAACTAGATGATGATGATTGGGCACGGTTATCTTCAACCATGGGACTGCTCATGGAAAAAGGTAAAATGTTTGTCGATGATGCATCAGGCTTAACACCAACTGATGTACGTTCACGTGCACGTCGTATTGCGCGTGATCATGGCGGTATCAGTATGATCATGGTGGATTACTTACAACTTATGCGTGTACCAAGTTTGTCGGACAATCGTACCTTAGAGATTGCTGAAATTTCACGTTCACTCAAGTCATTAGCAAAAGAATTGAAATGCCCTGTGGTAGCACTGTCTCAGCTTAACCGTACCCTAGAGCAACGTGCTGATAAACGTCCAATTAACTCTGACTTACGTGAATCAGGCTCTATCGAGCAGGATGCCGATTTAATCATGTTTATTTACCGTGATGAAGTCTATAACGAAGACAGTACAGACAAAGGTATTGCTGAAATCATCATAGGTAAACAACGTAACGGCCCAATTGGTAAGGTGCGGCTAACCTTCCAAGGTCAGTTCTCGCGTTTTGATAATTACGCTGGGCCTGCGGTAGACGACGAATATTAATATGCGTTTAGCTATTGCTCAAATCAACTTAACAGCACTTGCAGATAACTTAGCGCAAGTACGCAAGTTTGCGCCGAAAAGTAAGGTCATGGCGGTATTAAAAGCCAATGCTTATGGACATGGTTTAGTAAAAATAGCGCAACATCTTAATGATGCTGATGCGTTTGCTGTTGCGCGCATTGATGAAGCTTTAGCACTTAGAGCTGGTGGGTTAACTAAGCCAATTGTATTGCTCGAAGGTTTTTTTCATCAAGATGACTTACCTATTTTATTGGCTAATAACTTTCAAACTATTATTCATGATGAAAATCAGCTTAAAGCACTTGAAGAGGCAAATCTTGATGAGCCAATTAATTGCTGGTTAAAAATTAATACCGGTATGCACCGTCTTGGCATTGCGCCTGCGCAACTCAATGATTTTTACCAACGCTTGCAAGTAACGAGTAATGCCAAAGATACAATCAATTTGATGACGCACTTTTCTTGCGCTGATGATCTACAAGATCCAAAAACAGCTGCGCAAATTGCCTTATTTGACTCTTTAGTACAAGGTAAACAACAAGCGCATTGTTTATCAAATTCAGCGGGTATTATTGCGTGGCCTGCCGGTCATGGTGAATGGGTACGTCCAGGTTTGATGATGTATGGCGTATCGCCAATGCTTAATGCGACAGGTAAAGAACATGGATTAAAGCCTGTGATGCGTTTAACCACTAAAGTAATAGCAATTCGTGATGTGGATGCGCAGCAATGTGTAGGATATGGCGGGCGCTGGCAAAGCACTAAGGCCACTAAGCTTGCTGTGGTTGCAATGGGATATGGTGATGGATATCCGCGCCATGCAAAGCAAGGGACGCCTGTGGTAATAGGCTCTAAACGTTACCCTATCGCAGGAAGTGTCTCAATGGATATGATCAGTGTGGACATTGGTGAAAACACCGCTGGCATTAAAGTAGGCGATGAAGTCGAGATGTGGGGCCCAGAGTTACCCGTTGAAGAAGTCGCCCAATGTGCTACGACAATTCCTTACGAGTTACTCTGTAATATTACCCCTCGTGTCAGCTATGAATACCTAGAGTAGCTAAATTTATAGCTACTCTTTAATAAAGTACACATCGCTAAATCCCATACGTGCAAACTCTTGATCACGAAAGTTACGGACAGACGCTGAGCCTTTCGATGTCATTTCAATTTGCTGAACCATGCTGAGGTAGTTAGTTAAATCAATACCTTCAGCAGCTGCAATCGCTTGATACATATCGTGGTATTTATCTTTTGCAAAATTAATTTCGCGAGGTTGATCTTTAAATTTGTAAGTAATGCGTCGTGCCATGAGAAACTCGTAAACGGAATTAAATTACAGTGATTTTACACCTTCTTTTACATCCACTCTACCTTTGAATGACTTGTGTCTGGGGTCACGTTACAATAGTTATAATTTTCGTCGTTAATATCAAGGATTATCATGAAATTATCAGTAGAGATCAGTAAATACCCACTTCATCAAGATTATATTCCATTTATTAAAGGTTTTATTGATCGTTTAAATGAATATGATGATTTAAAAGTAATAACAAATACGCTATCAACACAGATTTTTGGTGATTACGATTTGGTAATGTCAGTGTTAAATACAGAGATAAAACGTTCATACGAAGAGTTTGGTAAGGCTATTTTTGTTTGTAAATTTCTAAATGGTGATCTCTCTCCTGAACTTTAAAGTCTAAACGGATCAATTATGGAATTTATAACACAAACGCTCGCAGGGTTTACCGCGATGTCGTATTGGGAATATATAGCTGTAGCACTCTCAATGGCGTATTTATTGTTAGCAATAAAAGAGAACCTTTGGTGTTGGCCTGCTGCATTCTTAAGCACATTTATTTATACAATAATGTATTGGAATGGTGCCTTGTTAATGGAGTCACTGCTACATTTTTATTATATGTATATGGCAGTATATGGCTGGATAGCCTGGCGTAGAGGGGGGGACAATTTACGTGAGTTAGTGATTACTTCATGGACGCTAAATCAGCACTTAGTGATTATTGTAGCGACTTCAATCGTTGCAGTAATACTGGGCTATGTTATGACTAATTACACCCATGCAGATTTTGCTTATTTAGATAGCTTTACTACCTGTTTTGCTGTGGTAACAACTTACTTAGTTGCTAAAAAAGTACTCGAAAATTGGTTGTATTGGATAGTTATTGATACAGCTTCGATGTATTTATATTACGAGAAAGGCTACTACCCAACATTAGCATTATTTGTATTTTATACCATTATGGCTGTGTGGGGGTTTAAAACCTGGTACGAAGAATATGAACAAAATCAAGCTAAACCCTTAGCGCAATTATAAGGAGCTGTATGACTGATAATGAAATTAGCGGTATTTTTGCCGCTTTTAATTCTCGATTAAAAATATTCAGTATTGAGCGTCTTCATAACGGCTTAAGTAACGACAACTTTCTAGTACGTACCAAGCAACATGCTTATTTGCTAAAGTTTTACCGTGAACATTGGCCTACCGTCGGCTTGTCGGCGCAAGCTTTATTTGCCAAAAAGCAGGTGTGCCCTGAGCTTTTATGGGTAGATGAAATTAACCAATTTGCTATTTTTGAGTATATTGAAGGCGCTATCACCAATAATAATTATACCCCTGAGTTAATAAATAAATTGGTCGCTTTACATCACCATCAAGTCGTTACGTTACCTATGGACATCAAACAAGAGCTTGATCACTATCGTGATACCTCACTTTATCAACATTATAAAATTATCATTGAGCAAACGTTATCACAGGTTGAACTATTTCCACGTGATAGTGGTTTTTGTCATAATGATTTAGTTAAAGAAAACATTATAGAAAACCCCTATGGAATGTTTTTAATTGATTTTGAATACGCGAAGACCAATGACGTATACTTTGATTTAGCCGCGATTGTAGTCAGTTGTGAGCTTGATTCAGTTGAGAAGGTAGGTTTACTCAAGACGTATCAGCGATCGTTGCCTATACAACACCGATTTACAGTATCGGTTAGAAAGCTTGAGTGCTACCAATTAATATTTTTGCTGTTATGTATTCTTTGGTATAGCGCACGTTCGGTGGGTGATAAGGTAACCGTTTTACGTACGCAACTAGACCGTTTAATTAATTTACGCTTTAGTAAGCCCTAAAGGCCACCAAAGCGTGCTGCAAGTTCTTTATATTTAGTGACTTCATCAGAATCAAATAAAGGCTCACCGTTCTCATCGACTGATTTTGAAATTAACAAACTTTCTCGCGCAAGGCGCTTAACACGTTCTGTTTTTACACCTAAAAATTCAGCGACTTGCTCGGTTGACATTAAACTCATAAATACTTCCTCTTGTTAAACCTTTTACACGTGCTTGATAAGTACGTCTCTAGTATAGATATGTTGCAAAATGGTTATTAATTTTTACTAAGTATAATTTAATAGCTGTTTTTTGCTTGCTTGTGAAGCAATTTATTATAATTTGCTGAATTAATAGGCATATAGGCGATAGAAGCTAGCATTTAGTTGCAGATGCCTTTATTATTGCTGATGCCTAAGCACTGATATCGCGAGTTGGTGTGGCGGCACAAATGTGCTCTCGTGGTGAAATGGATATCACGTGGCCCTCCGGAGGCTGAGTTGTAGGTTCGATCCCTACCGAGAGCGCCATTTGCTATTATTTTTCTTCTCTTTTTCTTCCTGCTACACTTTAGTTTTATCAATGATTAACGCCAATGACTTATCAACCAATAAAATGCAGTGATTACGATCAATATGAATTGTTTTGTATGCACTTTGCAATGGTTAAAATAATTACCACGGATAATACACTGGTAGTAGGTAATGCTAAAAATTTACTAAACCTTAAAGGGGAAGGTGAATTTTTACTTATTGAACATCAAGAAAAAGGCGAACAAAGAGTTCGCCTAGATCATATTAAAGCCATTTCTTATTTTTAAAGTAAATACCAATACTGCTCGTAAGTACAACTAAAAAAAGCACAAATAAGCTAAAGGCATAAGGGCTATCAGTGCCTGGAATACCACCAACATTAACGCCGAGCAAACCAGTTAAAAACCCCAGAGGTAAAAATAAAGCCGCGACAACCGACATCACATACATACGTTGATTTAATTGCTCTGATATTTGGTTGGTAATTGTTTGTTGAATTATCTGCGCGCGCTCGATAGAGCTGTCTAACTCTTCAATAAAACGAATAAGCATGTTCGTTGTTTCGTTTAGTTTCGCTTTATCGTTTTCATTAAGCCAGCTATATTTATTTGCCATCAATGTACTCAGTGCTTCTTTTTGCGGTCTAATATAGCGTTTTAGGCCAATTGATTGGCGGCGTAATTGTGACAAACCTTGATTATCAAAACGCTTGGTAGGTTCATCAATTTCATCTTCAAATATATCTAACGTATCGTCTAAACCATCAATAACGCCTTGCATACGAGACGTAAGGTTTTGCGCTAATTGACACACTAATTCAGAAATACTGCTTGGCCCAGTATTTTCATGTAATGAAGCAAGAATATCCTGCACCGATAGCAATCTACGTTTGCGTGTTGTTATTACTACATTTTCATTAATAAACAAACGAATAGACACCATGTCCTCAGGGCTTTGTGCCGGATTTAAATTTACACCACGTAAAAACAGCATACAGCCATTTGTCGCTCTCGCTATACGAGGACGAGTTTCTTCTGCAGTCAATGATTCTAGCTCGTAATCAGTTAAAAAATCACAGCTTTTTAGCCATTCAACAGCGTCGCTTTGGCTATAATCCATATGCACCCATAATTTCCCATGAGATGGCTGCCAATTGTGAAGTTCGGCACTGCTTTCGATTGCACGTGAACCGCCTTGCTCATCAAGTATGAGTGCATGTAATAAACCGTCGAACATAGTAAATTCTCATTATTAGTGTATTGTTTATATGGTTGACTATTGAGCTGATTAGGTCAATCAAATCGATTGATTGATTAGATAAAATTATTTCATTGGTCTTTTTGTGTATGTAGCGTATAAGACACTTTTTTATTAAAGGGCACATTTATGACGGCAAAGATAATTGTTGGTTGGCGTGAGTGGTTAAGTTTACCTGAACTTGGCATAAATAAAATTAAAGCTAAGATTGATACGGGCGCCCGTACTTCATGTATTCATGCTCTTAATATTGAAGAATATGAACGCGATGGGGAAAAGTGGGTAAAGTTTATTGCTCAGCCATTGCAGGACGACGAACACACTAAAATACAGTGTGACGTTAAAGTAAAAAAAATGAAGTATGTAACAAGCTCAAGTGGGCAGCGAGAGTTACGCTATTTTATTGAAACAATGCTTCATGCCGGAGATAAAAGTTGGCCAATTGAGGTGACTTTAACAAGTCGTGCAAGTATGAAGTTTAGAATGTTATTAGGGCGGACAGCCATGGAAAATCGTATAGTCGTAGACCCGGCTTTATCTCACTTATTATAAAAATGTGCCAAAGTTTTAACCACATAATAACTTAAAACAGAATATGCACTAGTAAAGGATTTGATTATGAAAATCGGTATTTTATCTCGCAACAAAAACTTGTACTCAACGCGTCGCTTAATTGAGGCCGCTCAAGCACGTGGGCACGAAGTTAAAGTGATTGACGCACTACGTTGTTATATGAACATTAACTCTGAACAACCAGAGATCCACTATCGTGGTGAAAACTTAAAAGATTTCGATGCGATCGTGCCACGTATTGGTGCGTCAGTAACATTTTATGGCTGCTCTGTATTACGTCAGTTTGAAATGATGAATGTATTTCCTGTTAATGAGTCAGTTGCAATTTCACGCTCTCGCGATAAATTGCGTTCATTACAGTTATTATCACGCAAAGGTGTAGGCATGCCAGTAACAGGGTTTGCAAGCAAGCCTGATGACGTGAAAGACTTATTGGAAATGGTAGGCGGTGCACCAGTTGTTATTAAGTTACTAGAAGGTACGCAAGGCATTGGTGTTGTATTAGCTGAAACACGTAAAGCGGCTGAGAGTGTTATTGAGGCATTCATGGGCTTAAAAGCTAATATCATGGTACAAGAATACATTAAAGAAGCTGGTGGTGCCGATATTCGCTGCTTCGTACTAGGTGATAAAGTGATTGCCGCAATGAAGCGCCAAGCACAAGAAGGTGAGTTCCGCTCTAATTTACACCGCGGTGGCAGTGCAACATTAGTGCGTATTACACCAGAAGAACGCAAAACAGCGGTGGCTGCAGCTAAAGCAATGGGCTTGAATGTAGCTGGGGTTGACTTACTTCGTTCATCACGTGGTCCATTAGTGATGGAAGTAAACTCATCACCAGGTCTTGAAGGAATTGAAGTAGCAACAGGAAAAGATATTGCAGGCATGGTGATTGACTTTATCGAAAAAGCCGCTGCAACTAAAGGAACGGCAACACGTGGCAAAGGTTAAAATCAATAGCTCTTTTACTTTATTAGGTGAAACTGTTGGTGTGGGTGAGCGTAAAACGCTCGCATTAGAGGCTGCAAAGCTTTATACACACTCGCCGCTAAATATTCCTATTGAAGTGGTAAATGGTGTTCATTCAGGGCCTGTACTGATGGTGTGTGCAGCCATTCATGGTGATGAGCTCAATGGTGTTGAAGTTGTTCGTCAGTTATTGGCTAAAATCGATCCTACGCAGCTACGTGGTACGCTTATAGCGGTACCGATCGTAAATGTATTTGGTTTTATCCATAAGTCGCGTTATTTACCAGATCGCCGTGATATGAATCGCAGTTTTCCTGGCTCTACCCGTGGCTCGCTTGCGGGTCGCATGGCGCACATGTTTTTCAGTCAAGTGGCAGTGCATTGCACTCATATTATTGACTTACATACAGGGGCTATTCATCGTACGAATCTACCGCAAATTCGCGCAGATTTAAGTGATGATGCTACCGCACAAATGGCAAAAGCATTTGGCACGCCAGCGGTGATAGATGCATCACTACGAAATGGTTCACTACGCAGTGAAGCGGCTAACTTAGGGATCCCTGTGATCACTTATGAAGCTGGTGAAGCACTTCGCTTTGATCCAATTGCGATAGCAGCAGGTGTACAAGGTGTTGATTATGTGATGCGCCACTTAAAAATGAGCCGCGGTAAACGTGCTAAAAAATTGCCAGAGCCAATTATTGCCAGCTCAACAAGTTGGGTCCGTGCAGAAGTGGACGGTATTGTGCGAGCACAAGTAACACTTGGTGAAAAAGTAAGTAAAGGGCAGATTTTAGCGTATATAAGTAGCCCATTGGGTGACTCTGAGTTAGAACTACTTGCACCACGCAGTGGTATTGTTATTGGTCAACAAACTATGCCACTTGTGAATGAGGGAGATGCGGTGTTTCACCTAGCCTATTTTGCTCACGCAAATAGCTTGGTTGAGCAACAGCTTGAAACTTTTATCGATGAAATCAGCGATATTGAAGATGAGTTAAAAGTAGCTGAACTAAATAATTAGTGAGCTAAACGTTATTTTAAAAGCCATTTGAGGATATCCTTAAATGGCTTTTCATCTTATAGCGTTTTTTTCGGGCCAATTACACGTTTTATAACGACGGGCTTTGTAGGTTTAGGTTCTTTATTTAACACCATCACAGGACGCGTAACAAAGAGGTTATTAGGGTAAATAACGCGGTGACCATCAATATGTTCAAGCACGACATTCATTAAACCCATTTCGACAATGCGGCCTTCGATAAAGTTAGCACCGTCAATAATGCGTACCCAATAGCCAACACGGCAATCATTTTGAATAAACATCAGTAAAAATGAGGTGAGGTTGCTTAAGAGTGACCAAGCAGCAAATAGTGCGACACCTAACATGGCAAATAATGATGAACCAAGTACAAGCAAACCGCGCAGCTCTATACCCCAAAACACCAGCACTAAACAAATCATTACTATGGCGAGTATAATTTTTAAAAGTAACTCAGCGCGGTATTTACGATGAATGTCGATTTTACCTTTAATTGTTTTCTCAAGCAGCTTTTTAGTCAGCTTTAAAAGTACAGGGAAAACTAAAAGCGCCACGACTGTAACAATAAGTTTATATTGCGTACTAAAAAGTTCGATGAGTTCGAGCAGTTCCACAATGAATCCAAAAAGGTGTTAATAGCTCCGTAGTTTAGCGTTTTTGGTGTACTTTAAAAGGTATTTTTTACAGTGACTAACCATTGAATTGAGTCAACGTCATTGCTCTTGTCCAGTGGTGCTGCAATATCTAAATGAATGACTGTTCCTGCATTAGCGCGACTAGGGGCCAGCCTTAATCCGATACCTGCATTTTTTAATACTTTACCGTGATTAGTATTGGCTTGGTCGTTAAACCAAGCGCGACCAATATCAACAAAGGCAGCTCCACCGACTTTAAATAGTTGCAGTAAATCATATTCCCAGTAATAGCGTTTTTCCAAATTTATTAAAAAGCTACGATCACCTTGTTGATAGTCAAGCGGGTAGCCACGCAAGCCGTTTTCTCCGCCTAAGCTTAGTTGTTTATCGTGAGTAAGGTTTTTGGCATAGTCTAAACGTATTTTTGCATACCATGACTGCTTAGTTGTGGTATTTAAATAATATTGTATTTGGCTACTGGCGAATAGGTTTTCAACTTTACTTTGCTTTTCATTCCAGTTGCCATCAAGACTAGCTTGAAAACGCCATAGCGTGTTATCACCGCTAAAGTGGGCTTTTCTCGCATTAAATGAATAAATAGCACGGCTATCGTCATCACTAATTTGCTTATTTGAATACCCGAGCAAGCTTTGAATATTCCAGCCTAGATTTAAATCTTCGGTGCGGTAAATACTGTCAAAGTTTCGTACTTTAATGAAGTGGTCTTCAAACCAATGCCCGCTTACGTATGGGTAACTAAGTTGGCGTTCATCTGCCAATGGTGAAAATGTATTCACAGTTTTATTAAACGAGTGTTGTTCGTGCACATAGCCAACGCTTAAGCGCTGGGTCCAGCTATTTCCTAGTTGTTTTGAGTGACCAAAATGAATACGGTTATAATCAGTTTTTTGTTCAAATTCGCTGTACACTTCGCCACGTTGGTAGAGCGATTCTGTGCGTTGATCCGAGTAGCTGACAAGGCCATAACTGTATGGTGTATTAATTGAATAAAAAGGATATGTAAGCTCTAGTAGGTGGCGTTTTCCATCACTGTTATCGGAATACTCAATGCGCCCTCGATAACGAGTTGATAGTATATTTGGATCGTCATAGACAAATAAATAACCACTGCGGTCAGCGTCTGTAGTGCGTGAAAATGAAAGGCGTTTCCCCCAACCAAGTAAATTTGATTCACGAAAACCAATGCTTGATTTATTCTCTCCGCCACTGCGGCTAAAGCTAATTTCAGGGAGCAAGGTCCATAGGTCTCGGGTAACTACGTTTACGTCAACTTCGCCATTACAGTTAATCTCAGCATCAATTTTTGCATCATATAGATAGCCTTGACGTCTTAGGAGGCGTTCAGATTCGGAGAGTTTTTTAGGTTCATATTCTTCACCAGAACGAAATAGCAAAAGATTGTTTATTACATCTGGTTCTGTAGTCATGTGAACACGATTGGCAAAACGGAACAGGAAATTATCTTCTTCTTCAAGCGCCGTGTTAAATACATTGAGCTGTTCTAGGTTGATATTCCCAATACGAGCATTTGCGGTTTTTTCAGGTAATAATTCATCGCCATCAAGCTGACGACGAAGGTTATTTTCGCTGGGTGAAATGGTGCGCTGATTACTACAACTGCTTTTCCCTAGATCAATTGATTGTGCTTGCCCACTTTGACTATAGAGCATAGTGCTGGCACAGGAGAGAAAAATAAATGTAGTGAAACTGTTTGCGACCATTCAAACACCTTAGGTATGCGTAGTTAGTATTATCTTACTATACCCAAACCACCTCAAGATGCTAGTTTCAGTTGGATTTAAAAGCGATTTAGGCAACAAGGTATTGATTGCAAGTAATAGTCGTTCTATTATTAAAATCAATACATTGTTACAAAGTCGCGCCTTGATATTAAGCCCTTTGAAACGCTGAATTTTGCGTCTTGAGGTGGCTTGGGTATACAGGTTAACTCATAGTATAAGTCTAGTTCATTGTTGCATTTGTGTTAGGAAATAATGCGTTAATGCGGCTAATAAGTGATTGGCTTCTTGGCCTTCGCCATTGATCCAGACACTGTTACTATAATGCTCGAAGTTTAAGTTAAAACCTTGCTGTTCATAATTAAAGCGCATTTGATGGCGGTCGGCTCCAGCTTCAAACTCACCTATTTTAATCTCAGAGCTGTGTAAAAATAAATGTGCCCATAGCTCAAAGTCGTCGTCATTGGGCATTTCACTTGGAGTGATTATAATCACATTATGGCGGTTATCAAATTGGTATTGAGTCATGACATTACTCTGTACTTAGGATTGTGCTAAATAGTTACGAATTGCGTGCAAAAATGGGCCGCCGTATTTATTGAGCTTAGTAAAGCCTACACCCGACACTTTAAGAAATTCACTGTCGTTAGTGGGCATTAATTGTGCCATTTCAGCAAGTGTTTTATCATTAAAGACAACATAGGGTGGCACATCATCTGCATCGGCAAGTTCTTTACGTAAGGCTCTGAGTTTCGCAAATAACTTTTTATCGTAATTAAACTGTGCCAATTTATCTTGGTATACGTGCTTTGCTTGCAGGCGAGGTTCGGCCATCTGTAAGGCGAATTCGCCTTTTAAAATTGCTCGCGCACCTTCAGTTAATCGAAGAGATGAGCCTTGGGTTATATCTTGACTCAATAAGCCTTGATGAATAAGTTGGCGTAAAATACTGAGCCAAAACTCACTGCTATGATCTTTACCAATACCATAAGTGCTGAGCTGATGATGGTTGTTATCTCGAATTCTACTGGTGTTCGCGCCACGCAATAACTCAACAATGTAACCTAAACCAAAACGTTGCTCGGCTCGATATACGCAGGATAGTGCTTGCTGTGCGACTAAAGTGCCATCAAAACTTTTTGGCGGGTTAAGGCATATGTCGCAGTTGCCACATGGCTCTCGCTGATATTCACTAAAATAGTTAAGCAGTATTTGTCGGCGACAAGTTTGTGCCTCTGCAAAACTAGCCATGGCATTGAAACGTTGTTCTTCAACGCGACGGCGTTGCTCATCTTCTATATCTTCAAAGAACCGTCTTACGCGGCCGATATCAGCAGGGTCAAAGTACATAATTGCTTCAGCGGCTAAGCCATCACGTCCCGCTCGGCCGGTTTCTTGGTAGTAAGATTCAATACTTTTAGGAATGTCATAGTGCAACACAAAGCGCACATTCGGTTTATTTATACCCATTCCAAAAGCAACCGTTGCGACAACGATTTGAATATCGTCACGGGCAAAACCGGTTTGTACAAATTGACGCTGTTCGTTGCTCATCCCTGCATGATAGGCCGCTGCATTCATTCCTGCATCGGCAATCTTTTCGGCTATTTCATCGACGCGTTTACGACTGGTGCAATAAATTATACCACTTTGATTTTGTTGTTCTTTTAAGTAGCGTAACAATTGTGCTAAAGGCTTGAATTTTTCTTCAATGGTATAGCGAATGTTTGGTCTATCAAAACTGCCCGTGTGTATATAGGGGGCGTTTAAGCCAAGTTGCTGCACAATATCAAAGCGAGTAGCGGTGTCTGCTGTGGCAGTTAGAGCCATCATGGGGACATGAGGGAAATGATGCTTAAGTTCGCTTAAACGGCAGTAATGTGGACGAAAATCATGACCCCAATGAGAAACGCAGTGAGCTTCATCAATCGCAAATAAACTGATATTTAAATGACGCAGCCTCTCTAAAAATTCGTGTTGTAAAATTTTTTCAGGTGCAACATAAAGTAATTTAATTAAACCACTGTGTAACTGTTGGTAAATTTGCTGCTGCTCATCCCGATTAAGGCTGTTATTGATGTAAGCTGCTTTCACACCTAATGCCTGTAATTGTGTTACTTGATCTTGCATCAGAGAGATTAACGGAGAAATAACCACCGTTAACCCTTCAAAAGCTAAAGCTGGGACTTGGTAACATACTGACTTACCGCCACCAGTGGGCAGTAACACCAATGAGTCTTGCCCGCTTAATGCTGCATTGATAACCGTTTCTTGGCCATCACGAAATTCACTATAGCCAAACACTTGCTTAAGTATGGCTGCGGGAGTGCGCACTATGGTGCTTGATGTGGGGGTTTGTGTATTCATTGCGCTTATTTTAGAGCTTTTAAGTGACCTTGCATAGCTACCTATACGCTTTTTATATCGCACTTTATACAATGCTATGCTTTACTCATCCTACCAGATTCAAATAATAGATAATAATAATGAATAAAACTATGTTAATTGAGCAAGTCGCTAAGGTATTCGTAGAGCAAATGCCGTTTAATCAATTCTTACAAATTAAGGTTGTATCGCTTGATGCTGAGCAAGCGCAAATTAGTTTTCCTTGGCAAGATGTATTTATTGGTAACCCAGCACAAAAAATTCTTCATGGTGGTGTGATTTCAGCGGTACTTGATAATGTAGGTGGTATGCTTGCTGCCGCTGCGATGATTGATAAGCTTACTGAATTCGATATAGTGAGCATTCAGCAGAAATTAGCGACTTTAGGTACTATTGATTTACGTACCGATTATTTACGTCCAGGTAAGGGAGTAGAGTTTACCGCGAGTGCAAAGCTGATTCGTTCAGGCAATAAAGTGTGTGTTTGTCGGATGGAATTGCATAATGAAAAAAGAACTCAAATAGCGTTTGGTACAGCAACGTATTTAGTTGGATAAAATGTGTTCAGGGGGTAAACTAGCGGCCTTTTTCAGCATCTAGATTCTATTTATGCCTACTAATCAAGAACAACGCAAGGGTGTTATTTTAGCCTGCATGGCTTTTTTTATGTGGGGTCTTGCGCCCATTTACTTTAAGTTATTACAGCACATATCGGCTTTTGAAATATTAATGCACCGAGTTGTGTGGTCGGTGTTATTTATTGTGATTATTGTCGCTGTTTTAAAGCAGTGGCATAAAATCCAGCATGTCATTAAGCAACCAAAGTTAATTTTAATGCTTACCCTAACAGCTACATTGCTGGGGTTTAACTGGGGATTATTTATATGGGCAGTTAATAATAACCATATGCTTGATGCCAGTCTTGGGTATTATATTAATCCACTTTTAAACGTGTTGCTAGGTATGTTGTTTTTAGGCGAAAAGCTACGAAAATGGCAGGGTTTTGCTGTCGCTCTGGCGCTTGGCGGGGTCGTTATTCAATTAATTAGCTTTGGTTCATTTCCGGTAGTGGCATTTTCACTCGCTAGCTCATTTGCTATTTATGGATTATTACGCAAAAAGTTACCTATCGAATCGCTACCAGGTCTATTATTGGAAGCGCTTATACTATTACCATTCGCAGCTATTTATTGGTGGTTTATGCTTCCTACAGCAAGTTCAGATCTCATTGTTAATGATTGGCATACAAATCTACTGTTGATAAGTGCGGGTGTTATAACAACATTACCTTTACTGTGTTTCACGGGAGCTGCAAAAAGGTTGCAATATACAACATTAGGTTTTTTTCAGTATATTGGTCCAAGTCTGATGTTTGTACTCGCGGTGGTATTTTACGGTGAAGTGTTTAGCGCGGAGCGCGTTGTTACTTTTGCATGTATTTGGAGTGCGCTGGCAATATTTAGCTGGGACTCGTACCGACAAGCACAAAAGCGCAAGAAAGCAGCGCTCCTTGCGCGAGCAGAATCAGTTTAAGAAATAACTATATTACGACCAGACTCTTTTGCTTCGTAAAGTTTTATATCGGCCTGTTTTAATAATTCATCAATTTGATAAACAGGTCCGTATACATACCCAATGGAGATTGTGAATTTAATTTTTAAATTACTAAATTCTGAGCTGCTTAGTTCAATAAAGTGCCTAAACCCTTCAAGGCGTTTCAGTGCTTCTTCTTTGCTTGTTTCGCCAAAATAAACAGCAAACTCTTCACCACCTAAACGAGCAACGAGCTGCTTTTCAAAATATTTAGCAAAGCAAATAGACAGTCCTTTAAGTACTTCATCGCCCACATCATGTCCATGCGTGTCATTGATTGATTTAAAGTGGTCAATATCAAGCATAGCTAAAGAGGAGGCTTGACTGCTTTTTTTTATTTTTTTCAGTGACTTTGTTGTTTCTTCAAAAAAGTAGCGTCGGTTAGGTAGCTTAGTTAAAAAATCAGTATTTGCTTGCAGTCGGATTGTGGCTATTTGCTCTAGCATGTCGACGTTTTGGCTTAAACGACAATAAAATTCTTCATTGTTGAATGGTTTTCGCAAGTAGTCATTAGCACCATTTTTAAGAAAACGTGTTGAAAGATGAGAAGCATCAGAGCCAGAAATACCAATAATTGCTTTTTCATCATTACTGTAAAGCCGGCGAATTTCGCCGCACAGTTCATCACCATTCATATTGGGCATTTCATTATCAGTGATAATGACAGCTATATCGGGTGTTTTTTCTAGCATTGCTAAGGCTTCAATACCATCACTTGCTTGGAGTATTTGGTATTTATGGCGGCTAAGTAAGCTGCAAATATGGCGACGTGTAGCAGCTGAGTCATCTACAACGAGTACTTTAACATTTTCGTTACGAGGTAGGCGCTGCAATTGTTTTTCTAAGTATTGATAGGCTTGTTTATTTTCTTTAGTGATGTAATCAATAATTGGATACTTTTCAACAGTGTCACGCGTTGTTGAATCTAAACTTCCGGTCATGACGATAGTTGGAATTTCAGCTTCTATAGTGCAAGGCACCGCTTCTCCCCTAGGGGCATCGGGTAATATGAAATCTACTACAGCGCAAAAATATGAGTTTTTACTGATCAGCTCTTTAGCTTCAGCTAACGAACCTGCAATATCCGCATCATAACCGATTTTCATCGCTATATGCTTTTGTACTCGCGCTATTGTAGGTGTATCTTCAATGATAAGTATTTTTCGTGTCACGTAACACCTTGTTTTCGGCTTTGCCGAATATAATTGCTTATACAAGTTGTAACCGCTAAAACAAGAAAAAGCAAATAACAATGTCTTTTGGCCACTTATAAATTAAAGCGAAAGTGGCCTAAAAAGAAATTTTAGATGCTATCAGATTCTGAATAATAGTCGCTACTTGGCAGCGTAGGTGCTGACATTTTTGAACGACCAAATAAAGTGTGAAATTTTGTTTTTGAAGTCGTTAATTTTAAGTATTTGATCCAAGCTCGCTCGATTGGATTCGTCGGCTCTTGGCTACCTGCAGTAACAGATATAAATTGTTCTTGAATTTCATTTTGTGGTTCAAGGGTTTTGTTGTATAACCCCTGTAGAACAACACCGTGTTGCTCAAGGATACTGGCTTCAAGTAACGTAAAGTTGCCGCTGCGCGAAAATCCGCGTGGAAAATTGTAATCATCATAGAACTGACGTTGGCTTACAAATGCTTGACGAAGTAGTGAAATATTAATGTTCATTGCTGTTTCCTCATACCCGGATCTTAAGCTGGAGTATGGATCAAGTTACGTAATTTATTAAACAAAAAATTTTTATCGTGAGGATAAAATATTGGATATCGATTTATTAAAAACGTTTGTTGAGGTGGTGCGAACTCGCCACTTTGGTAAGGCGGCTGAAAACCTTTATATCACGCAATCGGCGGTAAGTTTTAGAATTCGTCAATTAGAGCAAGGTTTAGGCGTTAACCTGTTTATTCGACAACGTAACAATATTCAGCTTACAGCACCTGGCGAGCGTCTATTACCGCACGCACAAATGATTATTACAGGTATGCAACGTGCAAAAGTTGATGTGGCACTTGCTGACAACATGCATAAGCAAGTGTGTTTAGCGGGGACACCTAATATATGGGATGCTTTTTTACAATTTGGTATTTCAAATATTGTATCTGCTATGCCCGGTGTGTCACTCGTTGCTGAAGTTAAAGCACAGCAAGAAAGTACGCGTTTATTGTTAGAACGTACACTGGATTTGGCTATATTATTTGATCCGCCTAAAGTGGATGAATTAGTTGTAGAGCGTATTTGCGCATTACCCATCATTCCTGTGAGTGCTTTTGAATCTGCAGCCAATGATAATTTTTTTGATAACCAATATGTTTATGTTGACTGGGGCACTACTTTTTCGCTGTGGCACGCACGTCAATTTACCGGACGTACGCCTCCGTATTTTCGTACAAGTACAGGGCGTATTGCATTAGATTTAATATTGCAATGTGGTGGTAGTGCATTTATTCCTGAAGTGTTAGCAAAAAGCCATATTGAGAATGGAGAGTTATTTGAAGTGTCGGATGTAGAGCACACATCTCGCGATATTTTTGTTGCTTATCATAGGGATAATGAGCAAAAACCATTGCTTGAAACCCTTGTTAACTTACTGGTTGAGCTAACCCCAAACATTAGCAGTGATTTTAGCGAGAAAAAATAGCGATATACTCAAGATCGCATAGACTAATAAACGGTGTACAAAATTTTAGTGTTAAATGAATTGCAGTTTTTATTCTTTTTTATGAATTAAATAAGTCATAAATATTTCTGTTGTAATATTACTGTAATTTATCGCTGGCAAACTGCAGCTGTTTTAAAAATTAGCCTGTTGCGTTTATTGAGGAAATAATATGAATTTTGCAAAGTCGAGCCTGTTATTAGCTGTATTGAGTGGTGTATCTTTTTCTGCATTAGCTGATGTTGATGTTTATGGTAAAGCAAATGTCTCTGTACAATCATCTGATGATGGTGAAGGGTCATTCACTGAAATTAAGAGTAATGCATCACGCATTGGTTTCAAGGGTTCTGAAACACTCAGTGAAGGCCTTGAAGCGGTCTATAAATTCGAATTCCAAGTAAATGTTTCAGATGATTCAAAAGATACGTTAACTTCACGCAACCAATATGTTGGTTTGAAAGGTGGTTTTGGTCAAGTTGTGCTTGGTCGTAATGATACTGCGCTAAAGCAATCGCAAGGTAAGCTTGATTTATTTAATGACCTTGAAGGCGATATTAAAAATTTATTCAAAGGTGAAAATCGCTTAAGCGATACAGTAACGTATTCATCAAATGACCTAAGCGGTTTTAAAGTACTTGCCACTTACGTCGCTGAAAAAGACAGTGAAGGCGAAAATGGTTACTCATTGGCGCTTACTTATGGCGATTCAGGTTTAAAGAAAAGCAAGGTGTACGCATCTATTGCAGCTGACAGTGAAGTGAATGGCTATGATGTAGTGCGTGCTACCGTACAGGGTAAAGTGGCTGATATTAAATTAGGCGCAATGTATCAAACCCAAGAAAAAGTAGATGGCAGCGGTGATGCTGATGGTTACTTGGTTAATGCCGCTTATACGTTAGATAGCAATACGTTTAAAGTGCAGTATCAGGTAATGGATTTTGATGACGCGGATAAGAAGACGGCGATATCAGCTGGTGTTGATCATAAATTAAGTAAAAATACTAAACTATTTGCCTTCTATTCTAACTTTGATATGGATAGTAATGTTGATCAAGATTATTTAGGTTTAGGTATTGAATACAAGTTTTAATTAGTCGATATAGCTTCCCCTCTTTTATGGCCTTATTCATACTTGAATAAGGCTTTTATATCTAAGCAACCCCAATATACCCAAGCCACCTTAAGATGCACACTTCAGCGTTTCATTGGTCTTTAATATCAAGGCGTTACTTTGCATTTGTTTAAATCGCTTTTAATTTCAACGACGCTCGAATTTTGAGATCGCTTGGGTATATATTCTCTTTGGTTTTAGGCTAAGGCGTAATCAGATTTTCCTGCTAGCCATCGGTTGATTAATTTATCAACTTGCTCAGGATATTGATTAAGCATTTGCAGTGCTATTGGTCTTACTTGATTGAGCGTGTGTTTATCGCGAGTTAAGTCCGCTATTTTAAATTCGGCTAACCCTGTTTGTTTGGTGCCAAGCACTTCACCTGGGCCACGGATCTCTAAGTCTTTCTCAGCAATAATAAACCCGTCATTACTGTCTCTTAATACGGCTAAGCGTTTTTTCGCGGTAAATGACAGTGGTGCATGGTATAAAAGAACGCAGTGAGATGCGGTTGCTCCACGACCAACTCGGCCCCGTAATTGGTGTAGTTGGGCAAGGCCAAGTCGTTCTGGGTTTTCAATAATGATCAAACTGGCGTTTGGCACATCTACACCTACTTCAATCACCGTGGTTGCAACCAATATATGTATGTTACCCGCTTTAAATTCGCTCATAATGGCTTGTTTTTCAGCTGCTTTCATTCGGCCATGAACTAACCCTACGGTTAAGTCGGGCAAAGCACGAGTTAATTGCTCTGCACTATCTTCAGCTGCTTGACACTGCAGTACTTCAGATTCATCGATTAAGGTGCATACCCAATAAACTTGGCGTCCCTGTTCTGTGCAGGCTGTTTTTACTCGTGCAATAATTTCATCCCGACGAGTATCGGGCAGTGCAACGGTTGTGATTGGGGTTCGCCCAGGGGGAAGTTCGTCAATCACCGATGTCTCTAAGTCAGCATAAGCAGTCATAGCGAGCGTGCGAGGGATCGGCGTGGCAGTCATCACCAGTTGATGAGGAAAGCAGTCGCCAAAGCGGCCTTTTTCTCGCAGCGATAATCGCTGGTGAACACCAAAGCGGTGTTGTTCATCAATGATGATTAATACTAGATTATTAAAAACGACTTGTTCTTGAAATAACGCATGGGTGCCTACTATCATTTGCGCGTCACCTGAGGCTATTTTTTCAAGTGTCGCTGTACGCTCTTTGCCTTTTGTTTTACCGCCAAGCCATGCTGTAGTGATCCCAAGCGGCTCAAACCAATTTTTGAAGGTTATGCCATGCTGCTCAGAAAGTATCTCTGTAGGAGCCATAAGTGCGACTTGGTAGCCCTGTGCTATTGCAGTTAAAGCACTTAGTGCAGCGACCAAAGTTTTACCCGACCCTACATCCCCTTGGACTAAACGCATCATAGGGTAGGGGTGTTGCAAATCACTTTTTATTTCGGCAACGACTCTGCTTTGCGCATTGGTGGGGGCAAACGGAAGTTGTGCTAAAAAGTCTGGTTCTAAGTGGTTAATTGGCGCAAGGGCTACGGCTTTTACTTGTTGCCCTTGTTGACGTAACTTTAATAGGCTTAAGTTTTGCGCAAGTAATTCTTCAAATACCAAACGTTGTTGAGCTGGATGAAGCCCTAGCTCTAGCGCCGCTAAATCAACATCATTACTTGGACGATGTAACAATAATAAAGCGTGACTTAAACCCATGCCTGCATGTTGAAATTGCACAGGCAATAACTCTTCTATTTGATATTTTTCAAGCAAGGAAATGACCTGATCGCTCAATGCACGTATAGAGAGTTGTTTTAACCCCTCTGTTGTCGGATAGACGGGAGTGAGTGTGGTCGCAGTAGGTTGCTCTAATAGTGTTTCACTTAAACTGTATTCTGGGTGTGTCATTTCGAACCCAACACGACCACGGCGTACCTCACCAAAGCAGCGGATCACTTTCCCATTGCTGAAGGCATTCTTTTGTGCTGCAGTGAAATTAAAAAACCGCAGTGTTAAACGGCCAGTGCCATCATTAACTTGGCAAACAAGCATCTTACGTTTACCAAAAGTAATTTGGCTCGTTTCAATGGTAGCTTCAATGCTTACATGGCTATGGACTGCTAAATCGCTGATGGCATAAATGCGAGTACGATCTTCGTACCTCAGGGGTAAATGAAAGAGCATATCTTGCGCTGTGCTAATGCCTAATTTCTTTAGCCGCTCGGCCATTTTAGGGCCAACGCCTTTTAGATCGGTAATGGGGTAGCGGCTTAACGTTAGCTTGGACACTGTACGCTCAAATCTTTCATTTTTAGATAGTTTTTAGTTTACGTGCGATTGCTGAGGGCATCAAGCATGTTTTAATCGTAGCCAAAACGCGTCATCGGCAATAATTTCACCATTTTCGTCAAGACCAGGATAAGGAAGTGACTTCTCTTTGCATTTTTGGGCGATGATAGGATGGCAGCCTTCAAACAACATTTTATGCTTTATGGTTTCATCAAGCCTACCTGACTCATATAAACCCGCTTTAAGGCGTTGATTTTGAGCTTCAAATAAAATTAATGCAGCCGCAACAGATACATTTAATGATTGCGCCATACCTTGCATCGGGATGATGATATTTTTATCTGCATGGGCAAGGGCTCGTGGGGAGATCCCCGTTTTTTCTTGGCCTACGATAATCGCTGTGGGAAGCGTGTAATCAATCTCGCGATAATCAACTGCATCAGGGCATAAGTTGGTCGCTAATATTTGCACCTGAGGGTTGTGCTGACGCATGAGAGTGACGGCATCGTCGATATCTTTATGCAAGTGTGTGGCGATCCAATTTTTACTGCCACCGGACGTGTTATTAGTCAGCCATTTTTGGTTTTCTGGCCATACTGCGTGAACATTATGACACCCTACAGCATCAGCGCTGCGTACAATAGCAGACAAGTTATGGTGTTTGTGCACATCTTCTAAGCACACTGTTAAATCAGTTTGACGACGATCTAGTACACTTTTAATGCGGTGATAGCGAGTGTTTTCCATTTTTAGCCTTGTCTGAACTCATAAATTAACACCATTATACCTTAAGGCATTACGCTGCGGCTAATTGGGTTTTGTAATGAAATTAAGGTTTCAGTTGACTGGATTGCTTCGATGGCCTGAATTTTGTTAATTAGTACATCTTGTAAGTGATCAATCGAACGAGTCATTACTTTAATAAAAATACTGTAATTACCTGTGGTGTAATAAGCTTCAACGACTTCTTCAAGCTCTTTTAAGTACAATAAGGTTTGCGGGTAGTCACGGGCATTATTGAGGTTAATACCTATAAAACAGCATACATCGTAGCCTAATTGCTTGGCATTTACGCTTACTTGGGTACCAGTGATGATCCCTGCCTGCTTCATTTTTTCAATCCGTACATGAATTGTACCTGCACTAACGGTAAAACGTTTAGCTAATTCAGCATAGGCTATACGAGCATTATCCATTAATGCGTGGAGGATCTGTTTATCGAGATTATCGATTTGATAATTTTCCATATAAATACCCGCTTTAAATTATTGAATCTTTGTTTTTTATACCATTAAATTGATTGAATTTACATGTTAAAGGTGTTTTTGTTGTTGGTTATTGAATTAAAGCACGAAATGCTTGAGGATTGCTTTAACGACATGGTTGCTTTGAACGCAATCATGCAAGTAACAATAACTGGGAATGAGGCCAATTATTATGAGTTCACACTTTGTGCAGCAACAGCAACAAATTAGTAAAGTTAAACAATTTTTTTCACAGCAATTAGAACTGCAACTAGGGTTGATTGAAGTGCAGGCGCCTATACTTGCGAAAGTTGGTGATGGTATTCAGGATAACCTTAGTGGTACTGAGAATGCCGTTGCTGTAAATGTTAAAACTATCCCCGACAGTCAGTTTGAAGTTGTTCACTCACTTGCAAAGTGGAAGCGTAAAACATTAGCCGATCATGATTTTGCTTTAGGCGAAGGGTTATATACCCACATGAAAGCTCTACGCCCAGATGAGGATTCATTAAGTCCAATACATTCAGTGTATGTAGATCAGTGGGATTGGGAAAAAGTGATTTGTGCAAGCAGTGAGCGCTCTTTGGATAAATTAAAAGAAACGGTGGATACTTTATATAAAGGTTTAAAGGCCACTGAGCAATTTGTATCTGATGAATTTGGGATCACCCCATTTTTACCTGTCGAGATTACGTTTGTACACAGCGAGCAATTACGCCAAATGTATCCTGGCTTTACAGCTAAACAACGTGAAAAAGCGATTACTCAAGAATATGGCGCGGTATTCTTAATCGGCATTGGCGGCGCACTTGCTGATGGTAAAATTCATGATGTACGTGCCCCTGACTATGACGATTGGTCCACTCAAACATGTGATCAATACGCGGGCTTGAATGGGGATATTTTAGTGTGGAACCCAGTGCTTGAAGACGCATTTGAAATATCGTCAATGGGTATTCGTGTATCGCCAGAAGCGCTAGTCGCACAATTGGCAATTACAGGTGATGAAGGGCGGCTAGAGCTTGACTGGCATAAGCAGCTACTAGCTAAGGAGTTACCGCAAACAATAGGCGGTGGCATTGGTCAATCTCGGTTAGCAATGCTGTTATTGCAAAAACCACATATTGGCCAAGTACAAGCGAGTGTATGGCCTGAAGAGTTAAGACTGCAAGTAACGGGTATTTTATAAAATATATTGAAATGAATAGAGGCTAAATCTGATTTAGCCTCTATTAAGAAATTAATGATCAACTGGTTTTAAATTCAATTTCTATTTTCCCTTCTTGCAGTTTTACATTGCAAGGGGGGTAGGTACGATTAGTTTTTAAGACTTTATCAAAAATGTGAATTTCTACTCCGGAATGAAGCTTTTGGTTCACAGCCAAGTTAGCTTCGCTAAGCAGCTTATTTAAATGATGATCAAGGCTAGATAAGCGCTGCTCAAGCTGTTCCGCTTGTTGGCAATAATGTTGTTGAGTGGCTCCAATCTTAGTCATCAATAATTTTTTCTTTTCTTTATCTTTCACTAAGTCAGCTTTTTCAAGGGCTGCTTGAAGAGTGTCGAGCTGTTCGTCAGTACGAGCGAGTTCTTTAAAACAGTCATCTGTTTCTTTGATAATGTTTTGTCCCGAAACAGCCATATTTATCATCATTTTAGCGCCGGATTCATTGCCGATCTCTCCGGCGATAATCATTCCTGCGTCTAAAATTTCACCGCCAAATAATTTACCCTTAGGGTGATCGCTTTGGCCTACTTGCAAAAGTTGTGTTGCTTTCATTTCACAATGACTTGCTTGGCGTTCAATAAAAATATTGCTGCCAGCAAGATGGCTATATTGTGCATGAAGAAGGTGGATGTCTCCTTGGCAGGTTATTTTACAAGACAAAGATTTATCATCGAGCTGGTGGCCAATAACACCTTGCTTTATTGTTACATTTCCTTGGGCTATGAGCTCACCAGATTCAACAGTACCTAATACAGTAATGTCACCTTTGGCTGTTACCTTCATACCAGGTTCTATGTTGTGAGTAACAATTACACTGCCATCAAAGTAAACGTGGCCACTTTTAACATTTACATCTCCAATGGTATAAATATCATCAACTCGCATGCCATTACGAATATCAACAGGAACCCCTGGAATAGTTGAAACGAGCTCTAATGGATTGTTCTTTGATATTTCAGCACCTTCACCCGCGACTAAAGGAGAGCTCTCCCCTGGTTTTGCGGGTAACACATCCCCTAAAACAGTAAAGCCCTCTTTACCTGGGGTTGCAGGTTGTTGGCGGATCAATAATACACCTGGCTCGACGCTCGCTAGTTTGCCAAAGTCTCGCATATCAACGGTACCGTCTTCACGTAGTGTCGGTGCATTGAGGCGCTCTTTTAAGGTTTTCACGAGAGGTATTAATCTTGATGGTTGACCATCGGTTGGCAGGCGACCTTTGGCTAAAGTGCCTTTTGCTATTTGACCTGCAGGTATTTCAAATTGTTGTTGTAGCAACTGTTCTAAAAATACTTGTTTGTACCCTCTTGCAACACCAGCTTTGATTAGGTGCTGCTTTGCAGTATCAAGATCAATAATGCTACCACCTTGTGCGAGTGTTAATTCCCCTGTAGCAAGCATTTTATCGTCGCTAATAACGACATTAAACGAGGCATCATATTTAACTGCTACGACTAATGTGCGTTCTTTATTCGGTTTCTTGAAGTAAGCATTGATTGTGTTCAGCTCAATTTTGCAATCGCAGAATTTTGATTTTTCAAGGGCTTCGATAACAAAAGCCGCACTCGGGGGCGAATGTTCAATAACATCGAGTAGTACATTACCATTATGAGCAAGCTTAAACACACACTATCCTTTTGCAACGCTAGAATTAAAGGTTTATGAATTTAAGAGTGCTAGAGAATTGTATAACTGTCAAGAAAATCGCTGAGGCTTTAATGTTGATAGCGGACAAAAGTTAATTTTGGCCGCTATCAACAGTGGGTTAGTTAGTTGATGGTAGCTCCATAATGCCATCAATTTCAACTTGTACGCCTTTTGGTAAAGCTCTAACTCCAATTGCTGCTCGCGCAGGATAAGGCGCTTTGAAATACTGACTCATTACTTCATTTACTGTCGCAAAGTTAGAAAGATCGGTTAGGTAAATATTAACTTTTACTAGGTCTTGAATTTCACCACCGGCTTCTTCACACACAGCACGAATATTTTTAAAAACTTGATGTGTTTGTTCCGCAAAGTCTTCAGAAATCACTTCCATAGTATCTGGCACTAATGGGATTTGCCCTGAAAGGTAAACTGCGGTGCCAACTTTAACTGCTTGACTATAAGTACCGATTGCCGCTGGTGCTTGATCAGTAGAAATAAATGCTTTGTTCATGATTTTCCTATTTTATTTTTTACGATAGACTTTTTGCACGTCAGGCATCACACGAATTCTACGCATAATGTTGGCAACATGGACACGATTTTTAACCGTAACCCCTAAATCTATCACGTATAAATTACTTTCTTTTTCATCGGTAGCGATTTCGACAATATTTGCTTGGGTTGTTGCAATAACATTGGTTAATTTTGCCAATGCACCTTGGTGATTGATAATTTCAACACGCAGTGCTGCAATGTATTCTTTCTCTGGATTATCATCCCATTTTACAACGAGGTATTTTGATCGCTCTGACTCCCAGCCTCGAATGTTTTTACATTCTTGACGATGAACGGTTACCCCTTTACCTTGGCTTATATGCGCAGTGATAGCGTCCCCTGGTACTGGTCTACAGCATTTAGAATAATTAACTAGCATACCTTCAGTGCCAATAATGGTCGCTTTGGCATTTTTGGCAATATCGCCTAAATCATCATTTTGCAATAAACGTCGTGCAATAAGCATATTCATTAAATTACCAGAACCAATTTCAACAAGTAGCTCTAATACACTATTAAGTTCATGTTCTTCTAGTACACGATTAATATTTTCAACCGGAATATCATCAAATTTAGTTTCACCTAAAGCTGAATCGAGCAATCTTCGGCCTAGTAATAATGCTTCTTCATGATGCTGGCTTTTGAGGTAATTACGAATGCCTAAGCGTGCTTTACCAGTAACAATAAAGTTTAGCCAAGTGGCATTTGGATGCGCGCCTGAGCTAGTAATAACTTCAATTGTTTGGCCTGTATCCAGTGCTTTACTTAGTGGGTACGGTTTACGATTAACACGTGCACCAACACAGGTATTCCCTACGTCAGTGTGTACGGCATAAGCAAAATCTACAGCAGTTGCACCCATAGGTAGCTCGACAATACGACCATCAGGGGTAAAGACATAAATTTCTTCAGGGAATAACTCTGTTTTAACATTTTCAACAAATTCAAACGATGAACCTGCGCTCTGCTGCAATTCGAGTAAGCTTTGCATCCACTGGCGAGCACGTTGCTGTGCAGTGTGACCGGCACTGTCACCTGATTTTTTATACATCCAATGCGCCGCTACACCTTTATCTGCCATATGATCCATATCATGAGTACGAATTTGGATTTCAACAGGTATACCATGAGGACCGACTAATGAAGTGTGTAGTGATTGATAACCGTTGGTTTTAGGTACTGCGATGTAGTCTTTAAAGCGAGTTTCAATTGGTTTATAGAGGTTATGAGCCACCCCTAATACACGGTAGCAGATATCCATTGAATCAACCGCAATTCTAAATGCGTAAATATCCATTACTTCATTAAACAGTAGTTCTTTATTCAGCATTTTTTTATAGATACTGTATAAATGTTTTTCACGACCTGAGACGGTTGCTTTAATGCCGGCTTCTTCTAAACGTGCTGTGATTTCTGTTTGGATATTTGAAATGACTTCTTTACGGTTTCCGCGCGCTTTAGCAACTTCTGATTTAAGTGCGCGGTGGCGCATTGGGTAGAGGGCTTGAAATCCTAAATCCTCTAATTCATTCTTAATATCATGAATACCTAAACGATTGGCAATCGGTGCATAAATCTCTAACGTTTCACGTGCAATGCGACGACGTTTATCAGGACGAAGTGCCCCTAAAGTTCGCATATTATGAGTACGATCTGCAAGTTTGATTAAAATAACCCGAATATCTTGGGTCATTGCCATAATCATCTTTCGATAGTTTTCAGCTTGAAATTCTTTTTTATCTTTAAAGCTTAGTTTATCAAGCTTGCTGACGCCCTCCACCAATTCAGCAACTGTTTCGCCAAATATTTCGGCTAAATCTTGTTGGCTAAAGTCGGTATCTTCAATCACGTCATGCATCAATGCTGCCATTAATGTTTCGTGATCTAAGTGCATGCCGGCCAAAATCTGGGTTACTTCAACAGGGTGGGTTATGTAAGGTTCGCCGCTTGAGCGAGTTTGACCCTCATGGGCCTCTCGGGCTACCACGTAGGCTTTTTGTACCAGCTCTACATCAGCAGCAGGTAAGTATTCTGATATTTTCTTTTTTAGACCTTCAAAAAGATACATTCACACTCCAATGTTCGAGTGAAGCAAATAGGTAACGGTAAGTTAAGAATATACGATGAAAAGGAGGGATTGCCAACGACTAGAGTAGAAATACTACGTCGTTGGCTAAATCGGACCGGGAAGTCAGATTATTGGTTGCCACCTACAATAGCAGCAACGGCAGCCATTTCAGCTGCTTCTTGGTGTTGTTGCTCTTCACGATCAATAAGATCCATCGATGAGCTATCAACTAAACCAAGTTCAATTTCACGTAAAGCAACAACTGTTGGCTTATCGTTTTCAGGGTCAACTAGTGGGTTTTTTCCACCAACTGCAATTTGGCGGGCACGACGAGCCGCAACTAAAATTAAGTCAAAACGATTACCAATTGCATCTACTGCATCTTCAACAGTTACGCGAGCCATCTTCAGCACTCCAAATAAATTTTTAAGCAAAGACGTAGTTTACTGCACCGAGCCAGATTCGCCAATAGCTTGTGGTTAATTTAAACAAATAAAATACTTACCGAGCTTAAATTAAGATTTAACTCAGTAGGTCAGCGAGTAAATCTTGATGACGAATAGCTTGGCTTTGTAGTGATAGGCGTTTTGCTTGCACAATTGTTTCAATTTCATTCAATGCACTGGCAAAATCATCGTTAACGACGACATAATCATATTCATCGTAGTGAGAGGTTTCTGATTGTGCTTTAGCCATTCTACTTGCAATCACTTCTTGTGAATCTTGTCCGCGGTTATTTAAGCGAGATTCAAGCTCTGCTTTTGATGGCGGTAGGATAAAAATGGTCTCTATATCATCAACAAGTTTGCGTAATTGTTGCGCGCCTTGCCAGTCAATATCTAAAAACACATCAATACCGGCAGCGAGTTGCTCCTCAATTGCTTGCTTTGATGTGCCGTAGTAATTATCAAAGACTTGGGCCCATTCAAAAAAATCATTTTTTTCGATCAATGATTTGAATTCATCAACATTCACAAAATGGTAATGTGCGCCGTTTTCTTCACCAGGGCGAGGTGAGCGGGTAGTGTGTGATACAGACACTTTCATATCACTATACTTAGCTAACAATGCATTGATTAAGCTTGATTTACCTGCGCCAGATGGGGCTGATAAAATAAACAGGTTACCGCGAGTTTGCGCCATTATTTAATTCTCTACATAAAGTAAACAGGCTTGGGTTAACTATTACCCAAGCCTTTGATAGGATCATTGTACTGTAAATGACTAAACTAGCTCAACTACACATTACCTTAGTTTAAATTTAGCAACTAATTGCGCAAGTTGCTCTGCTTGGCTATTTAATGAGTTTGCGGAGTGCGCAGCAACTTGAGTGTCACGGAGTGAGCTTTGGCTTGATTGCTCAATGAGTGACACATCTTTAGCCATTTCACTTGCAACAACGGACTGCTCTTCTGTAGCTGTTGCGATAGATTGGATCATTGCTGCGATTTCAGTTGCGCCAATTACAATGTTTTCTAGCTGATTCCCAGCCTCTTCAGCTAAAGTTACACTCATATTTACTTGTTCAACACTACTTTGCATTGAGTTCACTGCAACTTGCGTTTGATTTTGAATGGATTGCACAGTATTAACTACTTCTTCAGTTGCTTTAGTTGTTCGCTCAGCTAAAGTACGAACTTCATCGGCTACAACGGCAAACCCACGACCTTGTTCACCGGCTCGAGCAGCTTCAATTGCAGCGTTTAATGCTAGCAGATTAGTTTGCTCTGCGATGCTGCCAATAACCCCTATCACATTGCCTATTTGCGCACTTAAATCACCAAGTTCAGTCACCGTATCTGCAGTAGTTTGTACGCGCGCTGAGGCACTTTTAATTTCATCAACTGTACTTTTTACTGATATACCCCCATTGCTTGCGAGATCTTTTGCATTTTCAGCTTGGCTGGAGGCTTGCTGACTCTGACGCGCAACTTCGGAGACCGTTGAACTCATTTCTTCAATAGCTGTCGCGACCTGTGTTGATTGATCGGCAGACTCTTGGCTGCGGGTTGCTATTTGGGTGTTTGTATTTGCAATATCACCACTTGAAAGCTTCACATCAGAAACAACTCCACTGATGGCTTCAAGTAAGTTATTTAATGATAGCGACATTTTGTTGGTTGCATCAGCAAGTGCGTCAATTTCATCTTCATTACGATGTTCGATTGCTGGTTTTGATATATCTCCATTACCAATGCTATGAGCGGTATCTAGTACCAAAGAGAGTCTTGATAAAATAGATTTACTAATTAGGTAAGCTACACTAAATCCAATGATGGTTGCTATTAAGGTTATTATAATAATAATAGTTAAAGTAAAATTTAATCCGGTATCTAAGTGATCTAGAGCAGAAGTAGCATCATCTCTTTCTTCATCAGCGGATGATTGTAAAATTGTAACTAATTCATTAATAATACTTTCTTCTAGAGTATTAATTGCGATTTTTGCAGCTGTATGGTTTTGTGGATTATAAGCATTAAAAACAATAGTAGCTTCACGCTTTATCGTTTCAAAGTAGCTTTCAATTTGTTTGATATTTTGAATTTCATTGGGCTTTTGTTCTAGCGGTTTTATTAATGTTAGGTATTCAGCAAAGCTTGCTGCATCCTTTTTAAAATCATTTTGCGCAGACAAATCACCTGCTAGATGTGAATTAATCGACGACAGCATATCACCGGCTTCATCAACCATTTCTAAATAATAACGCACCCCGGGTAAATCATCGTTTAGGGCTTCGTTTATTTCAGTTGTGTTAAAGGCGTCGGCAAACTCTTCGTCTTTTAATTTATCTAAAAGAGTCTCTAACTGCTCACCAGATGTATTTTTCAGGCTTTTTGCTTGAGCAATAGCTTGTTGGTGCGTTGCAGGATTGTATTTTTCAAAAATATTATTATTAACGCTTTGATGATACTGTTCCATTAGACTTGAGATTTTATCCATCTTTATACGATCAGAAGCTTTTGCTGATTCGTATTTCCTTAACTCTGAATTAGTTTTCTTGAATTGAGTAAATAGCTCATTAAAATCTTTAACTTTATTCACATCACCAGATAAGTACTCTAAAGCTTCATTTTGCATTTGATACATTTCATCAAGCTGCGCCATGTATAAAATAAGCCCAGGTAAGTCATCGCCTTTAATTTCTAAAGCTCGTTGAGTTTCAGTAGATACTTTAAACCAAACAATAGTACTCGAGACTAACATCAAAATGATGATGCTCGAAAATGCAGAGTATAATTTAACATTTAACTTCATAGGTATAACCTTATCTAAATTCAACACTGTTGCTTATTTAGACGTAAGTATAGCCCATTATATTCTATTGGCAGCGAATTATTTATGATAAATAATGTGAATTTATAAAATAAAAAAGTTGAGGGAGGGGAGGGGTTTAAATACTTTTCTTGCAAAACCAGAGCCTATTTAAAGGCACTTAAATGCTAGCTTAAGTACCTATAGATAGACTGAAAGAGCAAAATATTTATTTGGGTCTTTTTATTGCGTTACTCTATGTTCTGGATCTGCTCGCGCATTTGTTCAATCAATACTTTAAGTTCAACAGCTGCGCTAGTGATATCACTATTAATAGATTTAGACGCTAGAGTATTTGCTTCGCGGTTAAACTCTTGCATCATAAAATCTAAACGACGACCACACGCTCCGCCTTTTTTAAGAATCTTTTTTGTTTCTTTTACGTGAGATTTTAAACGGTCAAGCTCTTCAGCTACATCTTGTTTTTGTGCTAGGTAAATAAGTTCTTGCTCAAGGCGTGATTCGTCAATATTAGCGGTTAAATCCTCTAGTTTTTGAGCGAGTTTTTCACGTTGCCATTTTGCTATTTCCGGCATGTGAGTTTCTACTATATTCACTTGTTCTAAAATAGCATCAAGACGGGTCGCTATCATTTCTTCGAGATTAGCACCTTCATCACCACGGGCAGATTTAAAGTCTTCGATCACTTGATCAAAACCCGATATAAGTGCTGTGTTAACGCTGTCCATATCAAGTTCTTCTGCTTCCATAACACCAGGCCAGCGTAAGATATCAACAGGATTAATGTCACCATTACTTTGTTGTTGCACCCATTTAGCACTATTAATAAGCTGCGCTGCCAATGCTTCATTGATCGACAGCTCACCAACATGAGCTGGGTTTGCTACAAACTTTAAGAACACTTCAACTTTACCGCGTTGCAAATGTTTACGTAAGCGCTCACGAATAACCGGCTCCATGCCACGAAATTGCTCAGGTGCGCGGATAAAGGTTTCAAGGTAACGTTGGTTTACTGAACGAACTTCCCAGGTGCCAGTGCCCCAATCGCCTTTAATTTCGCGACGCGCGTAAGCAGTCATACTGTGGATCATGGATGGTTTCCTAGTTTTATTTAGACAATATTAAAGTGATTATACCGTAACACTGTATAAGCTCTAGCGGAAATTTTTGTTGATGAGAATTTTACAGTTGGTTTTTGTTTAAATCAGCATGGCATCTAAGCACACATCGACTTATAATACGTAAAATTCTGAATTAAGGGGATCGTGAATGCGTCCAAGCGAAAGAACACCTAACCAAATTAGACCGGTTACATTTACACGTAATTACACCTTGCATGCTGAAGGCTCTGTGTTGGTTGAATTTGGTAACACTAAAGTACTTTGTACAGCAACTGTTGAATCAGGTGTACCACGCTTTATGAAAGGCCAAGGCAAAGGATGGATCACAGCTGAGTACGGTATGTTACCGCGCTCTACCCATACTCGAAATGGTCGTGAAGCGGCGCGCGGCAAACAAAGCGGTCGAACTATGGAAATTCAACGCCTAATCGCACGAGCACTTCGTGCTGCTGTAGATTTAAAAGCGTTAGGTGAAAATACTATTACTATTGATTGTGATGTTATTCAAGCTGATGGCGGAACACGTACTGCATCTATCAGCGGCGCATGTGTTGCGTTAGTCGATGCACTTACACATATGCGTAGTAAAGGTATGATCAATTCGAATCCTCTTAAATATATGATCGCTGCTATATCTGTTGGCATCTATAAAGGCCAGGCTATTAGTGATTTAGAGTATCTAGAAGATTCAGCCGCTGAAACAGATATGAATGTAATTCTTACTGAAACAGGCAAAGTGATCGAAATTCAAGGTACTGCGGAAGGCGAACCATTTTCGTTTGACGAGCTTGATGAGCTGCTAACACTTGCAAAACATTCAATTCGCGAAATTATCGATATTCAAAAACAAGCATTAGCTTAATAAATGATAGGTTTATAGCAATGAAAGATTATCAAATAGAGTTTATTGAATTTGCCCTTGAAAAGCAGGTACTAAAGTTTGGTGAGTTTACTTTAAAGTCTGGCCGTACTAGTCCTTACTTCTTTAATGCGGGCTTATTTAATACTGGTCGTGACCTTGCACGCCTTGGTCGTTTTTATGCCGCAGCATTAGAAGATGCTGCAATTGAATATGATGTATTATTTGGCCCTGCTTATAAAGGTATTCCAATTGCAACGACTACCGCAGTCGCACTTGCTGATCATCATGATAAAGATGTGCCTTATTGTTTTAACCGTAAAGAGAAAAAAGCACACGGCGAAGGTGGCACATTAGTCGGCTCTGAGCTTAAAGGTAAAATCATGTTAGTTGATGACGTGATCACTGCTGGAACAGCAATTCGTGAGTCTATGGAGATCATCGCGCAAAACGGTGCAGACCTAAGCGGTGTGTTAATAGCACTAGACCGCCAAGAAAAAGGAAAAGCAGAGCTTTCTGCAATTCAAGAAGTTGAGCGTGACTTTGGGACTAAAGTAGTTTCAATCGTTAAGCTTGCTGATTTAATCAGTTACCTTGAGAGTAAAGGTACTATGGATGAGCATCTAGAATCAGTAAAAGCATACCGTGAGCAATATGGTATTGCTTAACTAGAGTTATTTAAATAAAGCCCAGTGATATATCACTGGGCTTTTTACATTTAAAACCCGTTATTAGGGTTATTTAAACGTTAAAAGCTTTGGTTTTGCAGTGTTTGGTTTAAATAATGAACGAACAGTACTTTATTTCAAGTTTTCTTTAAAAAACGCTTGCGTAAAATCAGCCGCGCCCTATAATGCGACCCCACTGAGACGGCAGACAGCAACGCTTAGCGGGGCAAGAGTTAATCAGTGAGTCGAGTAAAACTTGAGTTTGAATT
>NZ_JABCJL010000033.1:0-47297 GCF_012952265.1 Pseudoalteromonas sp. NEC-BIFX-2020_015
CGTTTCACAGGCGCTTACTCTCAGCGTTGTTACTTATTAAAAGGGATGACCATTGTTGCAAAGTAACGCCTTGATATTAAACACCTGTGAAACGCTGAAGTCTGCATCTTGAGGCGGCTTGGGTATATGATACTCCTTGTTTTTTAAGGAGTTGGTACTTCGGGCTTTCGGGTTCGTAAGCCCAAATCTTATGCTACTTTTTATAGCGACAAAAAATGGCTCTGCGTAGTGTAAGTCAATAGTAATTATTACACTCCATAGGTAGGAGCAAGTTTTGTCTAAATTATATTTATTTTTAACGGTGCTTGGCATTGCTATTCCTTTTGGTGCATTTATTCCTTGGTTGGTAAATAATGGGTTAGATTTTACGGCTTTATTTTATGCTGCAGTCATTAACCCAATTAGCATTTTTGCTTGGTTAGATGTGTTAGTTGCTGCTTTGGTATTATTAATATTTATCGCTGTAGATGGTAAAAGAAACAAAGTTAAATACCGCTGGTTGGCAATTCTTGGAACGTTATCTATTGGCGTGTCATTTGGCTTTCCTTTGTATTTATATTTAAAAGAAAAGCAGTATTTAGATTTAAAAAAGGCCTAAGTAGTTGTGGGGGGTGTAGTTGGGTGAGTTTTTATATTTTTACTCCACAGGTAAGCAAACCTCTTAACCTGAAATTAGGCTGAGAGGTTTGTATTATTAAATTAGCGCCCGCCGGCATCTAACCTTGAGCGTTCGGTATTTTCTACTAAAACACCAGCCCCTAGTTTATTTATTTTTTGCCATGTACTTTCATCTATCTCAATACCAAAATCGACTGATTTTTCTTTGTTTTTTTCAATTTGCTTAGGTGTAATAATCAAGCTATCACTGCTTTGCAACGACGAGGTTAGGTCAACACGTGAGCTGCATATAATGGTGAGCGCTTGCTTATCTTCACCATTGGTTATGAGATTAGTAACTGCTTGACTATAACTTGGGTAGCGTTTGCCTGAGCAAATAGCTGCGGTGTGCTCGGTGACGGTATCGCTGCCATTTTTCCAATAAGCGGCTGCGCTGATCCCTCTACGACCTCGGTCTGTTAGTGCTTTGAGAACAAACATCCGGTTATGGCAGTTATGTACTGTGACTGTTGCAATTCCTACCTCAAGTGCTTTTGCATGAGCAAGATCAACGGCGGCGGCAATGCAATTAAGTGCGCTGCGGTGATGAGCATCGATGATGGCTGAGGTGCTATCTTCATAAATTACATTGCTTAATGGTTTGTCAAAATCATTACAAATGTAGGGGAGCGCATGTTTAAGTTCAGTTAAACCATTTAAACCATGTTTTTCTAGCCATAGCACCATGTTTGCAGCGTCTTCGTAATTGCCAACAAAATAGCCGCTTGCTTCAAAGCACCTGCGTAAAGAGGCTTTAAATTCATTCATTGAAATATTCACAGTATTTTCCTCATTGCTTTGGGATCAATGGCATAAACCAATCATCACTAAATGGTTTACCGATGTCTTCAAGTAATGGTGCACCTTGAAACATAGTGTTTCTAACCCATAATCGTGAACGAGGGTCAAACTTACTTACACCAAAAAAAGCGAGTTTGCAGCGCAGTAAATGCATTGGCAGTACGTTTTTATCAAGTAAATTTGCCTGGATATCACCATACACACAACGGTCCATACCTTGAATGCGTCTAACAATTCCGCGTAATTTTGGGTGAGCAACCATGAAGCGGGCGGTTATCTGACTTGGGTTTGCTGTAATGTAGTCAACCAAGATGTTATAGCATTTTCGTACAGCGTAACCGACGGCTAATGCCATGGCTTTCTTTTTACCTTCTACGTCAGCAATACTGCCTAGGCGCGGCTCCATTTTTTCTTCTGATCGATACCAGTAGGTTTCGCGCGCGCCTTCTGCGTCAAAGTCAATCGCCAACGCCCAGTCATAACGGCGTTCAATTACCGCTTTTAATTGGTGTAGTGGCATCAGTGGATCTAAATCAAGGTTTTCATCAGCGCAGTGAAAATCTTCTAGATCATCAACCAGTTCAGGGTAAAGTTCGAGCATAACTGAGACAAGGATTTCTTGGCTTTGCAGCGAGCAGTGCTGCTCACTAAAGGCAATTAATTCATTCCAGCTAGTAAAATTAGTGACTACCTGCTCAGTTAGCTTATTCATTTCTTGGGCGAGTATGATGTTGTGTTGAGTTTGCTGCTTATCTTCGGTGATTGTTTCATGTGTATGTTGCGCACAACGTTTTAGTAGTTCAAGCAGTGTTGTTTTGATTTGTGATGTAATAGCACCGAGTGAGCGAATACGGGCGAGTGCTAATTCGCGCATTTCAATCCATTGGTTAATTAACACAGGATGATTAACTAAGTAGGGTGCCATGCCAAGGCCAGTTGAGTTACCTATGCCAAAGTAACGTTTAATATCGGCGCGCATTGGTGTGAATGTTTGTTCGTTACGGTGACGTGCAATATGCTCCACTTGTAGCAAACTAAAGTTACGTAGCATAAAGCAAACAAACATTTCACTGGCAAATGGACGTGCAAAATCGCGATGTTTTTGTTGTACTTTTTCCCAATCAGCCATACCTAGCTTACCACTACCATATACGGCTGTAGTACGATAGAGATAACCCACTTCGGCAATTTTACTTACATCGGGTTGTTGTCCTGTAGCCAATTGATTTACTACGTAATCAAAATTGCGAGCGCTGCGGTTTGCACGTGATAATACAAATACACGGGAGTCTACGCGCCCAGCCTCTTGTTTTGGTACATTTTCTTTTAACTTTGCAATGTACTCAGGATTAACACGGCCTTCAACTAACGCCATGGTTAAATCCCACTTCGTTGCAATTACGCGGTCGTTGCGCTCTTCAGGTAATAATAAGTCTGAGAATAATACAAAACTAAACAGCCCATCAGGCGCGTTCACTTCATAAACAACAGTACCAAACCCGTCGTTGTTAAGCTCAAAAGTGGCCAATTCAATCTTCCACCGTTCACGAAAAATTCTACGTACTAAAGTACGCATAAAACTTAACCGGCTTTGGTGCAAAGAACCCAATCGTTCAAGGTTCATTACTTGGCTTGGGGGGCGAAGTGGTAGTGCGTTATCACCCCAAAGTGAGGCGCGGATATCTGCATGTTTAGTCATGTTAATGATCTCTTTTATACAGTTTTAATACCTAAAATCTTTTTATAATAGCAACTCAGTTATGGCTGTTAACCACCTTAGTTTTTATTTATTAGAATGTTTAGGCAATGTGTGTTCAAAACTGGTTTTTATATAAATGGTTCTTCATTTTTGAACCAAAATTTACATTGTTACAAGTCAAAAAAGTCTATCTGTTGATAAGTAAAACTTATTGCTTGAATTCAAGTCTTGCTAAAACACATTAGGGCGTGTTGATCTTTCGTGATTAATTTTGCAGCAGTATGTTTGGTATTTAGGCAAGGTATAGCCTATGTAGTGTGGTTGTTCCCCATAAATAGGCGATAACGCAGTATAGATGCCAAACATGCGCTGCCCAAAGGGTTCTTCCTAGGGGCGATTGACTCTTTGTTACCTACACGGATGTAGGTAAGGGGCGTGAGCAGGACGCGGAAGCTTTGCTCGATTTTTACTTAGCCCGCTAGGTTACAAACCTCGCGCCGCGATTAAATCGCCCCTAGATTGAACAAATTTCAATCCACAAAGGTCAACACGCCCTAGCATATAGCCTATAAAATGGAATTTGATAGGCCTGCTTTATTGTTGCGCCGCCCCCTGTTTTAAAATGAAATCAGCGAATGCTTGAGCTGCTGGTGAAAGTGATGAGTTTTTAAGTTGCACGATACCAATTTGACGTATCACATGAGGTGTTTTTAAGGGAATAAAACACAGTGTTTTATTGTGCTCTGGAAACGCAAAGCGTGGCAATGTTGTAATACCAATACCTGCTTCGATCATGGCGATTAACGAGAGCATATTGGAAATATAAAATTGTGAACCGTCAAGTAAAGGAGCTGCTTCGGTTTCTTCTAACAAGCGCGATGTGCCATTACTAATTAAGCGTTGATCATGTAAATCCTGCCAGTGCAGCTCGCTATTACTCGCAAGTGGGTTTTCGTTGTGGCATACCACGCCAATCTCGTCCTGCCAAATTGGAGTAAATAAAATATTATTATGTTCGTGACCATGAGGGAGGCTGGCAATACCAATATCCACTTGTTGCTTTTCAATTTTTCTTAGTACTGCTTCTGAGTTGTCATCGTAAAAACTGATATGAAGATCCGGTGAATCAGCAACAAATTTAGACAATAAATTAGGTAATAGCCGACATGCAATAGAAGGTACAGAGGCGAGCCGTAAATGTCCTGATTTATTGTTTCGCATTAACATCATGTCTTGCGAAATGCTGTCGTGATGAGCAATTAGCTCCTTTGCTTTAGGTAAAAAATGTTTACCAAAAGGGGTTAACTCCGTCATCGTACTTTTAGTGCTACGCTTTTCAAAAACGTCGGCGCCTAATTTATTTTCAAGGTCGCGTATTGATAAGGAGATAGCAGGCTGCGTACGACACGCCTTTTGCGCAGCATAATGAAACCCTTTTAATTCAGCAACCCAGACGAAGTGACGAAGTTGAGCAATCTTAAATTCAGGTAACACGATAAGTTTTCCTTATCAAAAGATATTAATTATTAATTTTAGTTATTAAAGCATGCTTCTTATACTGAATCCAATTAATTAATGGAGGTATTTATGTCATCAGTTTCAGTTTTTTGTAATTACATCGCAGGTCAATGGGTTGAAGGTGCAAGCTCTATTGCTAATGTTAGCCCAGCAGATTTAAGCGACACGATTGGACATTATGCCCAAGCCGATAAAGCCCAAACCGAGGCTGCCCTTGATGCCGCACTCGCTGCTCAGCCTAAATGGCAAGAAAGCGGCCTTGAAGAACGCTACCGCGTATTAATGGCAATTGGTGATGAGTTAATCGCTCGTAAAGATGAATTAGGTAAGTTACTAGCACGAGAAGAAGGTAAAACATTGGCTGAAGGTGTTGGTGAAACCTATCGTTCAGGGCAGTTTTTTCATTACTATGCAGCAGAAGTGTTGCGTCAAATGGGCGAAACTGCTGACTCGGTTCGCCCTGGTGTTGAAATTCAAACGCACCGTGAACCCGTGGGCGTTGTGGGTATTATTACACCATGGAACTTTCCAACGGCAACCGGAGCATGGAAAATTGCGCCTGCATTAGCATTTGGTAATGCGATTATATTTAAACCTGCAAATCAAGTGCCTGCAAGTGCCTGGGCGCTAACTGAGATTATTTCTCGCCAAGGCTTACCATCAGGTACATTTAATTTAGTAATGGGCCCAGGTGCTGAGGTGGGTGATTTACTTATTCATTCCAAAAAAATTAATGCTTTAACATTTACAGGCTCTTTGGAAACTGGCCGAAAAGTAGCAGCGGCAACCGCAGTCAACTTAGTCAAGTGTCAGCTCGAAATGGGCAGTAAAAATGCATTAGTAATATTGGATGATGCAGATTTAGACAATGCTGTGGAATGTGCAGTTGGCGGCGCTTTCTTTGGTACAGGGCAAAAGTGCACCGCGTCTTCACGATTAATTGTAACTGAAGGGATCCATGACCGCTTTGTAGCGGCTGTTATCAAAAGAATGGAACAGTTGGTTGTTGGCCACCCACTTAAAGAGGGCGTGCATATTGGCGCGGTAGCCGATGCCCGCCAAATGGAGCAGAACCTTCGCTATTTAGACATTGCTAAAAATGAAGGTGCTACCTTGGCTATTGGCGGTGAAGTTGTGACAGAGGATACCGAAGGTTACTACCTAAAACCGGCATTATTTATTAATACTACAAATGATATGACCATCAACCGTGAAGAAGCATTTGCGCCTATTGCTTGTGTGATCAAGGTTAAAGACTATGAAGAAGCGCTTGCGACCTTAAACGATACAAACTACGGCTTAACCGGTGGAATTTGTACTCAGTCTCTTAAATATGCGACCGATTTTAAGCGTCGCGCACAAACAGGATGTGTAATGATCAATTTACCAACTGCGGGTACTGATTACCATGTGCCCTTTGGTGGCCGTAAAGAATCTAGCTTTGGGGCACGCGAGCAAGGCACGTACGCTAAAGAATTTTACACTGTGGTTAAAACCACTTATATCCGTTCATAACCAAGGAAAGTGCTATGCATGACAACCTAATAGTTATTGATGGCTTGCAATATTCTAATTGGAATAGGGCTATCTTTGAACAGTTAAAAAGTGGCGGTGTAACAATGGTCCACGTGACCATTGTTTACCACGAGCAAATTCGCGAAACATTGCTTCGAATAGGGCAGTGGAACCGTCTTTTTGAGCTGCACCACGATTTAATTATGCCGGTTAAAAGCACGGCTGATATCTACTTAGCAAAAAAGCTAGGCAAAGTAGGCATTATGTTTGGTGCACAAAACTGCTCTGCGATTGAAGACGATATTGCAATGATTGAGATCATGCGTGAGCTAAACTTGATGATTATGCAGTTAACTTACAACAATCAAAGTTTATTAGCTTGTGGTTGTTACGAAGCCGTTGATAGTGGTGTTACGCGCTTTGGCCAGCAGGTTATTAAAGAGATGAACCGCGTAGGGATGATTGTTGATATGAGCCACAGCGGTGAGCGTAGTACGCTTGATGCGATTGAAATATCGCAGCGACCAATTGTTATTTCGCATGCAAACCCCAGTAATTTTCATGCTGCAAAGCGTAATAAATCAGACGAGGTATTAAAAGCATTGGGAGAGTCTGGTGGGTTACTGGGCTTTAGTTTGTATCCGTTTCATTTAAAAAATGGCCCAGATTGCACTCTCGATGAGTTTTGCGACATGGTGGCTAATACCGCTGATCTAATGGGGATTGATCATATTGGAATTGGCACCGATTTATGCCAAGAACAACCGATCTCGATTTTGCAGTGGATGCGCAACGGTCGCTGGTCAAAAGAAATGGATTATGGGGAAGGGTCTAAATCAGATGCTGATTGGCCAAAACCTTTGTCTTGGTTTAAAGATAGTCGCGACTTTCCTAATATCACTCAAGGTTTACAGGCGCGTGGCTTTCATGATGAAGAAGTAGCAAAAATAATGGGCTTGAATTGGTTGAATTTCCTTGACCAAGGACTACAGGCACAAAAGGTATAAAACGGATTTGGTGTAAGGAGCAATAGCATAGTATCAACGTAACATCTTGATAAATTATAACTAAAAGAGATCCATCAGGAGACGATAATGAATACCTCTAAAACAGCAATAGAACAGAGTGAGGAAGATAAAACCAAAATTAAGTTTTTGGCGGGTGTCGATATGCCCGTGTTTTTAATTAGCGGCGGGGTGTTGGTGCTGTTTGCAGCGTTAGCACTTTACGATATTCAGCTTATGTCGGGTTGGATCAACGCGGCTTTTACTTTTTCTACTCAGACCTTTGGTGCTTTTTGGCAAGTACTTTTACTTTTAACTTTTGTGATTGGTATTTTCTTAGCCGTAGGTCGAACGGGATCAGTTGTTTTAGGGGGATTAAAAGCGCCTGAAATTTCTACTTTTAAATGGATTTGCATCATTATGTGCACACTTTTGGCTGGTGGCGGTGTATTTTGGGCTGCCGCCGAACCCATGGCACATTTTACTTCGCCGCCACCACATTTTGGCGGTGAAACAGGCACCAAAGAAGCTGCTTATAATGCGTTAGCGCAAAGTTTTATGCATTGGGGGTTTTTAGCGTGGGCAATTCTAGGGAGTTTGACTGGTATAGTTTATATGCATTTACATTATGAGAAAGGCTTACCGCTAAAGCCACGCACTTTATTATACCCAGTGTTTGGTGATCGCGTAATGACAGGTCCTTTTGGCGCTATTGTTGATTCGTGCTGTGTGTTAGCGGTTGTTGCGGGCACTGTTGGGCCGATTGGCTTTCTTGGTCTACAGGTGAGCTTTGGTTTAGAAAAGTTATTTGGAATACCTAACACTTATACAACGCAAGTTGCTATTTTATTTAGCTTAATCGGTATTTACACTTTATCGGCAGTCAGTGGTGTTACTAAAGGTATTCAATTATTGAGCCGTTTTAATGTGATTCTAGCTGTGGCGCTAATGGTGTTTATTCTTGTGATGGGACCAACCGCTTTTATTGTTGATAGTTACTTGCATTCTTTTGGTCTGTATCTAAATGAATTTATCCCTATGGCGACCTTTCGTGCTGATAAAGGCTGGTTAGACTGGTGGACAGTGTTCTTTTGGGGTTGGTTTTTAGGGTATGGCCCTTTAATGGCGATGTTTGTTGCACGGATCTCTCGTGGCCGAACGATTCGTGAAATGATCTTATTGATTTCTGTTGTAGCCCCTGTGATCACGTGTTTTTGGTTTACTATAGTGGGTGGTTCAGGCTTGTTTTTTGAGCTGACTAACCCTGGTGTTATTTCTGTGCCGTTTACTGGTTTTAATCTACCTGCCGCCTTATTAGCAATCACAGAGCAGCTACCCATGGGCTTTGTTATCTCGGTATTATTTTTAATACTCACCACTATCTTTGTTGCCACAACGGGCGATTCGATGACGTATTCGGTGTCAATGGTTATGACAGGCACAGATCACCCGCAAACCTCAATTCGCGTATTTTGGGGAATTATGATGGGGGTAATGGCAGCCTTATTAATTTCAATTGGCTCAGGCGGTATTTCTGCATTGCAGTCTTTTATTGTGGTCACGGCGGTGCCAGTGTCGTTTGTACTATTACCGTCACTTTGGACAGCGCCACAAATTGCTAAAAAAATGGCGGATGAACAAGGCTTATAAACTCAAATAAAAGAGGCAAATATAACGGCCTCTTTTATTAATTAAATAATTACAAAGTCCTATGTTGTCCCAACAGCATGGGCAAATAACCAACCACAACCAACTGTAATGTTAATTACTTACTTAAATAACCAGAGCAGAAATTAAAATGAAAACACCTGTTAAAACTAATTTATTTGCATCAAAGGCGCCGTTAGAGTGGGCTATTATTGCAAATGGCACATTATCGACGGCGCAAATCCCGATTGATTCACAAGGCAACGTTGTCGATGGCGGTATTACAGCTCAAGCCCGCCAAACAATGGAGAACTTTAAGCATACAATTGAAGCCGCAGAGTTGACGATGAATGATGTAACGCAAGTACTTATTTATGTTACTGACCGTTCACAACTGCCAGCGTTTAATGCGGTTTACGCTGAGTATTTCCAAGCGCCATACCCAAACCGCGCCGCAATGATTGTGGCAGGTTTAGCGCGTGAAGAAATGTTATGTGAAATTGTTGCCTACGCAGCTGTTCCTTAAAACGAATAATTAGGCCTGCCCATACAGGCCTAATACCTACAGAACGTCAAAGTACAGTATTCCCCCCGTCTTACTTGCTCAATCAGCAAATTTTTTAAAAGGATAATGCATGCGAACCACGTTTATATCTTTCTCGCTTTGTTTACTAGCTGCTTTATCTTGTTATTAGGGAATGGTTTGATCAATGTGCTATTGCCTGTTCGAATGGGGTTTGATGGTGTTGATTTAGACACAATTGGTATGGTGCTGTCGCTTTATTTTGTTGGGTTGTTAGTGGGCGCTATTTACAGCACTAATTTAATTCGCCGTGTGGGACACATTCGAATGTTTGCCGGATGTGTTGCATTAGGGGCTATGAGTATTCTTATTTGCAGTATTTTACCCAAGTACTTTATTGCTAGGACGTGTTGACCTTTCGAGATTGATTTTGCAGCAGTCTATTTGGTATTTAGGTAAGGCAGCGCCTATGGTGTGCGGTTGCTTCCCATAAATAGGCGATAACGCAGTATAAATTCCAAACATGCGCTGCTATTTCAACCATTATTGCCTTTGATCTTCGGATTAACCATGTAGAGGAAAAAATAAAATAAAAATAATAATTATTATTTAAATGTAAATTATTTAATTGAATCTAATATATTATATTTCTGGTGTTATTAATAAGGATTACTTATTAATTTATTAAATTTATTGATTTCACTATTTGTCTTGTTGTTCTTATTATAATCAACGTAATTAATAATAAAAATGAATGGTTTAAACCAGCTTGACTAAGTCTTGTTTGGAAAATAATTTTAACACTGGGGAAATATTATGAAATTAGTAACACAACTTCTATTAGTAGTAGCAACACTTGTAACACCCGCAGTAGCAAAGGCAAATAGTGACCTATTTAATTGGTACGGTAGTATTCGTGTACAAATACAAGACACTAATAAAGGCAATGTAGAATATAAGGACAATTATTCTCGTTTAGGTGCATTTGGTAGCGCTGAAATTATGGATGGTATAAAGGCTACGTACAACTTTGAATTTAGGCTGTTTACAGATGATGGTTCATTTGCTGGAAATGATACACGTGCTCGTCTTGCTAACGTGGGTTTAGAAGGTAAGTTTGGTTCTATTTTAATAGGTAAGCAATATTCACCGCATTGGAATTTTACAGATAATGCCATTGATGTTTTTGCAGATATTGACGAATCAGCAGGATGCACAAACGAATCAACAGGCGTTATTTGTCATACTCATCGCTATGGTTTGTGGGCCATAGATGCCGCTGGAAATGGGCATTATATCGAATATTTGCGCCCTGATCGTGCTGTTACGTACATGACACCTGATATGAATGGCTTTCAAGCAGCACTCATGGTGGTTACTAATAATGGTGACGTAAAGGCAAGTCTTGCAGGTGATAAAGATGAAAGTATCGTTGGTTACAATTTAGCAGCTAAATATATTATAGGCGATTTCACTGTTTCAGCATCGCGTTATGACCTAACAGGTATGGTAGGAGATAATAAAGTAGATGCAGTTCAAGTTGCTTACAATCGTGGCTCGTTGAGCCTAGCTGCCCGCTATCAGGACTCCAGCGATGTTCGTTTTTACGCTGGTTTAAAAGCAACGGGTGAAATTGTTAACGAAAAAGTGATAGAAGTATATTCGGGTTATAAAATAGGGGATTTTCAGCTTCAAGCAACGTATGCCGATGTAACAATGGACTCTGTTAGTGGTTTAACAGTCGATACTAATCAAGCCATCTTTGATGTGATATATAATCATAAAGCGGGGAGTTTTTATATTGAATATAGTATATGGGGAGATGAAGCTGAAAAGGTCTATGAAGCTGAAGATAAAATTTTAATAGGTTATAGGTTTGACTTTTAATATTCTTAATAATTTAAAATGGCAAGTCACCGCTTAAATAAGTGGTGATTTTTGTTCATAAAATTAATAAAAACGATAAAGCTCACGGGTTTTTCAATCCTTTTTTATTGGTTTAATTATGAAAATTGATCTTAAACATAATTATTACACTTTTTTACTTTTTTGTTCTTGTTAAAGGTAAGTTTAAATGTAAACTCTGCAAAAATGTTAACTGTTGGTATATTTATAATGATGAAATTTAATGTAAGTTTAATTTTTTTAGGGTTGTTAGTAAGTGGTTGTACAAGCGAAACTGAATCTGATCTTTTAAAAACAAAGGCAATTCAGGCTGAGTATCGAATTAGCTCTGATGGTGAGCACACTAAAATAAACGCTGAGCTAAATACAGGTAACTCATTTGGGTCTAATATCCGCTTGTCAAATGGTGATAAGTTATATGCTGAAGCGGCAGGTAAACGCATTACGCTTACAGAAGACACCGACTTATTAGATATTGATTACGAAGGGAAGTTTGATATAACGCAAGGGAATACAAAATTTAGTATCGATTTGGTTAGAAAAGATGAGAAAAATGCGGAGTCTGAGGTTGAGTTACCACTTAACTTTATCATCCTAGCACCGAGTAATGGTATATCAATTAAGTACAATCAACGTGTAACTGTTCAATTAGATGGCTTAGATCCGGCCAGTAAAACAGAGCTTGTTTTAAACTACGGGTGTGATGATTCAAATGGCGGCACGTTTACAGGATCTGCAAGTACCACAATTGCAAATGTTGCCAGCTTTGACTTTAATTTAAGTGAAAAAGACATTTTAGATGCGAATGCGCAAAACAGTTACAAAAACTGTGAGGTAGATGTTGTCGTAAATAGATACAGAGAAGGCACAATATCAAAAGAACTTGCAGACTCAAGTTTTATTAGCGCCTATCAAGTAAGAGAAATAAAGGATATTAAATTCACCTTTTAATTCATTATTTATTAGTAGTTATTTAAACACTGTAAATGTGAACGGTGTTTAAATAACTATATTATTGAGTAAATACATATAACGCTTCAAATTCAGCCTCCGGTAAAGGTCTACTAAATAAATACCCTTGACCTTCCTGACAGCCAAACTTAATCAGCATATCTAAATGTGCTTGTTCTTCAATACCTTCACCTACGAGCTGTAAATTCAGTGAATGGGCTAAATGCGTTATTGCTTGAACAATATTCTTGCTTTGGTCATCACTCACCATATCGCGAACAAATGACTGATCAATTTTTAATACATCAACCGGAAACAACTTTAAATAAGAAAGGCTTGAGTAGCCTGTGCCAAAATCATCAATGGCAATTGTTAGGCCTAATGCACAAAGATCATTGAGTGTTTTTATTGTATCGTCAAAATTATGCATTAATGCACTTTCTGTAACTTCAAGCTCCAAATAGCGACTTGGTAGCTGAGTCTCTTCAAGTACCTGTGCAACACTTTCGGTAAACTTTGGGTTTGAAAATTGTTTTGCGGCAATATTTACGGCAATCTTCAGTGGCTTTCCTTTATCTAACCATCTTTTTGCAGCGATACAACTTTTCTTTAGCACATCATGTCCTAGTGCATGTATTAGCCCTGTTTCTTCTGCAAGGGGTATAAAATCTATAGGTGAAATTAAATGACCAACATTATCTCTTAATCTTACTAACGCCTCTGCACCAACAACTTCTTTTTGGCTTAGTTTTAGCTTTGGTTGATAAAATATCTCTAATGAATTGTTTTCTATAGCCGCTCTTAATAATTTATCAATAGATTGGCGTTGGTGAAACAGTTTTTCTAAGTCATCACTATAGTAACAAAAACGGTTTCTGCCCTGTTCTTTTGCCTTATACATTGCAGCATCAGCATGAGCCATCATCTCTTCTGCAGTTCTAGAGTCAGTTGGGTTTATGCTAATGCCAATACTTACAGACAAATTAAACTCTTCCCCTTCTATTCTAAATGGCTGATTCATAGAATGGACAATATCAGCGGCTACTGCATCAACATGATTTGCTGATTTTAGATCGGGTAGAAGTAAAACATATTCATCACCACCGACACGTGCGAGCGTGGTATTAACATCGACAATCGATTCGAGGCGCTTAGCGACCTGTTTAATGATTAAGTCGCCGTGGTGGTGCCCAAGTGTATCATTGAGGTATTTAAAGTGGTCAATGTCTATCAGCATTAATGCAACAATAAGCCCATTTTTGGTTGATAAATAACACGCACGAGATACGCGATCATGTAACAGAATACGATTTGGTAAATCGGTGAGTTGATCATGATTAGCTAAATGACTCATTTTTACTGCCATCGCAATCGATTCACTCACATCATGAAAAACAATAATGCCGCCAATTACTTGCCCTTCATCATCACGAATAGGCGCGGCGGAGTCTTCAACACGATAGATACGACCGTCAAGGCTGGTTAATTGACAATTTAATGCCATGGCTACAATTCGCTTTTCTTGAAGAGCAATAACAATAGGGTTAACCCCCTTATGTTTTGTTGTCGCATCACACAAATTCATTATTTGATCGATATGCTTACCGATTGCCTGATGTATTACCCACCCAGTCATACGTTCAGCAATGGGGTTCATAAATGTGATATTAGCGTGTTCATCAGTTGCAATCACGGCGTCGCCAATGGAGTTTAATGTCACGCGAAGGCGTTCAGACTCAGTAGCAAGTGACTTTTTAGCTTGTTTAATAGAGGTGATATCTGTAAGTGTAAGTAAAATTCCCTGAATACCATTTTCATCTTTACCAATATTAAGGTGGGCTTGCACATGTTCTATTTTGTTGTGGCTTGTCTCTAATTTCACTTCAAAAATATGTTTTTCAATGTTACTCGATGCACGTAAAATTATTTCAGAGTTTAGCTCTGCAGGCAGAATATCTTCAGAGAAACGGCCAATCGATTGCTCTGTTTTTTTTATAAACCATTGACCAGAAAAATCATTATTGAATAAATTAATAAACTCTTTTGACCAGTAAGATATGTAAACAGGCACTTGTGAAACAAGCGTATGGAGATCTTTTTCTGCAATATGAAGTAATGCTTCTTGTTGCTTCATTTTAAGATGATTTTTAACTCTTAAGCGACAAATTCTTAAATCAATAGGCTTTTGAATAAAATCTATGCCGCCGAGTTCAAGTGCTTGATGTTCGAATTGATTACCGCTATGGGACGTGACAAAAATAACTGTGGCATTACATGTGCGAGGGTTGTTTTTAAGATTTATACATACTTCAAACCCATTTATATCGGGTAATTCAATATCTAATAAAATTACGTCGGGCAAAAAATGGGTGGCTTTCTCAATAGCTTCAGTACCATTTTTAGCAGTAATTACATTGGCAAGATCAGTAATTGAATCCTCTAATATCATTAGGCTTGCAGGTTCGTCATCCACAATTAAAATAGTCCGCTTAGCCTCTAAATCATGGTTGAAAAGCATAAAGTCCCTCTGGATTCATTTCATTTGAGCTATGAGGTCAGTGTAGTAGTGCATAGTGATTTTGCCTTATTAGATTAGAAAAATATTATTTCTTTAGTGCTATTTTAATTATAGTCTACTCTTAAATTTATAAACTTAAATGAGGTTATATTTTGATTCAATTGCAACAAGAAAAGGACTTAGTGTTAAGCGATTGTAATATTCTTATTGTTGATGATGAGCCTCTAAATGCAATGGTGTTAGAACACATTTTGTCTGATGACTTTAAAGTGAATGTGGTTTTTTCTGGGGAGGAGGCACTCCAGTATTGTTTACAAAAAAATCCAGATCTTATTCTTTTGGACATTGTAATGGATGGAATGTCGGGCCTAGATGTATGTAAAAAAATAAAAGAAGATGTGCAGCTATGCCATATACCAATTATTTTTGTTACTTCTATTAAAAGTGAAGCGGACCAAAATATGTGTTGGGAAGCGGGGGGGGTAGATTTTGTTGAAAAACCGGTGAACGGAGTCACCCTACTGAATCGAGTTAAAGTTCATTTAACAATAAAACTACAAACTGATTTACTAAGAAAAATGTCATTAATTGATGAGCTAACAGGGTTGTACAATCGCCATTTGATAAGCGACGTTTTAAGTAAAAGTGTTTTACAAGTAAATAGAAGCGGGAGTTCACTTTCAGTCCTGATGATAGATATTGACTGGTTTAAACAATTTAATGATACATATGGCCATTTAGAAGGTGACAAATGTTTAAAATGTGTAGCAAAAGAAATACAACTCACTCTAAATAGACCAATGGACATGGCAATTAGGTTTGGAGGAGAAGAGTTTTTATGTATTTTACCTTATACAGACACTAGTGGTGCATTGCATCTTGCCAAAACAATATTAAACGGGCTAGTTAAGCTAAGTATTCCCCATGAAAACTCTCCCTTAAAAATAGTGACCGTTAGTATTGGTTTACATTCAATTGATGCTGGCACAAAAATGACCCCTCATGATCTAATACAGCATGCAGACGATGCACTATATAAAGCAAAACAACAAGGCCGAAACCAGTGCACCATTAGCTCTATTTAGAATGAGCTGTGGTGTTTTTGGGTTGATTTTATTGAAGGATTAAACTTAATGTTAAATTTATTTCATAAGGCGAATAAATTATTCGGTAAGAAGGTTGGCTATTTATTCCCTGTTTTTATAATTGTAATATTGCTTGTTTTTACTATTACAGTTGTCGTTTTTGAGACGCAATTAAGTAAATCGATTAATTCTTCAATTGAGAAAAATTTAACAGACAAAAGCCATTCGGTTTATACACAAATACAAAAAGAGATAGAGGGCTATAGAAATGACTTACGCTTTTTATTCACTACACCTCCAATTTCAGGGCTTGCTAGAGCCGCCAATCATAACGGCATTGATCCTTTAGATAACACGACCTCAGCACAGTGGAAGCAAAGGCTTGAAACTATTTTTGTTGCGTTTATTCAAAATAACTCTGAGTATGAACAATTACGTGTAATTAGTGCACAAAAGGAAGGCATCGAGCTTGTTAGGGTAGACCGCACCGGAGGTGGAATAACCGTTATGATGGATGCGGAGTTACAAAAAAAAGGCGATAGAGACTATGCGAAGGCAAGTAATGAGCTTTCAAATGGTGAAATTTACATGTCTAATATTTCACTTAACCGTGAATTTGGAAAGATAGATTTTCCCTATCGGCCGATGTTGAGGTTATCGATTCCTATTTTTGATGATGATATGCAGCGATTTGGTTTTGTTATTGTTAATATTAACGCCAGTCATTTATTTAAGTCTCTTCTGACAATTGTAAACGAGCCAAATCAATTAGCGTTAGTTGATAATGAAGGCTATTTTTTACTGCACCCAAATAAAGAGTTAATGTTTAGCAAAGACTTGGCAAGCGATTTACGCTGGGATACTTTTTATACTCTAGAAAAAAATACAAGTAGTGGGTTAACCATTGCTACACCAAAACGTGAAAATAAAGAAGGGGTGATTACTTTTGCAAGGAAAATAAGAATTAGCTCAGATGTAGAGTCAGGGTATTTTACAGCGTATTTATTAAACCCTCTGGCATACGTAAAGGGGTTAGAAAGTGAAAGAAGAACCAGTGTGTACGCATTTTTACTGGTTGTAGTGATACTTTTATTATTTATTCTAAGTGTGTTTAATCGCAGCATACGAAATACGCAAGCGCTTGCAGATGCCCGCGCAGAATCCGATGCCATAGTTGGTGGCTCTATGGATGCCATTATTGGTATTACAAAAGCAGGAATAGTAACTAGCTGGAATCGTGCTGCTTGCTCTTTATTCGGTTATCAAAGCAATGAGTCATTGGGAAAATCGCTTCAAAAATTGTCATTGTTCCCCGATCTAAAGCTTGATGATTTAATCGGGCAATTAGCTTCAGGTGTTCATCAGAGCTCTTTAGAAACAACGAAAAAAATTAATGGAAATATAGAGAAACACTTGTCACTTTCATTATCAGCAATTATTGATGACAGTGGTCAATATAAAGGGGTGGCTATTATAGCTAGGGACATTACTATAGAGAAATTAGCAAAAGAAAAAATACGTCAGGCTAATGCTGATCTAGAAGATAAAGTTGCCAGCAGGACAGCTGCATTAGAGAAAGCGAGTGAAGTTAAAAGTGCATTTATATCTAATGTTAGTCATGAAATGAGAACCCCACTAAATGGAATTATTGGTACATTAAATTTAGTAAAAAAAGAATCCCTTAGTGAGCAGCAACACCATTATTTAGAAATGACAGAGGTGAGCGTAAATAACTTATCCGTTTTAATTAATGATATTTTAGATTTATCAAAAATAGAGGCGGGCAAGCTCGATTTAGACTTCAAAGCATTTAATCCTGTTAAATTATTAGAAAGTTTATGCGGCAGCATGGCTGTCAAAGCACAAGATAAGGGGCTTGAATTTATTCTTGATGTTATAGATTTACATTGCCAATCCATTGTAAGTGATCCGCATCGATTTTCACAAATAATTACTAATTTAATAAATAATGCAATTAAATTTACGCCTAATGGGTATATAAAAGTTACGGCATACTCAAAGGTACACAATGATAAAACGGTGACAATCCATTGTGATATCGCAGATTCTGGTGTTGGGATTGCTGAAGATAATCAAAACAAATTGTTTAATGCATTTTCACAAGAGGACAGTTCTATTGCGTCTAAATATGGCGGAACAGGCCTGGGATTATCAATATGTAAGCAATTGTCACAGCTGCTAAATGGTGAAATTAGCTTTGAGTCAACAAAAGAGCAAGGTAGTATTTTTCATTTTAAACTTAACCTTAAAGAGGCTGATTCTGCGATTTTTGCACGTGAGAAAAGGTTGGCTGGGAAATCAGTCGCTTTGGTTGTAGCAAGTGAGCCTCTTAAAGTAAGCTTAGAAAAATTAGTACAAGGTTTTGGTGGTGTAATTTACATAAAAGACGAATTTGTTAGCTTAGTAGAGTCAGGTAATGAAGTTATGCAAGACTTCCCTGATTTAGTCATTATTGAACAAACGTCATTACTTTTAAAAGCGCTTGATAGTCGCTTTGCTAAGGTTACTGATCATTTTAAGTTATCTAAAAAAGTAGTTGTGATTGCAGACAGTGGTGAACCTAAGCCACTTTTAAAGTATATGAAGCCATTACTACTATCCAAACCAATTTTAGTCTCAGAATTTTTACATAAGGTTGTGAACGGTCGTGATAACTCTGGCGAGTCGAAAGAAAGTATGCGACGAGAAACAGACATCAAACATGTTGCTGAAGAAGGTATTGCAGGCGCTAATGTATTACTGGTAGACGATAATGATATAAATGCAGAAGTTGCAAAAGGGATTTTATCAGTTTTGGAACTAAACTTTACGCTCGCATCAAACGGACAAGAAGCAATAGAACGGATACTCGAAGCAACCGCTATTAATAAGCCTTTTCATTGTATTTTAATGGATTGCCAAATGCCTATATTGAATGGTTACGACGCCTCAAGCCAAATAAGGCAGGGTAAGGCTGGTTTATTAAATAAAGATCTTCCTATTATTGCAATGACTGCAAATGCCATGTTAGGAGAGAGAAAGAAATGTTTAGATGCTGGGATGAGTGATTATATTACTAAGCCTATATCAGCGGAGAAACTGATTGCAATTACAGCTAAGTGGATTGCTTCAACGTACGATAATTCTACGGTAGAGCCATCGGCAATCACTTTCATGGATGATAATTCTTTAGAAAATGTTCAAATACATACATTAAGTTGGGATAAAGATGCTGCATTGACGCGTTTGATGGGGAATAAAGATCTGCTTATTAAAGTGTGTGTGATGTTTTTAGAGCGAACAGAAGAAAAAATTAGCAACTTAAAAAATGCAATTTTAGCAAATGACTATGAATCGTCAGCTAAGCTAAGTCATGCCTTAAAGGGAATATCAGGGGATGTAGGGGCTATTATGCTCCATAAAATATTTAGTGAAATAGAGGTGATATCTTTAAATAAGGAGACTGACAAATTGGCAGCATTAAATACTAAAATAGAGACGGCTGAAGTAAATTACGCTGAACTGGCTATAATGATGCATGCGTATTTAGATTCTCAATAATGGCTATGATTATTTTGTTGTTCATGAGCAAAACACCATGGGCTTGGATAATAAAATCATCTTGGCTTGCAATAAGCCAGTAATTGGTACGTAAATTAGTTTTGGTAACCCAGCCCCTCTCTTGCAGTATAAATTAGGGTGTAGTGTTGCAGCCCAAGCGTTGTTTCTAGCTGATTGTTTTACGCCGCTATTAAACCTGCTCCTAGATTAATGAAAGATCAAAAAGCTCTAGGGCGTGTTGACCTTTCGTGATTGATTTTGCAGCAGTCTATTTGGTATTTAGGCAAGACAGAGCCTGTGTAGTGTGGTTGTTCCCCATAAATAGGGGATAACGCAGTATAAATGCCAAACATGCGCTGCCCTTTTGGTTTTGCCTCTAGGATACCTACATGAATGTAGACAATGGGCGTGATCAGGACACACAAGCTTTGCCCGGTTTTTACTTATTCTCACATGGATGTGAGCCAGTAGAATAACGCAGGAGCAGTTATCGAGCCCACTCGGTTACAAACCTCGTGCTGCGATTAAACCGCCCGGAGTTTAAACAAATTTTCATCCGTAAAGGTCACAGACGCAAGTTATACTTGTTTAATATACTCACTAAATTTTTGAATATAATAGGCTTACTTAAGAAGTCGTTCATGCCTGCATCAAAGCAACGTTGACGATCTTCTTCCATAACATTGGCAGTGATAGCTATTATAGGGGTGTGTGTGTATGCAGCAAGTAAGCGAATAAGATGTGTAGCTGTGATGCCATCCATTACGGGCATTTGCATATCCATCAAGATTATATCGTAGTGGTTAGTTTTACAGTTGTTGAGTGCTATTTCACCATTCTCAGCGGTTTCTATATTTTTAATGTTTAACTCAGCCAGCAAGCCCTTTAGTACAATTTGATTTATAGGACTATCTTCAACAATCAGAATCGTAATATTATCTGGATCAAAATTTAGCTTAATATTAGTGTCACTTTTCTTAAAAGGCTCTACTTTTGATGCGAGGTCACACGTAATATTAAAATAAAAAGTAGACCCTTTATTGATTTCACTATTGACCTCTAAAGTGCTGCCCATCAAGCTCAGAAGCTTGTTTGAGATTGTCAGGCCAAGCCCGGTTCCACCAAAGCGACGGGTTATGGAAGAGTCAGCTTGTGAAAAAGCATCAAATAATGAACTGATATTGTCAGGCGCAATACCTATACCGGTATCAGAAATGCTAAAAATGAGGTTAACACTTGATGTGCTTTTGCTTTTTAGTTCAATTGCTAAGCTTACATATCCAGATTCAGTAAATTTAACGGCATTACTAAGTAAATTGATTAAAACTTGTTTTAAGCGCGTTTCATCGCCATTAAGAAAGTCGAAGGAGTTATCAATAGATTTTGGTATAAGCAGCTTAATTTGCTTTGAATGTACAAGCGGATTAAACATTTGCTCTAGTTCATTTAATATTGAACTTAATTGAAAAGTGCTTTTTTCTAGCTTGATATTACCAGAATCAATTTTACTCAGATCAAGTATGTCATTTAAAATAACGAGTAAACTTTTACTGGAGGAGTTGACTAAATTAAGCATTTTTTGTTGTTCAGGCATTAATTCTGTGTTTTCAAGTAACCGTATCATGCCCAATATGCCATTCATTGGGGTGCGTATTTCATGACTCATGTTAGCTAAAAATTCAGACTTTATGCGTGATGTTTCTTCGGCTTCTTTTTTTGCTAACAGCAAGTTTTCGTTTAATACCCTAAATTGGTTTGCCGCTTCAGCTAATACGCCAATTTCATCATTACGGTGTGTTTCTGATAAATTGATCGATAAGTCACCCTGAAGTAAGCTTTTAAAATCGTTTGTTAGTCCTTTTATTGCTCTTATGATGTGTAAGTGAAAAAATAGAGCAAAAATAAGAAACAGTACAATAGACAAAAACAATGATCCTTTAATTATACTCTCAGCTTGAGTGATACTTGATTCGCTGGTATTTTTAATCTCCCTTAATAGATTTATTGACTCTTCCCTTAATTGCGCAGCTAAAGCGCTAAACTCCATGGTGTCTCCAGCAATTACAACATTTACTAATGTGAGATAGTTACGGTTTGCTTGAATACTTTTAGTAAAAGTTTTACTAAATTGTACTTTAAGCTCGCTGATCTGCGTTAATGCTGGCTGGTTTTGCAATGTGGTTGTCTTTAATTGCACTAATAAGAGATCAATATTTTTGAGGTTTTTTACAACTTCTTGGCGTTTCTGATATTCCCTGTTATTCAAAAAAAGAAATGCGTTTCTATTAAGTGTATGCCAGACGTTGGTTAAATTAGCGACGAGTAATTTGCTTTGTGTTGTTGTACTCTCAGCCATAACTTGAGTTAGTGTATTGATTGCTGATTCATAAATCGCTGGTAGTTCTTGATCGATCAACATTGCTTTTTCATTGTAGCGCAGATTAACAACATCTAAACTTTTTCCAAAATGTACGACTAATGCCTGCATTGATGATAGCAAAGAGGTGATTTTTTCATTTTCGACTTGTAGCTGTGTACTTGCAAGTCGTTGTTTAATGATGGCGTAATTTTTTTCGATTTTATCGAAGATAACTTGGTTACCTGAACTACCAAAAACGGATGTATCGCGTTGTATTTCTAAAATGTCTTTGTTGATCTCAAAAACGTTGATTGAAAGGTTGGTAATATTAAATATTTCGTCAACAGACTTATCGACAATTGCGATACGTTTTGTGATAACAATATATACAACTAACTGAATTAGAATAAATAAAGCTAAAACTGAAAGTACTTTAGCCGCGATAGAGTTAGTCAATTTTGATAGCATGAATATCCCTTATGCATTAAGTAGTTCATACCATTTATCAAGGCTATAGTCATAGTTATCCATAACGGTATTCCATACTGCAATATTCGAGAAACGTTTTTCGTAACTGCCGCCATCACGCAATTGACCTTGTTTAACTGAGACTTTACCATCAGTGCCTAATAAGTCTGATGTAGCTTCTTTTCCTTGGTACCAGTAATCCCATTCAGGCTTACTCATTAACTCTTTACTTCGTTCAGGGTTAGAGATGTAATAACCTTGTCTAGCTATAAACGCACCAGGCCAGCCTGAAAGCCACCAATTCATATAATCGTAAGCGGCATCTTTAACGTGTCCAGTTGTATTTGCTGATAGGCACATAACGCCGTGCCATGCCCTATACCCCTCTTTAGGAGATGCATACACAATTGGTAGCCCTTTGCTTCTACAAGCACTTACACCGGGCGAAAACATGCTTTGAAGGTGCACTCGTTTATCTACCATATAATCAACAGATTGTGGTACTGAGGTCCAAAACCCTGCGAAATGTCCGGACTGTTTTTTGCTGATAAGTATTTTAAACAGGGTATCTATTTCGGCTATTGTCATATTGCCTATATTTTTGAAGGTCATTAAGCCTTGTGCTTGTGCGGCTAGCGCGGCATCAAAAATACCTATAGTTGGTGCATTAACAAGTGCAACACGCCCTTTATTTTTATCGTCTAATAACCACCCCCATGATTCAGTTTGATAGGGGACTCCTTGGGCTATAAAGTTAGTGTTATAGCCAAAAGAATCTACATTATGCACATAAGGCATAAAACTGATTTTTGATGTGGGCGTTGTGCCTAGGCTGCCATCACTTTGGACAAAGAGAATTTTATTAGGTGCATCACCTGCGCCTATGTTTGCGTCAGGGGTTAATTTCCCTGTTTTAGTCAAAGAATTAATTTCATTCCAGTACTTTAATCTATCAATCTCTAAAGGCTGGATTGCCCCAGCTTGCCATAAAATATTGATAGAGTCTGACCACTGCTCATATAAATCGAAAGAAGATGGATCCGCGGCAGCTTTTTGTAAAACCGCAGCACTGCCTTTTGGTGTAAATTCAAGATTTATCCCCAGTTCCTGCATGGCTTTTAGGCGTAACTCCTCTTGCAAGGTGACATGTGTGCCCATTACGCGCAGAGTTATAGGCTTTTTAGCAAAAACATAAGGGGCTTTAAAAGCAAGTGCGGTTGTTGCTGCACCAACGGTCAGCGTGTTAAGAAAGTGCCGGCGAGTAATTTTTTGTTTAGTCATGTTTTCGCTCAGTAGTTATGTTTTTTTAAGTATAGTTAACATTAGATATTAATGAGATAATTTAATAGTAATAACCATATGAAATGAGGTTGTTTTATATGGACTTTGAGAGTTATTGACTAAACAAAAAATGCAATGGACTTTAATTGCATGACGTTTACGTATATACCCAAGTGACCTCAAAATGCAGGATTCAGCGTTTTACAGGGGCTTAATATTAAGGCGTTACTTCGCAATAATGGCGGTCCCTTTTAAGGAGTAACAACGCTGAGAGTAAGTGCCTGTGAAACGCCCAGAGGGTTGGTTTAAAAGCGATTTATACTGCGTTATTGATTTTGATAAGGGAATTACCATTGCCTGCAATCAATGCCTTGTCTAAATCCCTTTTAATTCCAACTGAAACTCACATCTTGAGGTGACTTGGGTATATTTAGTTAATTTATATACAATTCATTGCATAGACTCATTATGACAGCTAATCTTCTAGGTATCCAAGCAAGACAGATATAATAGGGCTTATAGATGAGTGAATCAATAGATTGCAATAGGGAATATTGCAATAATTGTAGCGATATTAACGGTTTAGACTTTGATTTTACAATGGCTTTTCAGCCTATTGTTAACTGTAAAACTAAGCGTGTTTTTGGTTATGAAGCGCTTGCTCGTGGTTTAAATAATGAGTCAGCTTATTCTGTTATTTCTAAAGTTAATGACGATAACCGTTATTTATTTGATCAGCTTTGTAGAGTGAAAGCAATCGCACTTGCCGCTGAACTTAAACTTGATGGCATGTTGAGCATCAATTTTTTACCAAATGCAATTTACAAACCTGAGCGTTGTATAAGAACGACACTTGAAGCCGCTAAAAAACATAATTTCCCTACACAGAACATCATGTTCGAATTTACGGAAGTCGAAAAAATTGAAGATACTAATCATGTAAAACGTGTGGTTGAATACTATCAATCACTTGGGTTTAAAACAGCAACCGATGATTTTGGTGCTGGGTATTCGGGTATTAATTTATTAGCAGATTTTCAAACTGATATTGTTAAGTTAGACATGGGGTTGATTAGGGGCATAGATAAAGACCACAAGCGGCAAATTGTTGTTAGGCATTGCTTAAATATGTTAACTGAATTGAATATTTTAGTTTTGGCGGAGGGGATCGAAACGATTGAGGAGTATCAATGGTTAAGTAATGCTGGGGTGGAATTAATGCAAGGGTATTTCTTTGCAAAACCCGGCTTTGAAAGTTTACCTTCAGTGAGTTTTAGTTGAATTTTAGGTCGAATCAATTTTTTATACCAAGGTTTAATGACTGTGCAGGCAGCTCCTGATGTTATAGTTTATTACAAGGGCATGCCATTATTGGTACAATGAATTAACATCATTCACTTACGAGTAGCCAGCAGGGCGACTATCTTGCATTAATAGATCGAGTTTTTTTTGCGCTTTTTTATAGTTTTCTAAATCGACAATTTCAATCATTTCACATTCATCTCTTACCATTTCAGCAATGAGGCTAGGGTAATGGCGGCAATCTTCAGGCCTATCTAAATAAATGCTGCAGGTGTACTTGTTAGGTGCAGTTGCATTTTTTTTTGGTTCAACCTCAAGGAAAGGGCATTTTGATAATTTTTCGCCTGATTTAGGATCAAACCATATTTCGTCACCTTTGACGAACTCAAAAATATCAGGATTAAATATTTCCCAAAGATCGATTTCTTCCTTTGTCGCACACAAATCTCCACCGCCGTATTTTATACAACATTTACCGCATTGGTTACAGTCTTTCATAGTTCACTGATTATCAGGCTATACAAATACACATATTAGCATTGATAGTCTTTTTTTAGCATTACTGAATCACTTGACTAGCTCCAGCTCAGGTTGTAGCAAAGACTGGCGATTTTGATACTTTGGTATATTGTTAATACAGGTGTTGGTCATGTTAACATAAAGTATCAATTTTATTCTCGATAAATGGAAATTAAAGGTCACTTATGAGGCTTGTTTTTTGGTTGTTTTTTGTTTTTAATTGTAGTGCTTTTGCGCAAGATTCTATTGAAAAACTTGGCGTGTTTAATATCTATCATGATTCAGACTATTCCACCCATAACCCATCTGCAGTTGCTATGCAGATGGGGTTTATGACTGCACTTAATGAAATTGGCAATACAGTTAATGGCTATCAAATTGATTTTTTAGGAAAAGATAATCGTGGGAATAGTAACCGTAGCTTTTTGACGATGAAACGTTTTTTAAACGACCCCAAAGGTCTTGCTATTCTTGGAGGCTTGCATTCCCCACCATATATAAAATATAGAGATTTTATTAATGAAAATGGGTTGTTGCTACTTGTACCGTGGGCTGCGGGAGGGCCAATTACCCGCTACCCAAAGGTTAAAAATTGGGTATTTAGATTATCACTAGATGACACTAAAGCTGGCATGAAAATGGTAGAGTACGCAACGCAAACATTAAAGTGTAACTCAGTTGATTTACTTTTAGAAAATACACCATGGGGGATATCTAATCATAAAACCATGACGAATGCATTGGGCAGTGCGATACCTAATAACGTTTATTGGTTTAATTGGAATGTAAAATTATCTCAGGCCAGCATTTTACTAAAAGAAATTGAGCAATCAAAAAGCGACTGTGTGCTGTTTGTTGGCAATGCTGTTGAAGGAAAGTATTTCGTTAAAGCAATGGCAAATCTACCAAAAGAAAAACAAAAGCCGATAGTGAGCCACTGGGGTATCACAGGCGGTGATTTTTTTAACTCAGTCAGTGGTGAATTAAATAATGGGTTACCGTTATATTTTTTACAAAGTTGTTTTGATTTAAATCGCCCCGATTTGGACCTACATACACAGCAGGTGCTAGACATAGCTGCAAAGTTATTCCCTGATGAATTTAAACAAAAAAAGCATTTATTAGCGCCCGCAGGCTTTGTACATGGCTACGATATAGGCAAAATATTGATAGCAGCGATGAATGATGTTGATTTGGTTGCACAGGTAAATATCGTAAGAGATAGAGTTAGAAAGAAGCTGGAAGAGTTAGATAAACCCATTACAGGATTAATGAAAGTTTATCAGAGGCCTTATTCAATATGGAGCGAGGACAATCCTGATGCGCACGAAGCACTCGGTGCAGAAGATATCTGTATGGCGCAATTTAATAACACCGGACAAATACACATCATTACTCCTCAGCGTGAGATATAAAGTATGCTGGTGGCTATAAAAAAAATAATGACTATGTCATCAAATAAAGCATTTTATGCTTTTTTAATTACTAGTTTATTACTGTCTATTTTAGTTAGTACTTACTTAGTTGGAAGCAGAGCTGAAGATTCAGTCAATAAGCTGTATAGCAAAGCCAATCAAGTTGAGTCAGAGTTAGCAGTTAGTTATCTACGGCAGTTTTTAGATACCCGCCAGCAAATACTACGGGATTTATCTCGCCATCCTATTTTATCAAACAGTGTAATGGGGACAGATCTATCTCAAGCATCCGTGGCTGATTTTTTGAATGACTACAAAATATTGGGCAATACAGAATCAATAAAGCTTATTAATATATTAAGAGTGCCTATTTATGAAAACTTTCCTGCGATAGATATAACGGAAACTGAGGACGAAAATAGCTGGGTTCAAAAAATACTTGATGAGAAAGCAGAGCAAGCGATTATATTGTCAACGCGCAACAATGAAAATTTCTTTAAAATTGCAGTGTCAGTTAAATACAGTGACTTTACTGAAGGGGTCTTATTGGTCGAGTTTAGCACAAGCTTAGAGGAGCTTTTATCCTCAGCAATTGAGAGTAATGCTTATGGTTTAACCTTGCAGGGACCATTGGTTTTATACTCGAACTTAGATGCTAATAAAGAATATTTGAGCATTAATAAGCAATACATAGGTGACACCGGGATTCAATTAGAATATTTAATCAGCACAAGCGTTTTAGAAGAAAAAGTATCAGGCTTTACGCGAGATATTTTTTTAGCTGTGATTGTTAGCCTCATATTATCCTTTGCAATTTTATTGATATTTGGTAAGCAACTTTTACTTAATCCATTTAAACGCTTGGAGCGATCGCAGCAAGTCTTAGCCGAAAGTGAAGAGCGGTATAAGTTATCAATCAGTGGCACTACAGACGGAATTTGGGATTGGGATATAGCCAATAAAACGGTTTATTACTCCCCCCGCTTTCGAGAGCTATTAGGCTATCAACATCATGATATCGAAGGGTTTCCAAATAAACTAAAAAGTTTTAAACAAAAAATACATGAATTAGATAAGAATAGGGTGTTAGATGTTTTTACTTTGCATTTAGAGAATAATCAACCATGTGACATTGAGTTGAAATTGTACACAAAAACACGTGAAATAAGACACTTTAGGCTTAAAGGCATTGCGTTAAAGAACGATAAAAACAACGCTATTCGTATGGCGGGTTCACTTACTGACATAACAGAACAAAAGACTGGGCAAGAGGCATTAAAGGCTGCAAAAGAGCAAAATGATTTATTAGCGAATGCGATCGAATCATGCAATGTGGGAATTTGCATAGCCGATGCAACTTTAGAGGGCTCACCGCTTGTATTCATTAACAGTGCGTTTTCTCGGATCACGGGCTATGGTAATGAAATTTTAGGACAAAACTGTCGATTTCTCCAAGGAGTCGACACTTGTGCTGAAACGATTAAAGAAATCAAAGAGGCGCTGCAAGCTAAAAAAATTCATCGTGTAGAGATTTTAAATTACACAAAAGAAAATAAACCATTTTGGAATGACTTACAAATATCTCCCGTATTTAGCAATGAAGGTGTACTTAGTGCATTTGTTGGAATACAGCAAGACATTACTGAAAAAGTAGAAGCTGAAAAAGAACTTGTTGAAGCTAAAGGGCAGGCTGAGTTGGCTAATGTGACAAAGAGTGAGTTTTTAGCAGCAATGAGTCATGAAATACGAACACCGATGAATGGTGTACTCGGCATGTTAAACTTATTGAAACACTCAAAGCTGAATGAAGATCAATATTATAAAGTAAAGGTTGCTTCCAGTAGTGCGAATTCTTTACTGACTTTGATAAATGATATTTTAGACTTTTCTAAGGTTGATGCAGGAAAACTTGAACTAGAGATATTAGAGTTTGATATTCGAGATATGCTAGGTGAGTTTGCTCAGTCTGCGGCGGTGCCCGCACATGATAAAGGTCTTGAATTTATTTTAGATATGACTCAAGTAAATGTTTCGTGTGTTCAAGGTGATCCAGGGCGGTTACGACAAATATTAACTAACTTAGTCAGTAATGCAGTTAAATTTACTGCTTCAGGGGAGGTATTAGTTGAGGTCATACTAAGTGAATTGGATATAGAAAACTGGCAACTCAGATGCAATATTAAAGATACTGGCATAGGCATAACGCAGGATCAGCAAACTAAGTTATTCAAATCATTTTCACAGGTTGATGCATCAACAACGCGAAAATTTGGTGGTACAGGGCTCGGCTTAGCGATCGTTAAAAAATTATGTGTGCTTATGAATGGGGATGTGAGTGTTGAAAGCGATGATGGAAAAGGTAGTTGTTTTAGTTTTTATGTACAACTTTCAAAATCTGATAAGGCACAGCCCATAATACCTAATGTGGATATCAGCAAATTAAATATACTGGTAGTTGATGATAATTGCACGCACCTTAATGTATTAAGCTCACAGCTTAAACATTGGGGGGCGAATGTTAAGGTGGCGATGTCTTCAGCGGATGCATTCACGGTCGCAAATACCTTCTATGAAAAAAATAAGCGTACTTTTGATATTGGTTTTCTAGATATGGATATGCCGGGTATGAATGGTATTGAATTAGCAAAAGGATTGCTTGCTAATGAGAGTCACAAAAGTATTCAATTGATTGTTATGACGACAATAAATGATAAGGGCGATGATGCATACTTTGAAAAAATGGGTTTTTCAGGTAGCTTTAAAAAGCCAGCAATAACATCTGATTTATTTGCGGTATTTGCGAGCACGGTAGGCAGCGGAGCTTACTCTGATAGAGCGAGCCAGTTGTCACAACAATTCACAAAAACACTGCGCAGCAATGGCGCTGTGGAAAATATAATATGGGAACCTTCAATTCGAATTTTACTTGCTGAAGATAATCAAGTTAATCAGATTGTTGCAATAAGTATGTTGAACAAACTAGGATTACATCAAATAGATGTAGCAGCAAATGGCGAAGAAGTGATTAGTTATCTAAAAAACGCCCAGCAATTTGAACAATATACCGCAGTGATTATGGATTGTCAGATGCCAGTAATGGATGGTTACGAGGCTACGCGGCAAATTAGAGAACTAAAGTGTGGAAAAATATACGCAAAAGTTCCAATAATCGCGATGACAGCAAATGCCATGGTAGGTGATAAAAGAAAGTGCATTGAAGCTGGGATGGATGATTATGTACCCAAACCCATTATGCAAGATAACTTACTCGAAAAACTGCTTTTATGGTTACCCCATTCCTTAAAATGAAAATAAGATAAGCTAACATACAAGCAGTGCTTGAGCTGATTTTTGAACGCCCTCGTTTAGAATACATTCTGTATTTAAATGTTGATTTATTTATATGCAATTTAGTTATTTAGCGCTAAGTTTATAGAGTCAGATCACACGCTATGGCACTTTTTATATTTTTTATTGCTACCACATGGACACTCATCATTACGATTTACTTTTATATCAGTAACAGGGAAAATTTCGCCATCTAAATAGCGCCATAGCTTATTTTCTTTGATAAATTGTGATTTTTCATGTAACTGACAATATAAATTTTGATAAAAATAACTAGCGCAAAATTCAACATAGCCTGTTTCTTCGTTGTGGTCAGTACTAATGACGCTTAATGATATAAAGCGACAACTATTAGCAAAGTCAGCAATTTCTATTACAGGGTTTTCGGCTTGTTTTTCTTGTGCATAAGTTTGGTAAACATATTTTGCGTTTTTTAGGGCATATGCAACAAATCGAGAGCGCATTAGCTGTTCTGGGCTAGTTGCTTGTATTGTTCCTAAGTGTAATTTTTCACAGCAGTCTTGGTAGCTTTGAAGGCTCCCACACAAGCAAGTTTTGTCAGTATGTGTAGTCATAGTTCAAATATGTTTATTCAAAAACGGCATTTTAGCAGTTTATTGAGCTAATGCTATCTCTGTCATGTTTTGTGTCTTAGTAAAGCAATATAGCTTTGCGCTAGCTTGGTCTAATTTTAGTGAGAGATTACTAATTTGATTATCTTTTACGATATCAGTCCATGTTATCACCGCTGCAAAATTACCATTATGTAATGCAGAATTTAAAACATATTCTAAATTCACAAGATGCTTTTGTCTTATTACTAAGAGCTTACTTGTATCAATTGAGTATGAATCCAGCAGAGCTTTACTTGGTACATGATCTGGTGCTATTAATAATGTCCATGCATTTTTATTATTATAATGATGTAGAACCTTTAGTAGTTCAAAAGTAGCTGATATCTCATCCTCAATTTGAATTAAATTTACTGACGAGCTTAGGTTATCTTGTTGATAGCTTTTAACGGTTCTAACAGTAATTGGCTGTAACATAGGTTCTACTCACTGGTTGTTTATACAGTATGTGTATACAGTAGTTTATACAGTGTTTGTGTGCAAGCGTTTTTTGCCAATTTTTTATACGATTACTGCCTTTAATTTTTTTTAATAGATCAAATGCGGAAGTGAAAAGTTTAAATCTTTTAAATTTCAAATATTTATTTTTTAGTGAATTAAAAAATCGTTTAATTCCTTTGGCTAGGATTGTGATGGGATTAGGTGAGAAAACTGTTGTTGATGAATTTGTTCATACAATGATGCTGCATAACATTGTGCATCTTTAAAGCGACGTGTTGTTATGTGTTTACGTAAGTCTGCTAATGTGATCGTTGCAGGTTCATAGCCTTGGCTGCTGGCTAAAGTTAACCATACCGCACCATGAAAAATGCTACTGGGTACGCCTTGGCCTTTAATAAAAAATAAGCCCAGATAAAACTGTGCCTTGTGATTGCCTGCCATCGCAGCTAGACGCATCCATTTAGCGGCCAGAGGGACCTGTTCATTTTTTAAATAGTAAAGTGCTTTCGTTACTGTTTTGTCCGATGTTTCAGGTGTGGGGTCTTTATTCTCAACTGTTGTTGGTTGAGTTATAAATGACAACACGTTTTCAAGTTGTTGTTCAAGATCAAGGCCAATTGGAGATGTATCAGTCATAATGCCACGCATGTTATTTTTTTTATACACTACGTAAGTTTAGTCTAAGACCGGGTGATTTGTCCTATTATTCTTTTAATCTGTGATAAAATTACGAAATTATTCCCCTGTGAAAATGAATTATCATTATGCTTGATGCGTTATTTAAAATTAGCGCGCACAATTCGACTGTGCGCCGTGAATGTATTGCTGGTTTAACGACCTTTATCACCATGGTTTATATTGTTTTTGTTAATCCGGCCATGTTAGCTGAGGCCGGTATGGATCAAGGTGCGGCTTTTGTTGCTACTTGTATCGCAGCTGCAATTGGTTGCTTTATTATGGGCTTTTGGGCTAATTATCCATTAGCGTTAGCGCCAGGTATGGGATTGAATGCGTTTTTTACGTATGGTGTGGTGCTTGGTATGGGCCATACTTGGCAGGCTGCGTTAGGTGCCGTGTTTATATCGGGCTGCATTTTTTTGCTTTTAAGTTTATTTAAAGTGAGGGAGTGGATAATTAACGCGATTCCGCTTGTTCTTAAACAAGCTATAGCGACAGGCATTGGTGCTTTTTTAGCGCTTATTGCGTTAAAGAATGCTGGAATTATTGTCGCGAGTCCAGCCACGTTAGTTCAGCTTGGAGATATAACTTCTGCGGGTCCATTACTTGCAATTTTAAGCTTTTTTGTCATCGCGGCGTTATTATTTCGTGATTTCAAAAGTGGTGTATTGATCAGTATTTTATTAGTGACATTGATTTCTCTGAGTTTAGGCTTAGTGCAATACCAAGGCGTAATTTCTATGCCGCCTTCACTTGCTCCTACATTTATGCAATTGGATTTTGCTGCTGCGTTTGAGCTTTCTATGCTCAGTGTTATTTTTGCTTTTTTGTTTGTTGATTTATTTGATACCTCAGGTACTTTAGTTGCTGTAACTCAAAAAGCAGGTTTAGCCGATGAAAAAGGCAATATGCCTCGCTTAGGACGAGCATTAAGTGCTGATAGTACGGCAACAATTGCAGGCTCAGTACTTGGCACATCTACGACAACGTCATATATAGAATCGGTGGCGGGTGTGTCTGTTGGAGGGCGTACTGGTTTAACCGCTGTTGTGGTCGGGCTGTGTTTTTTATTGATGATGTTTTTTGCACCGCTTGCGAAAATGGTCCCTGCTTATGCTACCGCTGGTGCAATTTTATATGTTGCAGTTTTAATGCTGCAAAATTTAAAGTTTGTAAATTGGGATGATATGACAGATGCCATTCCGGTCAGTGTAGTGCTGTTAATGACACCTTTAACGTTTTCAATCGCGCATGGGATTGCACTTGGTTTTATTTCTTATACGGCTGTTAAAGTATTATGTGGTAAACGTGATGAAGTTAGTATCAGTGTATGGATACTAACAGCGATGTTTGTTATTAAATTTGCATTTTTGTCCTAATAAGATAAAACGAAGAAAAAGTGATCACCACTTTTTCTTCGGTGCAAATAAAATATCTAAGTCGTCTTGTTCTTCTTCGTTTTTCTTTTTTAATGCCGTTGCATTTGAAGCTTTAAGTTCAGTACTAATTGTTTCCAGGTAACCTTCCAGCTCAGCCCGTTTGGTTGTTACATACTCATCGGTGTAGGAAATTGCAGAAATAGTCGCATAAGCTTTTTCAAAGTATTGCCTAGCTGAGCCGACCATATTAGCTGAACGTGCTGATAAACCTCGCTTTATTTGACTTTCTATATTTATTTTTAGTTGGAGTTTTTCTAGGCGTTTGTCTTCGGCAACGAATACTTGGCTATCTACTTTCCCTTTTCCATGTTCAGAACGTAGTATCACTCTTAATTTTTTTATACCTTGGATCAATGCAATGAGTTGCTTGTCGTTATCCGGTAACGCTAAGTTCTCACCGTTTGTCCCTTCAGGCTTGTTTGCTAGACGTTCTTTTGATTCTTTTAGGCGGTTTTTTAGTTCTTTTGAAGTGGGGGATAATTGTACCATTGAAGATAGCGCGTCATAAATACGACGCTGAATAACATATAAAATGTGATCTGACATGGGGATATTGGCGCTATTAAGAAGCACATCTTCAGACTCTTCGATGATCTTTTTTTGTTTTGTAAGGTCTTTACGACGCTCAGTCTCTTGTTTCTCTTTATGTTGTTGTACAGCACTAACCCAAAGGGCAATGACGATCAGCGCAACAATTAACATAATAATAATAGAAACGATCATGGTTTTGGTCTCTGGTTTCTCAAACTAATAATTTTTATCTTACATTAAATATATGCTAACTGGGTAGTTTTGCGCAGCTTATACAAAATAAAATTAGCATTGTGGTTATTTATTACTATTAATTGCACGTTCATAATATTTTCCAATTTGAATACCAGTCAAATGATGGCTACCTCAAGGCGTAGGATTATGCTAGCCTTGATGCATTAGTCTTATAAATGTACCTGTGGCTGTATTTATTTTCTTTAAGAAGAAATAAAGCTTGGCTTGAAGCGGTGTAACATTTATAAATAAGCAGTATAACAACACTAAAAATGCAGCCATGAAATTACAACAACTCAGATACATCGTCGAAGTTCAAAACCATAAGCTTAATGTATCAGCAACAGCTGAAAGTTTATTTACCTCACAACCAGGCATCTCTAAACAAGTTCGTATGTTGGAGGATGAACTCGGCGTGCAAATTTTTGGACGAAGTGGCAAACATTTAACTCATGTGACCAGTGCTGGGACTGAAATTATTAATATTTCACGCGAGATTCTTTCTAAAGTCGAAGGAATTAAAGCGGTCGCAAATGAGCACACATTGCCAGATCAAGGTAAGCTGAATATTGCTACAACGCATACGCAAGCACGTTATGCGCTGCCTAGTGTTATTCAAGGCTTTATGAAGAAGTACCCTGCAGTATCGTTGCATATGCATCAAGGAACGCCGCAGCAGATTTCTGATGCTGCAGCTAGAGGGGATGCGGATTTTGCAATCGCAACTGAAGCATTGCATTTATATTCAGATTTAGTGATGTTACCGTGTTACCACTGGAATCGCAGTATTGTAGTTGCAAAAGATCACCCCCTAGCTAAAAAAGCAGATTCACTTACCGTAGCTGATATTGCAAAGTACCCATTAATTACGTATGTATTTGGTTTTACTGGGCGTTCAGAGCTTGATAAAGCATTTAATGCACAAGGGCTTGACCCCCATATTGTTTTTACAGCAACGGATGCCGATGTGATTAAAACTTATGTGCGCCTTGGGCTAGGGGTCGGTGTAGTTGCATCAATGGCAATAGATCAAGTCTCAGATACTGATTTGGTGTGTATTGATGCGAGTCATTTATTTGAAGCCAGTACGACTAAAATCGGCTTCAGAAAAGGCAGTTTTTTACGCAGTTATATGTATGATTTTATAGAGCGCTTTGCACCTCACTTAACAAAAGAGCGTGTTGAACGGGCGAGCTTATTACGAAATCAAGATGATGTAGACAAATTGTTTGAAGGTATAGATTTACCTGTTAAGTGATGAAGCATTAAAAAAGCCGCAAAAGCGGCTTTTTTAATGCGTAAAACTTAACACTCGATAATATTGACAGCTAAGCCACCACGTGCGGTTTCTTTGTATTTTGTTTTCATGTCGTTACCAGTATCAAGCATCGTTTTAATTACCTTATCCAATGATACTTTTTGTTCGCCACTGCCGCGGATTGCTAAACGGGAGGCATTAATCGCTTTAATTGCGCCCATTGCATTACGTTCAATACATGGCACTTGAACAAGCCCACCTACAGGATCGCAGGTTAAACCTAAGTTATGTTCCATGCCAATTTCAGCCGCATTTTCAACTTGTAATACATTACCACCAACAATTTCAGTAAGTGCACCTGCGGCCATTGAACAGGCAACGCCTACTTCGCCCTGACAGCCAACTTCAGCACCTGAAATTGATGCATTCTTTTTATAAAGTATGCCAATAGCAGCAGCAGTCAACAAGTAGCGAGTCGCGATATCGCGATCCACCTCTTTAATAAATGTATGGTAGTACATTAATACCGCAGGTAATATACCTGCTGCCCCGTTAGTAGGAGCGGTTACTACACGACCACCTGCGGCGTTTTCTTCATTGACGGCTAAGGCAAATAAATCAACCCAATCCATCGCGCGAAGTGGATCATTACTGACTTCAATATTGAGTTTTAAATACAGACTAGGTGCGCGGCGCTTTACTTTTAAACCACCCGGTAATATACCTTCAGTACGCATGCCGCGTTCAATACACGCTTTCATTACTTGCCAAATATTGAATAATTCATCTTTTATGGCATCTTCAGTGCGAAGTGTTTTTTCATTTTTCATCATTAAGCTTGATACGCTATACCCGGAGTCTTTACACATTTCGAGTAATTCTTTAGCGCTGCCAAATGGAAAAGGTGCAGGATTTTCTTCGCGAATATCAAGTGCAGCTTGTTTTTCGTTATCAAACTCTTCATCGGTTACAATAAAGCCACCGCCGATTGAATAATAAACTTTACTGTGGAGTTTATCGCTTCCTTTAAATGCAATAATTTCCATTGCATTTGAATGCTTTGGTAAGGTTTTACGACGATGAAATACGATCGCACCTTGTTTCGGGAATTTGGCTTGATGTACTTGATTTAAGTGGATAACTTGTTCATTTTCGATTTTAGTGAGAATATCATCGACTAAATCGGCATCGATCGTTTCTGGGTCATAACCCGCAAGACCTAGAATAACGGCTTTACCTGAACCATGACCAATACCTGTTTGTCCTAATGAGCCATACAGCTCGACTTTAACGCTGGTGACATCGGTTAATAAGTTTTGTTCTTGTAGTTCGTTAACAAATAAACGCGATGCGCGCATTGGGCCGACGGTGTGAGATGATGACGGCCCGATGCCAATACTAAACATATCAAATGCACTGATCATAATTACTTTACTCTACTTTTTACTCAGCACGATTGCTGCCTTTGAACGGTCGCACATAATAACGCGTAATTATACCCTTGTAACCATTTGCAACAGAGTTTTAAACTGGTATGGCGAGCTGTTTTGTAAAGTTTTTTATAATGCTTGCAGTTGCGCCCCATAGTAATCCATAAGGGGTTGAAAACCCTTGTAAAGTGATTATCTTACCAAAACGCTCAAAATTTATAGGATGCCAATTATTTACATTAGCGAGTGCACTAACTTGCAGCAAAAAACTTGCAGCGACTTCATTTTTATCAGCTTGCCAAAATGTATTGGGTGCTAACAAGCCTACATAGGGCGTAATCGTGAAACCTGTGAGGGTGGAGTAATCTGCTAATTGACCAACGATAGTTACATTCGATGGGGCAATATTAAGCTCTTCATTTAGCTCCCGCAGTGCGGTATGGCGTAAGTTTGTATCGGTTAATTCATGTTTACCGCCAGGTAAGCAAATTTCCCCCGGGTGATGATTTAAAAAAGTAGGGCGCTTGCATAATAATATATGTGCGCTGTTGTCTATATCAATTAATGGCAACATGACTGCACTGGCCCGTTGTGGACGTTTAGAGCGTATACTCTGAATTTGCTGCGCATGCTCATTAATAGGTGCGCTTAGCTGAAAACGCGCCATAAGCTGTTGACTATTCACACAGGTTACTTCAATAAAGGTAGAATTTTGTTTACTTTATCGTAAGTTTCTTGGTATTCCAAATCAACGTGAGAATCAGCGACAATTCCGCCGCCAGCCCAACAATAAATATGTTGTTTATGACATACTAAAGTACGAATAGTGATACTGGTATCCATATTGCCACAGGCGCTTAAATAACCAATTGAACCACAGTAAATACTGCGACGATGTGGTTCTAGTTCTTCAATAATTTCCATCGCTCGAATTTTGGGAGCCCCAGTGATTGAACCTCCGGGAAATGCCGCATGAAGTTGATCAACGGCTGTTTTATCATCAGCTAATTGCGCAGTGACTGTACTGACTAAGTGATGCACTGCGGGGAAACTTTCAATAGCAAATAGAGAGGGGACCTGCACTGTGCCAGGCTTTGCAACTTTGCCTAAATCGTTGCGCAGCAAGTCAACTATCATGACATTTTCAGCGCGGTCTTTGGATGATTTTTGTAAGCGCGTTGCTTGTTGAACATCTGTTACTTCATCAAGGCTGCGTGGTAGCGTGCCTTTGATTGGTTTGGTTTCTATGTGCCCGTCAGTGATGGCAATAAAACGTTCTGGGGAAATAGATAAAATAGCGCCATCAGGGTGATTGATAAAACTTGAAAACGGCGCTTTATTGGCTTCTCTTAATAGGCAGTAAGCTTCCCATGGTGATCCTTGGTATTGCGCTTCGAAACGTTGAGCAAGATTTATTTGATAGCAATCGCCACTTTTTAAATAAGCTTGAATTTTTGAAAATTTAGCGCCGTATTGATCTCGGCTCATATTAGATAACCAGTCACGGGTTATTTTAAATGCTTGCTGTTGTGTTGGTACATCATTTAAAGGCGTTAAATACAGAGCAAGCCTGTCGGTATCAGGCTGGGCGACATAAAACCAGCTGTTGCGTTGTTTATCGTAAATAAGCGCATCTGGGTAGAGTCCAAGGCTAAGCTGTGGCATATGAATATCGTTAATGGCTTGCTCAGGAACTTGTTCAATAACTCGGCCAAAGTCATAACCAAAATAGCCAAGCCAACCACCGCTAAAAGGTAAGGCGGGTTGAATTTTGCTGCTATCTAATTCATTAAGCTCTTGCTGCATAATAGCAAAGCTGTCTTGAGACGTTACTTGGCCATCAATATAAGTGAGGTTATTTTTAACCTCTAAGCGTATTTTTGGTGCGATAGCTATAATATCATAGCGACTGTTCACATGATGGCTATTGGCCGAATCTAATAGTATTGCGTAGGGTAAATGAGCAAAATAGGTGAAAAGCTCTATGCAGTTGAGCGAAATGTCTAATTGAATGCAGGTTTTTTGTTGGTTTATCATCTATTTTTTACCCTGTAAAACTGGCTCGAAACGGGCTGGGAGGGTATCATAAGTTATAATTTTTTGGCAGCGTTTCGTGACGTCGCCTATGCGCTATACAAACCACCGTCACCGGTTTGACCAAGGTTGCGTGTTTACACGTAACGGTAATTTAAGGAACCCCTATGAGTACTATTCGTCAGCAAGATTTTATTGATAGCATTGAAGATGCTTTGCAATATATTTCGTTTTATCATCCACTTGACTTTGTTCAAGCGCTTGAAAAAGCTTATCACAAAGAGCAAAGTAAAGCGGCTAAAGATGCGATTGCACAAATACTTATTAATTCGCGTATGTCGGCAGAAGGTAAGCGTCCACTGTGTCAAGACACCGGCATTATTACGTGTTTTGTAAAAGTAGGTATGGATGTTAAATGGGATAAAACAGATTTGACTGTACAGCAAATGGTTGACGAAGGGACGCGTCGTGCTTATTTGAATCCAGATAACCCGTTACGCGCATCGATTGTTGCAGATCCTGCTGGTAGCCGTAAAAACACAAAAGATAATACGCCATCAGTTGTGCACATTGATCTAGTGGCAGGCGGTAATATTGAAGTGATGGTTGCAGCAAAAGGCGGCGGCTCTGAAAATAAAACCAAAATGGTGATGTTAAACCCGTCTGATGATGTGGCTGAATGGGTTGAAAAAACCTTACCAACCATGGGCGCGGGTTGGTGCCCACCAGGCATGCTAGGTATAGGTATTGGCGGTACAGCCGAAAAAGCAGCCGTACTGGCAAAAGAATCGTTAATGGATCCGGTTGATATTCATGAACTTATAGAGCGTGGTGCTGAAACGACCGAAGAGAAAATGCGTTTAGATATTTTTGAACGTGCCAATAAACTAGGTATCGGTGCACAAGGTTTGGGTGGTTTAACAACCGTTGTTGATGTGAAAATTAAAACAGCACCAACCCATGCAGCTTCTAAGCCTGTGGTTATGATCCCAAATTGTGCTGCAACTCGCCATGTACATTTTACTCTTGATGGCTCAGGCCCAGCTAACCTAAAAGCGCCGAAGCTTGAAGATTGGCCTGAAGTAACATTTGAAGTAGGTGAAGGCACACGCCGTGTTGATTTAAATACGTTGACTAAAGAAGACACGCGCGAGTGGAAAATGGGTGACACAGTATTGCTATCAGGTACTATTTTGACTGGCCGTGATGCTGCGCATAAGCGCCTGCAGGATATGATCAATTCAGGTGAAGGTTTACCTGCAGGTGTTGATTTTGATAATAAATTTATTTATTACGTTGGCCCTGTTGATGCAGTACGCGATGAAGCAGTAGGCCCAGCAGGCCCAACAACAGCAACACGCATGGATAAATTTACTGACATGATGTTAGAGAAAACTGGCATTATTGGCATGATTGGTAAAGCGGAACGTGGCCCTGCTACCGTAGAGTCTATTAAAAATAATAAATCGGTTTATTTAATGGCTGTAGGTGGCGCTGCTTACTTAGTGTCTAAAGCAATCAAAAAAGCCCGTGTTGTGGCATTTGAAGATTTAGGTATGGAAGCTATCTATGAGTTTGAAGTTGAAGATATGCCAGTAACAGTGGCAGTCGACAGTGAAGGCGCTAATGCGCATACGCAAGGTCCAGCAATTTGGAAAGCTAAAATAGAAGAGCTGAACTCTAAACTACAGTAATATTTGAGTTATATTTGGCGGTATTTAAATACTTTTCAATACCGCCTTCACATCTGACCAGTTGGATGTAAGCTTTCGAACTTCTCGCAACTATTTAAAATCCCTCGATTATTCCAGATCTGACCTTGTAATTTTTACTTTACAATAATATTTAAGTTGACGTTCACGTCAACGGTTTCATGCTTCAACATTAAATAAGTTAATTAATTATTCCATATACTGTTAATTTTTGAATTTAATATGCTATTTGTGAGGTGTATTTAATGTTTTTATTGTATTGGTATATCTAGATTGGGTTTATCATCTCATATAGTGGCAAGCACTAATATGAAGTGATAGAGTCTCGACAATTTCAGCGCGCATACCCTCTCACGGGTTACAAATTTCGGAGTAAGATAAAGTGGCTGTGTTTAATCAAGTTGATTTTGATAACCATGAGCAAGTGGTTTTTTGTTCGGATAAAGAATCAGGTCTTCGTGCAATTATTGCCGTTCATAATACTAATTTAGGCCCTGCTGTAGGTGGTTGCAGAATGTGGGATTACGTAAGTGACGATGACGCTGTCGTTGATGCACTGCGCTTATCAAAAGGTATGACCTACAAAAATGCAGTAGCACGCTTACCGTTTGGTGGAGGAAAGTCTGTGATTATTGGCAACGCGAAAGAAATAAAATCAGAACAATTATTTCGTGCTTTTGGTCGCCAATTAGAGCGCTTAAATGGTAGTTATTATTCTGCAGAAGATGTAAACATTACCTGCGGTGATGTGGCTATTATGAATAAAGAAACTAACTATGTATTAGGCCTAGAAGGTAAAAGCGGTAACCCATCACCGTTCACTGCGTATGGTACATTTTTAGGTATTAAAGCGGCTTTACAGCATCAACGTGGTCATCAAGATTTAACGGGCATTAAAGTGGCGGTACAAGGTTTAGGTGCTGTGGCTTATAGTTTATGTAAATATTTATATGAAGCCGGTGCAACATTGTTTGTAACTGATATAAACCAAGCCGCCATTGACCGTGTAGTCAATGATTTTGCTGCAACATCAGTGAGCATTGATGAGATATATGATCTTGATGTGGATGTATACGCACCGTGTGCACTTGGTGCAACAGTTAATGATGCGACAATTGCACGCATTAAAGCGACAATTATTGCTGGTTGTGCAAATAATCAATTAGCTGAATCTCGCCATGGTGAGATCATCCGTAAAAAAGGTATTTTATACGCGCCAGATTACGTGATAAATGCTGGTGGTATTATCAATGTTTATTATGAAACAGCACCTGAAGGTTACAGCGCAGAAGCGTCAAATAAACATGTTGAGGGAATTTTTAATACCTTGACTGAAATTTTTGCGCGCAGTGAAAAAGAGCAAAAATCAACGCATTTAATTGCGGATGAATTAGCGCAAGAAATTATTAAAAACGGTTTATAACAAATCGAGCTTTGGGCGTGCTCTGCACGCCTTTACTTTAGTAAACAAATCCCTCACGATACAATTATCTCTGACTTGTATAGTAATTTGTAATGACACCTATCGACTTAACCACTTGGCCGCGGCAACAGCACTTTTCACTGTTTAAAGACTTTACTCAACCGTATTTTAATGTCTGTGTGCAACTAGATATGCAGCCACTTTATAACTATTGCAAAGCGCAGCAAATTTCTTTTTTTCAATCTTATATTTATTTAACACTACAAGCTTGTCATAGATATCAACCTATGTTGCAGCGAGTTATTAATGATGCACCTTGGCAACTAAACACGGCGCGTGCAAGCGTAGTCGAACTCGCGCAAGATGACACATTTAGATTTAGTTATTTTACACAACAAGATAGTTTTTTTGCTTTTCAAACTCATGCAACACACGTAAGTACAGCGGCAAAATTGCAGCCGTTATTTTCACATGCTTTTTCACAAACTGAAGGGCAAGCTGATTTAATTCATATCTCAGTATTGCCATGGCTCGATTTTATGAGCTTTTCTCATGCTTTTACGCAAGGGACGAATTTAGGTATTCCAAAATTGGTATTTGGAAAGTTAAATAAATTAACGGGGAAAATGCCGTTATCAATAGATGTGCACCATGCACTAATGGATGGTTTACACGTTGCAAAGTTTATTAATGAACTGCAAGTTGCGATTACACAGTTTATAAACACGAATTAGTAAATAAAGTTATTAATTAAATTAATGAAAGTAAAATAAGTGGTATGTTAATATAATTCTTATACAGAAAAATAATGATCCATAAGCGTTTACAAATCATTATCAATAACTTTACGGCTGCAAACAAAGTAGTCATTCATGGATTCGAAGGCGTTGAGTAAAATGATACGAGTGTGTTTATTCTTATTCTTATTGATGTTGATAGCGCCCCAATGCGCAGCTGCGCAAGCAACTCGTTTGCCTCTTAATGACTATTTTTCTGAAACGTGGAATACACGTTCAGGATTACCTCACAACAGTATCAACAGTATTGTACAGACAAAAGATGGTTATATATGGATAGCAACGTGGGAAGGGCTTGCTCGCTTCAATGGCCGAGAGTTTAAACTATTCACCCGTTCAGAAATTACAGGATTACCAGACTCAGGGCTTCGAAGTTTAGTTCCTCAAGCTGATGGTAGCCTCTACATTAGCGGCGCACGTGGTGGCATTAGCCATCTACGCAAAGGGCATTGGTCTGCACAGAAAAATGCCTCAGCAATGGTTAATCATGTTTTAAAAACAAGTGATAACAAAATATGGTTAGCCTTAGAGGGCGATGGGGTGGCTTATCGTGATGAGAATGAAGAAGATAAAAGTGTATTAATTAATTTAAGTGCTTATCGATTGGTTGAAGATGGCGAGGGCGTTATTTGGGCTGGAACCAGTGATGGTTTATATCAAATAAAAAATAAAGTAGCCAAATTAATTACCCCTAAGAGTGGTTTACCTACAGGGCCAATATATACATTATTTATGTCTCAAGAAGGGCAATTAATCGTCGCTGGAGAAAAGGGGGCATGGCGATATGTGAGTAACCGGTTTGTTAGTATTGATGAACAGCTGGATGGCATTGCTATTTCAAGTGTATTGCAAGATAACCACAATGCTCTGTGGTTTGGGACTATTAATAAAGGTGTATTTCGACTCAGTGAACTGGGATTAGAACGACTTGATTCAGACGCAGGTTTGCCCGCCAACCGTATTTTATCGTTACTTCAAGATCGTGAAAACAGTATTTGGATCGGGACTAATGGTGGTGTACACCGTTTACGTGAAGCGCCATTTTCAGCATGGACAAAAAAGCGTGGGCTAAGTGGTGATTATGTCAGAACGGTACTGCCTCACTCAGATGGCAGTGTTTGGATTGGCAGTAGCACAGGATTAAACCGAATCCTGGGTGATAAGGTTGAATCAATTTCACTTGCGAATAAGGGCGACCCTTTATCTATTTTAAGTTTGGCTGAAGATCAACACGGACATGTTTGGATAGGCACTTATACCAGCGGCTTAATGCGGGTAATTGATGGCAAGATTTACCCGGTTAAGAGTCGTGATAATGGCTTATCAAGTAATGAAGTTAGGGCTTTATTATTTGATAAGCAACAGCGCCTGTGGGTGGGGACTGCGACAGGGCTTAGCCGGATTGATCCCGATGGAACAACACTGCAATATACCACTAAGCAAGGTTTGCCCGGTGAGTTTATAATTGCTTTAGCTTTGGATGGGCTTGGGAATGTTTGGGCCGGAACGGGTGTGGGCGCTGCTATGTTTAATAACGTATTAGGTCAGTTTAAAGAGCAAGCATTTCCTAAGCAATTTAACGCTCAATATGCATTCGGGTTTTATGCCCAGAACGATTTAATGTGGATGGCCACTGATAGGGGGTTAGTACGGTTTAATATTGTTACTGGCGATATCGCTATTCTAGGACGCGAACAAGGTCTACCGGTTGATAAACTTTTCCAGTTAGTTGCGCAAGGGGATTCGTTTTGGTTATCGAGTAATCGCGGTATTCTTGAGGTTAAACAACAACAAGTTAACGAGTTACTTGATAACCCCCAAACAAGTAAAAATAAACGACTTCAGTATCAACTATATGATGAAGGTGATGGCATGCTCAGCGCCCAAGCTAATGGGGGATCAAACCCGGCAGCTGCATTTCACCAAGATGGCAGTATTTGGTTTGCAACCGCGCATGGTGTAAGCACTGTTATGCCTGAACGGTTAAAAAAAGCAGCGCAAATATCATTACCAACAGTCATAGAAAGCTTGTATGTTGATGGTAAAAGTACACCATTGGCTTTTGATGGTAAGGACATAATACTACCGCCAGGGGCTTCAAGGTTATCGTTTAATTATGCTGGTTTGAGCTTTATTATGCCGCAGCGGTTAAACTTTCAGACGAAACTACTCGGCTACAATGACACATGGGTAAACCGCCAGCAGTTAACAATTACCGAATACACCAATTTAGCACCGGGCAAATATACTTTTATTGTCCGTGCAGGTTACCCTAATGGGCAGTGGCAAAATAATTCTAAGAGTATTACATTTGTAATTCAGTCCTATTTTTGGCAAAAGTTAAGCTTTAAAGTTATGCTTTTTTTAGCGCTGGTTATTTTGTCTTTTGCATTATACAAATACCGCCTATATCACTTTAAAAAAATTGAAAAAGAACTTACCCTGCGAGTAATACAGCAAACTAAAGATCTACAGCAGCAAGCTGATGCGTTTGCACATCAGGCCACACATGATCAGTTAACGGACTTACCAAATCGTCGTGCATTTGATACTTGGTTGGCAGATAATTTTTCGGATTTCAAGCAGCAATCTTTACCTTTGGCTATTGCGATAATGGATATTGATCATTTTAAACGCATAAATGATGGCTGGTCACATATTATTGGTGATCGTGTAATTTGCGTCGTTGCTCATCTGTTGAGTGAATGTAGTGAGGTTGATACGAGCCAGATAGCTCGATGGGGAGGTGAAGAGTTTACATTATTCTTCCCTAATAAAACTGCACAGCAAGCTGCTCTAGTTTGTGAAGAGCTACGGATGAAAATTGCAAACTACGACCTTTCAAATATTGCCAGTGATTTAACAGTCACAGTGAGTTTTGGTGTTGCAGATTCATTAACTGTTAATGATTATGACCGTTTGCTTGCGCAGGCAGATCAGGCGCTTTATCAAGCAAAAAATCACGGCCGTAACCGTGTCGAAGTTAATAATAGTTAACGCTCAAAACTCATTGATTTTTACATTTTATCAATAATTTAATTTTAGTTTGTTTTTTGTACAAATTGTTGGAGTGAAAAACAACCTACACACGAGGTTATATAAGGGACATAAATTTTATTAATACAAACATAAAAACATATAATTAACTATTTATTAACATTGGTGCTATATCTTTTGTTCCCTCTTTGGGATCTTTTTACTATATAAAAGGAAATGAAAGATGAAAAATCAAATAATGAATATCGCATTAGTGAGTGTTTTAGGTATCTCGTCTGTAGTATCAGCAAAAGGTCACGGACATGCAGATTTTAGCTTTTCAGAACAATCAATTAAATCGCTAAAGTTAAACTCTTTGGTGGCTGTCGACGATACTCAATTTGTATTTAATAACACCTTATTAAATGAAGATTGGGATAGTTTCTTTACCCTGTATGCGCCAGCGCTTAACGAAAAAAAAGAGCTCATATTGCATTGGGCTGGTTATGCGAGCATTAATCCTAAAATTATTTTAGCCTTGATTGAGCAGCAAAGTGGCTTACTTTCTAACCTAGATGCAGATATCAATAAGCCATTAAGAGGCTTATCAGATAAACAAGGGTTTGATGCACAAATAGAAGATGTGGTAACTAAATTAGCTCAACGTTTCTACGCGTATAAACAATGGCAAGATGTGCAATCTACAGGTATTGAAATCACTCGCAACGCGAGCATAAGTAGCAGTACTGCTGCCACTGCAGCGTTAGTGAGTGTGTTAGCAAAACGTTCAAAATTGACGTTGGATAAAGATGAAGTAAGCAATTCGAAAAGTGCAATCACGGCATTTTTAACTACTTTTGATAGTTTATTTCCAGATAGTTACGCGCAATTACAAACCCCTTCAATACACGCAGTACAAAATAATGATACACGGTTAGCAGCAGCGAGTTTTTCAATGAACCTCCCTTGGCCATCTGGTTATTGGTACAGTGGTGGTGCACATTCAAATACCGGTTCTGGGTATCCATACTCGTCCCTTGATTTTAATAATGGCTCAGGTGGTTGGGGTAGCAATACACCATATGTGCAGGCGGCTCATGGTGGTACCGTTACGCGTTTTTCCTCTTGTAATATCCGTGTGACGCATTCAAGTGGCTATTCAACTAGTTATTATCATATGTCGAATTTGCAATACAACAGCGGCGATTATGTTCAGCCAGGCGCATGGCTTGGCCGTTATGCTAATAGTAAGGGGCAGGCATTGTGCGAAGGAGGACAGTCATCCGGCCCTCATGTGCACTTCACTTTATTATACAATGGCCAGCAAGTATCATTGCATAATCAATATATAAGTGGTCATCGTATTGATGTTGGTAACAGCAATTATGATAGCAATTGCAACAATTTCTATTTTGAGCGCTATGGTTATCGCACGTGTGCATGGCAACCGTTATATCGTTAAGTTTATGGGTTTAGCGCAATAATCGACAGACCGCTTATATACCCAAGCCTGACGAATCCCCACGAAATGAATTAAAAAAAGATGAGTAAAGGGGATCGACCTTCATGACTAATTGTGATCAAATTACTTCGCCAAAAACAACTTAAAACAATAGCCATGAAGATCACAAATATA
>NZ_JABCJL010000034.1:0-43832 GCF_012952265.1 Pseudoalteromonas sp. NEC-BIFX-2020_015
GAGATTATAAATACCAGCGTGAGCTGCCTTTATTTCCAATTCCACCACCTAAGAAATAACAGGGTCACCCATTATAAATTCCCGGTTAAGCAGATAGCTGTTTTTTCTTGATCTTTTTATTAAAAAATAAAGTGTTGTTATTTTTAAACTCACTTTAAATATGACTTCGCATCTAGTTATGAAGTCGATTGGTGTTAATATACTCCATGGCTTGAATAAAAAAATCATATTAATTTGGGCGGTTTAATTAAGTATTATTGATGCTTAATACTTTGCTTTATGAAAATAGTTTTTAATCGAAATCCTTTATATAATAAATATTTGCAATTGAGAATATAAAACCATCCACTTTATAAAAACCAGCTTTTAAAGGTCTCAAAGACGCTTTTATCTGGTGTCGCTAGGTTTTTAAAAAGTGCCTGTACGGCATTATTACGGACTTTACAGATTCCTGAACGCGTGCACGTTTGTGCGGCAACAGGCCAATTTTTAATGCAAATAGCTTGATAAAAATCAGGGTAAGCGTGTTTTATTGATTGTTCGGTTAAATCGTACGTCACATCGAGCACTGCCAATTGCACTTTTGCAGGCAGTTGTGCAAAATTTAATTCAGCATGTTGTTCTTTAAATTCAATGGTAAGTTGCTTGATTTTATTTTTTAACAAGATGATTGATTCATTATGGGATAAGTAACATTCGCCGAAGGGCTCGTAAAAATTCACGGCATAGCCCTTTGGTAAACGAATTATACGTGCAAACTCGGTGGCCTTATCGATATTGCTTACTGCTTTTTTAGTGCGTTTATCTTTAAGGGGAAGCCTAATATAGTCAGATTTTGAGCTGATATGAAAACCCATACCTATATAAGCTCGGCCATTTTTATCGAGATATAAGTATGAGATGTCTGGTAGATAACGGATAAAATGTTGCTCAACACGTTCCATTTCTAAGGTTTGTTGCTTTTTCATGGATGCTCACATAAACCATAAAGTAAGTGTAATTATAGGAAAGTTAAAAAATAATTGTTAATAGATGAATTAGAATTGTGACTTCATACGTTATATTTCTTAGGTAGCGTGTATTTTAGGGTAAGGCATCAATAATCCTAATTGTGTCGCCTTATGATTTTCATGACTTTTTCGGCGAAATAATGTGATAACAGGTGACCACCAAGGTCGCAATTTCTTATTTACTTTTTAATTATTGCTTTGGGCATATGTTGTGATTTGTCTTTGTATCTATGCATGGGCTAAAGCAGGACATTTATCCTGTGCCAATATTTTAACCCTGCTAGACTTACTCGGTTTGCTGTTTCAATGATTGAAAACAACCCTCCCCATGGATTGGGCCAGTAGTGTGGGTAATTTGAATGGATAAGGGAACACGCACGTGATTGCACTTTTATTTGATATTGTAGGTATGACTGGGACTTTTTTAGTAGTTGGTGCATTTTTTATGTTGCAACTAGGTAAAGCGGTGCCAACAGGCTTGTTGTACAATATGATGAATTTAACGGGGGCTATATTATTATTGATAAGTCTTTGTTATAACTTTAATTTAGCAAGTTTTGTGATAGAAATATTTTGGATTGCAGCATCATTAATCGGTTTATATAAATATTTAAAAGCGAAACGTAATACTGCAACAGCTTAAATCTACGAAAATTTATAGAAATAATTATCGCGCCGTCGCGCATTTGTATTAATATTGTAAATACTACATTTTTACAGTGTAGTTAATTTATTATGAAATATAGGTGTAAAGCGGCGTAATGACTTTAAAGCAATCAGCATGTATTTTTTTGTGTATTTACACAATTCCATTATCAGCAACTGAGTCAGACGATTTATTTGCACTTAGCTTTGAAGATCTACTTGAAGTTCAAGTCGATATTGCCTCAAAAACTTCCGAAACACTTACCTCAGCCCCATCAACTATTACCGTTTTTAATCGTCAAAAAATCGCTTTATTAGGCATACATAATGCTTTTGAGCTGATGAATTTTGTACCGGGTATGCAATCGACTCGTGGAGATTGGGTTGGAGCTGTGCCTAAAGATCATGCCCGTGGTGTATATTTAGATAGTGGTAATATATTGGTAATGATCAATGGCGAGCGCTTGAATGAGTCATCGTTTGGTAAAGCTTCAGTTTATATGCCCTATATTCCTGTTGAAATCATTGATAAAGTTGAATTTATCCGAGGACCTGGATCTGCATTATATGGCAGTAATGCATTTTTGGGTGTGATGAATATTGTTACTAAAACGCATCACAATGAAATGTCTATCGCTATAGGTAATGCGGGGCAAGTAGGTGCTACTTCGTCGCTTAATCATCAATTTAATGCCAATACCCATGTTTATGCAAATATGGCTTACTACCATAAAGAAGGCGAGCGTTATGAGCAAGGTGTTAAAGACCCTCTTGAGTCTGCCTATCTTGAGGTAGGTATAAACATCGATAAGTTGTCACTTAGTGGACGTTATAATTTTACTGAATTAAATAAGTTTCTTAATTTAGGTGGCTATTCTAACGATAATCAACACCGTAGCGAAAATCACTTTCTATCTTTAGGGTATGACTGGCTAGATTCTGATTCGAGCTCTGTATCTTCAAAGGTGTCGTATACTCATCACGAAATTCAAAGTGCAGGGTTAATAGCATCAGCCAACGCGTTACTTAATGCTAATCATGATTTTTTTATTGGCCCTGATTGGCACACAACTGATTTGAAAATAAATATAGACGCAAGCCATACATTTTATAACGGCTGGTCATTGAATTCAGGTGTTGAATATAGCCATGCAGAGCAGCTTAAAGCTGATGTGCGTACAAATTATTTTGATTCAAGCCGTGGTGAAATTATTGTCGAAGATCCGTTCTATCAAGGTGGAATAATAACAGTCAATGACTTTGCTCCTTTTACTGATCTCAAATCCAGCTTTGAGACAAAAAGCGTTTATGGGCAGCTTAAAATTCCTTATTCAGAACAACTAACCTTGTTTGTAGGTACTAGGTATGATGATGTTAAAGATTTAGACAGTAAATTATCACCGCGTATATCAGTTATTTATCAACCGGCATTAGCGCATACTTTAAAGTTGCAATACGGCGAGTCATTTCGTACTCCTGTGACTAATGAGCTATATTCGAATGATGACGTTACTATGGGTAATCCAAACTTACAGTCTGAGTATGTTAAAACGACAGAGTTAGTATGGCGTTATAAACATCGGGATTGGCATTTAAACTCAGTACTGTTTTATAACCAGTTACATGATTTTATTAATATAGTGCCGCATACAATTCACGACAACATGTTTACTTTTGAAAACCAATTAGATGACATTAACCGAGGCATAGAACTTGATAGCCGTGTGCAGATAAACAGTGATTTTTCTGTTGAAGCTACTTATACCCATTATTTTGATGTACCAATGAGGCCAACATTTAAACGCTTTGCAAGTGTGATTGCGAATTACCAATATGATCAATGGATGTTAAGTTTAAATAGTGTTTGGCGTGACCAAGTTCAGGCACACACTACAGATCATATCTTTGATCAATCAGCGTATTTTCTCATTGGTGGGGCTGTAAGTTGGCAGCTTAGTGCAAAAACTCAAATCAGCTTAAAAGCGCATAATCTCTTAGATAAACACTACGATGTATATGATCCGCGAGTGAGTAATGGTGCAGTTGCTGGTGTCGGCAGTGAATACTCGTTACACTATCAAGTCAAATTTTAAGTTTTTGAGGCGCTAAGCTGCGCATTATGGTTGCTCATGTTGTACTTTTCCCGAAAGATTACGCTTGCTATTGTTGTGCTCATTATAGTGTTATTACTAAGTTTTTTATTTGGGCGTCAATATGATTTAGGCAATGCAAAGCGCCAAGCCGAAGTACAAGTTGGGCAACTCAGTCACTACCTTGATACTGAGCTGTCTCGGTTTGCAACAATTCCTTATCTAGCCACAGACAATCAATTATTAACCACGTTTATTAGTAATGAAAATCAATCAGCACAACAGGTTAATAACTATTTAGCAGATATACAACAAGCCAGTGGCGCATCTGATGTGTATGTACTCAATCGTGAAGGAGATGTGATCGCATCAAGTAATTGGCAACTTGATTACACGTATATAGGTAATAATTTTGCGTTCAGGCCTTACTTTTATCGAGCGTTAGCGGGTGATAAAATTGCCTATTTTGCTTTGGGCTTACGTTCAAATGAGCGGGGTATATATTTTTCAGAGCCTATTTACCTTAATCAGCAAGTTATTGGTGTTGTAACACTTAAGGTAAACGTCTCTAAATTTGAGACTGATCGTCAATTACTCAATACATCGCATGCGAGTCATTTTTATTTAACACTGGATGATAAAATTATCGCTATGTCGGATAAACAATCATGGCGACTTAATACCTTTGATTCTTTATCTAATATACAGCTGCAACAGTTACAGACAAGTAGACGTTATTTGGCTCACACTCCCACAGTCATTGATTTAGCGCAAACAACAAGCCAAGGCATCACATTATTGTCTATTGGGCAGCGCCAAACACGTCGTCAGTTTGTACCAGCAAGTGCCTCAATCGATCGGATCAAAGCTGATATGACGGTGTTAGTGGATGTTTCATCGGTCAACCTTGATCAACTCCCGCGGTTATTTTGGCTGGCGGTTATTTACATCAGTACCTTGCTTATTTTTTATAGTCTAATGGCGAGGTTTGCCGGTTATAAAAAGTTACTTTATTCGCGGCACAGTCTTGAGCAAAAAGTGATAGAGCGTACACATGCTTTAGAAAATGCTCAAACAGCGTTACTGCAAGCGGCTAAGCTTGCCACTATTGGCCAGCTTAGCGCGGGTATTAACCATGAAATTAATCAACCATTGAGCGCGATGAGCACATACCTTGTTAGTGCTAAACGTTTAATTGCCAAGGGGGATATAGAGCAAGCGGCAAAGAATATTGTCATCGTACAATCTTTGATAGATCGCGTGCATAAAATAGTAGGCCAATTAAAGCATTTTAGTAAGCCAGCTCAAACCCAGTTACGAGCGCAAAGCCTTAACCAATTGCTTAAAAATTCGATGGTTATTGCTTCCGCACAGTTAAAACACGATGATGTTACGGTCCAAAAAATTATTATTACTGATGACGTTAAAGTATGGGTTGATGGAATTAAATTTGAGCAAGTATTAGTTAATGTTATCACCAATGCAAGCCAAGCAATGCTACAAAGTCCAAAGCGTGAGTTAAGCTTTGAGGTTGAACAATTTGACGATCGCGTTAAGTTATCAATTTTAGATACGGGTCCGGGCATAGAGTTACATGCGTTAGGCACTATTTTTGAACCGTTTTATAGCACTAAATCGACAAACGGCTTGGGTTTAGGTTTATCTATTTCTAAGCAGATCATTAATTCATTTAATGGCTGTTTAAGTGCGCACAATCGTCCTACCGGCGGTGCCCAATTTATAATTACATTAACAAGTACCCAAGGAGAGCAATGAATACTTTAGCTATTGACTGCAAGCAAATCATTGTAATAGATGATGAAGCGATGATCCGTGACTCATTAAATCAACTGCTAACACTCGAAGGGTATCAGGTACAATGTTTTAGTGAACCTGTGAGTGCATTATCAAAATTAAGCCGTCGTTTTAATGGCATTGTGCTCAGTGATATTAATATGCCAAAAATGGATGGCTTGGCTTTTTTAGAGCAAGTTAAGGCATTCGATAGCGAACTGCCCGTTATATTCCTAACAGGATTTGCTGATGTGTCTGTAGCTGTTAAAGCAATGCAGTTGGGGGCTTACGATTTATTTGAAAAACCACTGACAGAGCAATTGTTAGACTGTATCGCAAGAGCAAGTGATAAACGTGCGCTGGTAATGGAAAACCGTGCATTAAAATTAGCAGTAGAAAAAACATCTGCTCCGGGTGTACGTATTTTGGGTGAAACCGTGCAGATGCAGCAAATGATGCATTTACTCAATACCGTTATTGATACGCCAGCGGATGTGATGATTGAAGGCGAAACGGGTACGGGGAAAGAGTTAGTAGCGCGATATTTACACGATCAAAGCAACCGTTCTCGCTGTAATTTTGTTGCTATAAATTGCGGTGCAGTACCAGAGCAACTTATTGAAAGCGAATTATTTGGCGCGGCCAGTGGTGCTTACACTGGCGCAACGCAAAGCCGCCAAGGAAAATTCGAGTTTGCACAAGGTGGTACTGTTTTTTTAGATGAAATTGAAAGTACGCCAACGTCACTGCAAATAAAATTACTACGCGTGCTCGAAGAGCGAAAAGTAACACCTGTTGGCAGTAATAGCGCTATTGATTTAGATGTACGTATTGTGGCAGCGACGAAGGTTGATTTATTGTCACTGGTAGATAAAGGGGAGTTTCGCGCTGATTTATACTACCGCCTTAATTTAGTTAAAGTGAGCATCCCAGCACTGCGTGATAGAAAAGCCGATATTCCCTTGTTATTTAAACATTTTAGCTCTATTGCCGCTACGCGCTTTCATAAGCCACCTGCGCCGCTAAGTAGCGATATGCAGCAAAAGCTAATGAATTACCCATGGCCTGGAAATGTACGAGAGCTGAGAAACCAAGCTGAACGTGCTGTGCTACTTGGGGTAGAGCTTGCCTTTGCAAATACAAATAATAATAACCCAGAGCAATTATCTCAAGATTTGAGTTTAGCTGAGAAAGTCAGTTTTTATGAGCAATCATTAATAGAAGAAGCCCTTGAACGTCATCAAGGCAGCATAAAAGAGACCATGCAGACTTTGCAAATTGCGCGTAAAACCTTATACGACAAAATGAACAAATATGCACTTAATCGAGATATGTTTACTGATTAATGTGTGGAAACAGTGACAAATATGTTTTTGGAGTGTGCGGTTTTCCACACTAATAATTGATTTTAAAATTCGCTTTTTACTTTAAGTTTTTGATTATGTTTATTTATTTAAAATTTAGACTGATTGGCAGTAAACTTGCCTTTATTGTTAGGAACAACAAATGATCCTAACAATAAGGGCACATAATGATAATAATAGATAAAAAATCAATCCCTGTATTTGCAGCCACAGGGCTTGTTTTAGCTTGCTGTGGACAACCTGTAAATGCTGCGCAGTACTCTATTTATGGCAAAGCTGAAGTGCAAATTGCTAACACAGACAAAGGTACAATGCGTTATGCAAAGGAAGGGACACATATTGATGCCCCGTTTTCGCGTATTGGTGTCAAAGGTGAACATGGCTTAACAGATTCTCTTAAAGTTATATTTAAGTATGAAGTACAAGTTAAAGGTTTTGAGCATGACGATACAAGTGATCCATTTACAGCTCGTAATACTTACTTAGGCCTTGCAGGGGACTTTGGTGAGATAGTCATTGGACGTAATGACACTCGGTTTAAGTACTCTGAAGGTAAAGTTGATAACTTTAATGAAACACAAGCTGATATTGCACAGTTATTACCAGGCCAAGATCGATTAGGCGATACAATCACTTACAGCTCAAAATCATTTGCAGGTGCGCAATTATCACTGACTTATGCACCACAAGATGACAGTTCAAACAACGAAGCTGGCTTTGCAGCGACATTGATTTACGGTGATCGAGGTTTAAAAAATAAAAACTATTATGTAGCAATCAGTCATGTTGACTCATTAAATAACATAAATGCAAGCCGGCTAGTGGCTGCGTGGAAACAAAGCGATTTGCAACTTGGTGCTATTTATCAGCGAAGTGAATCTGTTGATGGTACTAAATCGGGCAATGGTTACGTTTTAAGTGCGAGTTATAAATTAGATAAATGGCAACCCAAAGTGCAATTTGCCAGTGATGACTCAACCATTCGTCATAGTACAAAGGGCACACAGTGGACCGCTGGGGTTGACTATTTATTTGATAAACAGACCACGGCTTATTTATTGTATACCGATCTGGATTTACAGCAGCAAACAGACAATAGCTTAGCCCTTGGCTTAAAGTATAAATTTTAAAGGGGTCATTTATGAGTACACAAATTATTGAGAGTAAATCTGAAAAAAGCCCGATGCTACAAATGGTGATGCTTTTATTAGGCCCTGCGGTTATGTTATTTACCTGTTTAATGGATCCGCCATCAGGCATGAGCACAGCGGCTTTTCGTACAGCAGGATTAGCATTTTGGATGGCATCGTGGTGGGTGAGTGAGGTTGTGCCAATTCCTGCTACAGCGTTATTGCCGCTGGTTTTTTCACCGCTTGCGGACATTGCCGCAATAAAAACTGTGGCAGCACCTTATGCGCACCCATTGATATTTTTATTCTTAGGGGGATTTTTAATCTCAATTGCGATGGAACGTTGGGGTCTACATAAGCGCATTGCTCTGCGTACAATGTTGTATGCTGGCTCAAAACCCAGTTTACAGATCTTGGCTATGATGTTAGTAACTGCTTTTCTATCAATGTGGATGTCTAATACCGCAACAGCAGTGATGATGTTACCAATTGCACTTTCCATTACACATTTAGTTCAAAAATCGAACCCAAATAATAATGGCTTTGGCAAAGCACTGCTTTTAGCAATTGCTTACGGCGCAAGTATCGGCGGGATTGCAACACTAATTGGTACACCACCGAACGCATTAATGGCCGCTTATTTATCTGATAGTTACCAAATTGAAATTGGCTTTGCACAATGGATGATAGTGGGCGTGCCTTTATCGTTAACTATGCTGATCATTTGTTGGGTATGGTTAACTAAATTTGCATATAAAGTAGATAAAACAGATGAGAAAAAGATAAAAGTTGATACTAAGTCACTCTTTAGTGCGCAGTTGAAAGATTTAGGTCTTATGCAACGAGCTGAAAAAGGCGTGTTATGTGTATTTGCTTTTGCGGCGATATGCTGGATATTTAGACCGTTAATTGCGGATTTTTCTGGCTTAAAAATATCTGACACAGGCATCGCAATTGCAGCTGCTTTATTGTTGTTTGTATTACCTGCAAATAAAGGCAGTAACGAGCGCATTTTAGATTGGCCAAGTGCCGCAGGCGTTCCATGGGGAGTGTTATTATTGTTCGGGGGTGGATTAACCCTTGCGGCGCAAATAAAGTCATCAGGTTTAGCTGAATACATAGCACACATGATTGAAGGCGCAAGTGCAATCCCACTTGTATTGAGCGTCTTAGCAATTGCGACATTAATTACCTTTTTAACTGAGATCACTAGTAATACAGCAACAGCCGCTGGATTCTTACCTTTACTTGGTCCTGTTGCTGAATCAGTTACAGGCACACCTTTAGTATGGGTGATCCCTGCAGCAATTGCGTGCAGTTGCGCATTTATGATGCCGGTTGCAACACCGCCAAACGCGATAGTGTTTGGCTCAGGGCAAATACAAATAGGGGATATGATTAAAGCCGGTTTTGTACTAAACCTTATTGCTATTATCTTGATCACTTTAGTGACGATGACTATTGCGGCCTCCGTCTTTAACTTTTAATAACTAAACGAGTTACCCAACTCAAGAGTGCTGTTAAAATTTTAATAGCACTCTTTTTACGTGGTAAAACATTAAGCCATATAATTCTAGTGCGAAACACGTATCTTGAGGTTGCTTGGGTATAGGTATATATTGGTTATACTTTTATCACATACTCAGAGTACGCTTTTGTCTGCTAATACCCAAATTCCTTGTATTGATGTTGTACTATCAGCCCAACTTAATGATATGCAGCAACGTTTTAACGCTACCCCTTATTTACCAATTGCCAAAAGAATCGTGTTACTTAAGCAGTTAAAACGAGTGTTAATTACCTGCGAAAATGAATTGATAGCGGCTACGTCAAAAGATTTTGGTTATCGAACTGAGTTTGATACCGTGTTGGGGGATATTTTACCTACTGTTAAAACCATCTCGCACACTATCTCGCATTTACCAAAGTGGGCGAAAGACTCCCCTCGTAAAGCTGGGCTGAGCTTAGCACCTTCAAAAATTGCAGTAAGCTATCAGGCCAAAGGAGTTGTAGGAATAATATCGCCATGGAATTACCCGATTCAACTTGCAATCGTGCCGGTGATCACTGCGATTGCTGCGGGTAATCGTGTGCTGTTAAAAGTGAGTGAATTTACCCCGCATACAAACCAAGTACTCAAACAAATTTTTACTGATGAACTTGCAGAGCATTGTGCTGTTATAGAGGGGGATGCAACTCTTAGCCAGCAATTTTCGGGGCTACCATTCGCACATTTATTTTTTACTGGATCAACAGCCGTTGGTCGTCATGTTATGACTGCGGCGAGTAAAAACCTCACGCCCGTTACGTTAGAGTTAGGTGGAAAATCGCCTGTTATCATTACCGAAAATGTTGATATTTTAAAAGCTGCGAAAGCTATTTTATTTGGTAAAATGGCCAATGCTGGGCAGATCTGTGTTGCTCCAGACTACATTTTAGTTCCTGAAAAACTTGAGGAGCAGCTGGTACAAACTTTATGTTCTTTATATAAAAAACATTTTCCGTTAGGTGTTGAGGGCAAAAATTTAACGTCTATTATCAGTGAACAGCATTTTTCTCGATTAACTAACCTGCTCGATGATGCACAACAACGCGGTGCGCAAGTTGTTATGCCGCTTGATGATAATCAATCGGATGAGCAAAAACACCGCCTTGGTCTGCATATAGTGACACACGTTAATGATGATATGTTATTGATGCAAGAAGAGCTTTTTGGTCCAGTATTACCAATTATGAGTTATCAAAGTTTACCTCAAGCACTCGATTATGTTAATCAGCATCCACATCCACTGGCATTGTATATTATGGGGCAAGATCAGCAGGTAAATCAGCTCGTTCAGGATTCAACACACAGTGGCACTTTTGCTGTTAATGATACACTAATGCAAGTTACTGCGGACGATGCACCTTTTGGTGGTTTGGGGCCTTCAGGAATGGGTAACTATCATGGTGTTGAAGGGTTTTTAACATTTAGCCATGCGCGAAACACATTAAAAACGGGTAGTTTCAACCCAAAGTTAAGTCTATTATTGTCTCAAAATAAGGCATTAATTAAAGTGCTAAAATGGTTGTATTTACGCCCATAAAGAGCGAATACCCAAGCCACCTCAAGATGCAGAATTCAGCGTTTCACAGAGGCTTAATATCAAGGCGTTACTTTGTAGGAATGGCGGTCCCTTTTAAGAAGGAACAACGATGAGAGTAAGTCGCTGTGAAAAGCCCAACGGGTTGGTTTAAAAGCGATTTATACTGCGTTATTGATTAACCACTATTACTTGTAATCAATGCCTTGCCTAAATCGCTTTTAATTCCAACTGAAACTCACATCTTGAGGTGACTTGGGTATAAATATAATCATTACTAAGTTATTAGGCGCTTAATATATCTTTTTATTAAAACTTAAAACATACGTCCTTCGCCAGCATAGAGCCCAGCCAGAATTCGCTCGTAAAGTACATCGGCTTTCTCTTTTGCCTCGGTAACTTCAGCGGGGAGCATTTTACGCTCATCAAGTTTTCGGCTATGGCTTGCATTTAAATTACCATTATACTCAGCAATGGTATTCCAAATATACGATTTTTCAATGTTCTTTTGTACGCCTAGGCCTTCAAAATACATTAGCGCCATATTAAATTGCGCAAGTGTGTAGTTGTTTCCAGCTGCTTTCTCATACCATCGCATGGCTTGTTTATAATCTTGGCTTACGCCTTCGCCATTAGCATACATTACACCAAGGTTAAATTGAGCTGCAGGCATATTTTTTGCTGCTGCTTGTTTAAAAAGAGTCACAGACATTTGCTTATCAAGTTTTACACCTTTACCTTCTTGGTAAAGAACCGCAAGAGCAAACATTGAATCTACATGTTGCTTTTTGACTCCTTCTTGATAAAGCGCAGCCGCTTTATGGTAGTTACGAACGACGCCGTGCCCGTTTTCGTAGAGCTTACCTAATTCGTATATACCAGGTGCAAAGCCTTTATCAGCAAGATAGTTAAACTCTTTTAGCGCTTCTTCAAATTGCCCTTCGTTGGCCGCGCGTATCCCATCTTCAAGTCCTGCATGGGCAACACCATTAATGCCAAGTGCAGCGACCATTAACAATACATTAAACTTAGGTTGCCACATGGCAATATCTCCATTGAGTTTATAACTCTTTAATTTTAGTCCTAACAATAGCAATTGCCTAGCTTGGTTCTAAAAATGATAACGAATAGATATAAGATACAGATATTACAGAAAATTTAAAGAAATAAAAAAAGCCCCTTAGGGGCTTTTTGGGTTCATATCAACCGTCACCGATATGAGCAATGTAGCAAGTAAGTGTGATCTTAAAGTTGTATTACTTGGGTCGAGTAAGCAATACTGCTGAAGCGTCACTATCTTCATCAACAAAGTTGTACTAAAGGGGTCCAGCATCCTTACTGGTTATTCTTCCCTAGGGCACTGAGGTCGGTACATTCCATTCACACTAAGCGAAGTATTAATGTGTGGGTTATTCTGTGTTGATGCGAACGATTATTACTTAGTTTAACGTGTCAGTCAACAGCTAAATGATAACTATTTACATTTAATTTGTTTTATTTTGAATTGCTCCATTTACACCGGCGAATAAGTTGATTACCGTAGGGTTATTCGTACTCTAATAAAAACTAAAATGTTTATAAAAAATATACGTTTAAACTATAAGCTTGGATTGATTGGGTTAATGCTGCTTAGTTTAGCTGGGTGTTCAGCATCTTTTACCTATAACAATATTGGTTGGTTATCCACATTTTGGATTGATGATTATGTTGATTTAGACAAGCAGCAAAGTAAAACGGTTAAATCGTTAATCAAAGAAATGCGAGATTGGCACCGAAAAACACAGCTACCGTTATACAAAAAAGATCTTATTACATTACAAGAGATACTGTCAGGAACACCATCGCAGAAAATACTTGTTGCGCACTTTCAAAACACTAAACAACACTGGCAAATTTTAGTAGAGCATATAAGCATGCCTTTAATTGAAGTTGCCAAAACACTTGATAGTAAACAACGTGCACAGTTTATAGCTGCAATTAGCGACAAAATGAATGAAGAGCAGCAAGAATTTGCAGAGCAAACAGCAAAGGAGCGTTCTGAAGAGCGTTTAAAAGATCAATTAGCAACTTATGCTGATTGGCTGGGAAAGTTATCGGCAGAACAAACGCAGCTAATTACAGTGGCTAATAGTGAATTTCAATCAACATTTATATTATGGCAACGCTATAAACAAACGCGGTTAGATGCTTTGAGCACTGCATTTAACTCCGATAAACTCGATAATGATGATTTTACGCGAGAGCTTGGCCGTATTATTAAAAACAGGCACGCATTTATGAGTGAAGAGTTAATTATGCACGATCAACAAAACTTAGCGCGTTATGCGGCATTATTAGTTGATTTAAGGCAAACCTTGTCGGATAAACAGATTAAGCATGCACGTAAGGAGTTTACACAAATGGTTGATGAAATAGACGATTTGATAAATGATTGATATTTTAAGGGTTCTAGGGCGTGTTGACCTTTGTGGATTGAAATTTGTTCAATCTAGGGGCGATTTAATCGCGGCGCGAGGTTTGTAACCTAGCGGGCTAAGTAAAAACCGAGCAACAAAGAGTTAATCGCCCCTAGGAAGAACCCATTGGGCAGCGCATGTTTGGCATTTATACTGCGTTATCGCCTATTTATGGGGAACAACCACACACCATAGGCGCTGCCTTGCCTAAATACCAAATAGACTGCTGCAAAATCAATCACGAAAGGTCAACACGCCCTAATTATATGAAAATACGTAAAATTTCATGGCAGCAAACAATTCCTCTTCGCCACCGTGTTTTATGGCCAAATAAACCTTTAGAGTATTGTCATATACCAGAGGATGACGATGGTTTACATTTTGGGGTATTCGTTGATGATTTATTAGTGTGTGTAGCATCCGTATATTTAACATTAAATAAAGCACGTTTACGCAAGTTTGCCACTGATCCGCAATATCAAAATCAGGGGATAGGATCACAATTGCTTACATTTATCATTACGTTTTTAAAAGGTGGCACTGTTGATTACTTTTGGTGTGATGCCAGAGAGTCTGCTTTAGAGTTTTATAAACGGTTTGATATGCATGTGTGCAGTGAGCGCTTTTTCAAAGGGGAGGTAGCCTACTATAAAATGGAAGTTGCACTTTAGTAACTTTTAGTTCGTCTGAGCGTTATTAGTAGAGGTTAAATGCAGTGATTGGCCTTCTACACTTGAGATATAACCATTTATGTTTAAAATAATAGCCAGTCTCTTCTTAAATTAAGTTTATAAATGGATATTGCGGCCCTTAATAGCACGCTTGCTTTACGTAGTAGAGTTCTTAAGTGGATGTGCCTGTGTCTAGGTGTTCTGTCAGGGATATTTGCGGTATTTAATCTATTAATAAATGACTTTTTAATATTAGGCGCTTTGGAAGTTGTTTTTTCTGTGTATTGTTTTGGTATTTATTTTTATATAACTAAACATGTATTTAAACTTTGGCAGCCTGTCAGTATTTGCACTTTTGTGTCGTTATTAGTTGTGCTGGGTAGTTACTTATCAAGTGTATATAACGCACTTTTTGTTTGGACCCTCGTTTTACCCGTTCTGTATTACTTATTATTGGGAAAGTTGTGGGGCTTTGGTTTGTCAATGTCACTGGCTCTGTTGCAAGCCATCGCATTAATAACAAAAGAAAGTGTGGCTCCATATTCCCCATCGAATCTAGGTTTAAATCTCGCATTTAGCTATGTTACTATTTGGGTTATTGCGCATGTATTTGAAACAAGCCGAGCTAGTTTTTCTAAGCGTTTGGAAGATTTAGCAATGTTAGATCCACTTACAGGCGCTGGGAACCGCTTAGCAATGAATCAATATTTTGAGATTGAACTTAGTGATAAAGAAAATCTTTATACGATGGTAATGGATTTAGATTTTTTTAAGAAAGTAAACGACGAGTTTGGCCATGCAATTGGTGACAGTGTGCTGATTGAAGTAACTAAAATTATCAAATCTCAGTTAACTAAAGAAGGTGCTGTTTTTCGTATTGGTGGTGAAGAGTTTGCCATCTTTGTTGCTCACTCATCGGCGTCTGAGGCGGCAAACATTGCAGAAAATATTAGACATACTATAGAGAATAATAAGCTTATTATTGCAGAGCAATCAGTGTCAATTACAGCAAGTATTGGCGTTATCGCTTACAGTGGCAATGAAACCTTAAAGCAAACAATAAAAGCAGCAGATGATAGGCTCTATCAAGCTAAAAATAACGGACGTAACCAAGTTGTTTTTAATGACCCACCACAGGGAAAGCAACTAAATCAAGCCTCTTAATGACGCGACTATTTAATTTCCTTGATACATTAACTCAAACTCTGGAATATTTTGTTCCCATAGAGGCAAGTCTTTTCCTAAATGCTCACGTATTGCATCAAAAAATAGCCGAGTACGAACTGGTAAATCGCGATGTGGATAAACTGCATACATGGCACTGTATTCGGCAAGTTTTAAATGTGTAAGCATAGGCACTAATCGTCCTTCCTTAATTTCATTGCCGATAATAAACGCGGGTGCAAGAACATAAGTTGTTCCAGAAAGGGTTTTATCTAAAAGTACTTCTGCATCATTCGCTCTAAATACGCTTTTAATTTTTTGCTCTTGTGGCAAACCAAACTCATCAACATACTTCACGCCCTCAACGCGCAATGAAGTGCTTGAATAGCTGGCTGCGGGTAAATCAATTAAATCTTCAATTTTTTCAGGCAATCCATACGTTCTAATAAACTCTGGTGATGCCAAAAGTAGTAATCGATTACGGGCAATTTTACGAGCAATTAAGGATGAATCTTTGGGCTCTCCCACCCTAAATGCTAAATCAAACCCTTCAGAGACAATATCGACAAGCCTATCATCTAAGCGTAACTCAACCTCAACCTGCGGAAAGCGTTTTTGAAAATCATTGATCACGGGTTGTAAATAACGCCGTCCAATAATGGTTGAGGATGTGATTTTTAACACGCCGCGCGGTTCTTGGTGATAGTTCTCAGCAAGGCGTACGGTTTCACCTAATAGTTCGCGTAGCTCACTGGCTTTTTTGACCATTTCAGCGCCAGCTGCAGTAAGTGAAAATGAACGAGTGGTTCGATTTAATAAACGAACACCTAAGTCATCCTCAAGACGGCTAATTTGTTTTGAGATCACAGAACGATCAATATTACGGGTTTCAGCTGCTTTAGCAAAAGAGCCACGCTCAACCACTTCTAACAACATTAATAAACGACTCGTAGTATCCATATTTTGCTCATTCAAATTTAATTGGTGCCATATTGGCATTAATGAGTTTTAAAATCTATAGTTTTTGTCCGCAGGTTTGTTCCGTACCATGGATAAATATACTAAAAGGAGCGTCGTCATGAACAAATACTTAATAGCTACTGCAATTTTAGGGGCATCACTTGCTCTGAGCGGATGTGCGGAAGAACCAAGCCAACAAACCAGTCAACAACAGCACTTACAGCCAATTGATGTTGCACAAGTAATTATCAAACCAGTACAAAATTGGCACACTTTCACGACACGACTTGAAGCACCTGAAGAGGTTGCTCTTATGCCACGAGTTGCAGGGGTTATTGATCACATTGCGTTTAAAGAAGGCGATAACGTTAAACAAGGCGATTTACTCTTTAAATTAGATGCTCGTCCATATGCGGCAGTTGTTACCAGCCTTGAAGCACAAGTACAAAGTGCAAAAGCGGCTTTATCTCAAGCGCAAAGCGAAGCGAAAAGAGCGGTAAGGTTAACGCAGCGAAAAGCTATTTCTACCGAGCAAGCTGAATCTCGTACTTCGATGTTACATCAACGAGAAGCTCAGTTAGCAGCATTAAAGGCGCAGCTAGTTTCAGCCAAACTGGATTTAGAATTTACAGATATACGCTCACCGATTGATGGCGTTATCTCCTTAGCAAATATTACCAAAGGTAATAACGTACTGGCTGGGCAAACGGTTTTAACGTCAATTGTGTCAAATCAAACGATGTACGCGTACTTTGATGTAGACGAGCGTACATGGAATAGCGCTTTTAATGATGTAACAGCCAATGATAAACAACAAGTTGTAATGCAAAAGGTCGGTCAACGTGCATTTGCTCACATTGGGTATATTGATTTTATTGATAATCAAATAAACGCAGCAACGGGTACATTACGTGTACGTGCACGCTTTGATGAAAACGAAGCGCTACGCGCGGGGTCATTTGCGCGTATTAAATTAGCCGCCAGCGATGTCACAGAGCAGGTAATCGTGCCAGATAGAGCGATAGGTACCGATTTGAAAAATCGTTTTGTATTGACTGTTGGTGACAATAATATTCTTGAATATAAGCTTGTTACGGTTGGTGAGCGCTACGGTCGTTTTCGCACTATCACATCAGGCTTAAAAACAGGCGATGTGATAGCTGTTAATGGGCCTGCACGTGTGGGACCAGGTATGCCCATTGCGCCAAATCAAATAACGTTAGATACCGAAGGTGTGGCGTTTACGCTCTCGCCAACAGCGCAGCATATTTTAATGGCTAAGAAGTAGGGTAATTTATGAAATTTTCACACTTTTTTATCCAACGGCCAATCTTTGCGGCCATGCTGTCATTAATTATTTTAATTGCGGGTGGTATTTCGTTATTTCAATTACCAGTGAGTGAATACCCTGAAGTTGTGCCTCCAACGGTTGTTGTTACAGCTAACTACCCGGGTGCAAATCCAACGGTAATCGCACAAACTGTTGCCACGCCATTAGAACAAGAAATTAATGGCGCTGAAAACATGCTGTATATGTTTTCACAAGCGACCAGTGATGGCCGCATGACGTTAACTGTTACGTTTGCGCTCGGTACTGATTTAGATCGTGCTCAAGTGCAAGTGCAAAACCGCGTTAACAGTGCATTGCCACGTTTACCGCAAGAAGTGCAACGCTTAGGCGTTGTGGCTGAAAAGTCATCCCCGGATCTAACCATGGTGGTACATTTGTATTCACCTGAAAAAACCCACGACACCGCTTACCTATCTAATTATGCGGATTTGTATATAAAAGACCAAATTGCACGTTTAAGTGGAGTGGGAGATGTACAGCTTTTTGGTGCTGGGCAATACTCTATGCGCGTATGGTTAAACCCTGATGCACTTGCAGCACGCGAATTAACGGCAATGGATGTGGTAAGCGCACTTCGCGCACAAAATCAACAAGTTGCTGCGGGTAGTTTAGGTGCACAGCCAACCTCAAACGACAGCCAATTTCAGGTGCTACTTAATGTTAAAGGACGTTTAAACAGCATTGAAGAGTTTGAACAGGTGATCATCAAAGTCGGTGAACAAGGCCAACTTACACGCTTAAATGATGTTGCCCGTATTGATTTAGGCCAAAATACGTACTCGTTGCGTGCGGAGCTCAATAATCAACCCGCTTTAGCAATGCCGATATTTCAGCGCCCGGGTTCGAACGCGATAGAGCTTTCAGATCAGGTGCGTGAAACGATGGCACGTTTATCAAACGATTTTCCAAGTGGGGTTGAGTACGACATCGTTTATGATCCTACTGTATTTGTACGTGGATCAATTGATGCTGTAATTACCACGTTACTAGAGGCAATTGCACTTGTTGTTATTGTGGTGGTGTTATTTTTACAAACATGGCGCGCTTCGATAATACCTCTAATTGCTGTGCCAGTATCTTTAATTGGTACGTTCGCTGTGATGCAATGGTTAGGTGTTTCGATAAATACCTTATCGTTATTTGGTTTAGTATTAGCAATCGGTATTGTTGTTGATGATGCCATCGTTGTGGTCGAAAACGTTGAGCGAAACATTGAGCAAGGTCTTTCTCCTTTAGAGGCTACCCGTGTAGCAATGAGTGAAGTAACAGGGCCAATTATCGCGATTGCGTTAGTGTTGTGTGCAGTGTTTATTCCAACGGCATTTATTTCTGGGCTTTCAGGTCAATTTTATAAACAGTTTGCGCTAACAATTACTATTTCTACGGTTATATCTGCATTTAACTCACTAACACTGTCGCCAGCCTTAGCAGCGTTATTGTTAAAAAGTCACGACGCAAAGCCAGATGCATTGACACGTTTACTTAATCGTTTATTTGGCCGCTGGTTGTTTGCCCCGTTCAATCGAGTGTTCGATCGCGGTGCTAAAGGGTATCAAAAGCTTGTTAAAAAAATGATGCGAATGAGTATGGTGGTAATGGTTGTTTATGTTGCTCTACTCGGCGGTACGTTCAAACTTTTTGATGCTGTCCCGGGTGGTTTTATTCCCGCACAGGATAAACAGTACCTAGTAGCAATTGCTCAATTACCTGACGCAGCAAGCTTAGATCGTACGCAAGATGTAGTAAGACAAATGCAAGAAATAGCGCTGCAAGTGCCCGGTGTTGCAGACACAGTTGCGTTTCCAGGCTTGTCAGTTAATGGCTTTACCAATAGTCCTAACAGCGCCATTGTCTTTACTCCATTAGATGCGTTTAGTGAGCGTACTGATCCAAGTCAGTCTGCGATGGCTATTGCCGCGCAACTTAATCAGCGCTTTAGTGCTATTGATGAGGCATTTGTTGCTGTTTTCCCGCCGCCGCCAATTCAAGGTTTAGGCACTACAGGTGGTTTTAAACTGCAAATTGAAGATCGTGGTAATAAAGGGTTCGAAACCTTATTTAATAGCTTGCAAACAGTGATTGGAAAAGCACAGCAAGATCCTGCTTTAATGGGGTTGTACTCAAGCTTTAGGATTCAGGTTCCGCAAATGGATATTGATATCGACCGCGAACAAGCGTTGATCCAAGGCATCCCATTAGATGAAGTATTTAATGCACTACAGGTATATCTTGGCTCTATGTATGTTAATGACTTTAATATGTTTGGCCGTACTTACCAAGTTAATGCCCAAGCTGATATAGATTATCGCCTTGATCCAGAACAGGTATTAAACCTTAAAGTACGAAATAACCGAGGTAACATGGTACCGCTTGGTTCAGTATTAACGGTAACGCCAACCACAGGCCCTGATCGCGTTATGCATTATAATGGTTACCCAAGTGCAGAGCTTAACGGCAGTCCAGCACCGGGTTATAGCTCAGATCAAGCACAACAGGCTATTGAACTCATTCTGGCTGATAATTTACCCAGTGGCATAGAGTATGAGTGGACAGAAGTGACTTTCCAACAAATTTTGGCGGGTAATACCATGGTGTATGTCTTCCCATTGGTGGTGTTATTAGTGTTTATGGTATTAGCAGCACAATATGAAAGCTTACGTTTACCGCTGGCGATTATCTTAATTGTGCCTATGACAATATTCTCTGCATTAATGGGTGTATGGCTAGTGGGCTCTGATAATAATATTTTCACGCAAATTGCTTTAATCGTCTTGGTCGCACTCGCGTCTAAAAATGCGATATTGATGGTGGAGTTTGCGCGCGATAAAAATAACCATGGATTAAGTCATTTTGATGCGATTTTAGAAGCGTGTCGGATGCGATTAAGACCAATCCTCATGACTTCGATTGCCTTTACTGCTGGTGTAATCCCGCTGGTATTAGCAACAGGGGCCGGTGCAGAAATGCGTCATGCGATGGGGAATGCAGTATTTTCAGGCATGATTGGTGTGACGGTATTTGGTTTGTTATTCACGCCAGTATTTTATATTTTGGTCACAAAAAGCAAAGAACACGCGACAGTGGAGCAAGTAAATGAACAGTAATAAGTTGCGTATAACCGCTGTATTGGTTGCGGGGTTGTTAGCCGGTTGTGCTAGTAAAATAGATGAACAGCAACATCAGAGTCAGCTTCAAGAGTTTGTTGCGCAAACACAAATTGCATCTCAGTTAGTAGGTCAAGATGAACTGAATTGGTGGCAACAATTAGATTCGTCACAGCTTAATAACTTGGTTGCAAATGCGCGTGCTAATAATCACGATTTACGAACCAGCCAATTAAAACTGAAAAGTGCACTTGCCCGCTTAGGGGGGCAAAAAGCACAATACTTGCCCCAAGGTGGGGTAGGTATTGAAGCAACGCGTAGTAGTTTGGGCGAGCTAAATACTCGCCAGTCAGCTGCCAATGCCAATTTTGATTGGCAACTGGATTTATTTGGGAAAGTAACTGCATTAGTTAATGCCAGTAATGCAGGGGCAATGAGTCAAGCAGAGCAAGTACGTGCGCTACATATTGAAGTCGTTGCGTCGGTGGTTAAAGGGTTTGTAAGTTATCAAGGAAATAAGCAAAAACAGCATATTATTGAACTGCAAATTGAGGCGCTTAAACAAAGTATAGGTGTATTGCGCGCTCAGGTTGAAGAAGGAATTGCTAATGAGCTTGATTTAAACCGTACTTTAGCGCAGCTAAAGCGCCAGCAAGCATTATTACCGGATATTAAATATGCACAGTTTCGCGACTTAGCAAGCCTTGCAATGTTATCAGGGCAATTACCGAGTGATATTACATTGATAGATGAGCGTAGTGTACTTGAACGTGGATTTACGGTTAGTTTAGCAAAACCAAGTGATGCAATCGCGCTTCGTCCTGATATTAGCCAAGCGTTATTTGAGTTTAGCCAAGCTCACTCATTAAGCGTAGCGGCAAGTAAAGCGTTGTTACCAGATATTAGTTTAAGTGCGTTTGCAGGTGTATTGAGTTTAGATAATAATCGATTGTCAGATACACAGCAGCAATGGCAAGTTGCACCACAAATAAAGTGGTCATTATTAAGTTACCCGGCTTTATTAGCCCAGCGTGATGCACAACAATACTTGAGTGAAGCCGCTTACAGTCAATATCAACAGGTTGTGTTAAATGCAATGAGTGAAAGTGAACTATCATTGCAATTATTAGTAAAGCAAAGTCAGCAGCAAGACTATGCAAAACAACGCTTTGATTTTGCCAATAGTGCCTTTTTACAAGCGCAGGCTATGTATCAAGAAGGGCAAATACCATACTTAGAGTTGTTAGATGCGCGACAGGATGTTTTAATAGCGCAAGAAAATGCAATTGACTCAACGATTTCATCATTACTTGCCAAGGTAGATACCTATCAAGTATTTAATGGTCGTTGGAGTTATGTGTTAGTTAATTAGCCAATGTAGAGTTATTGATGCCACATACTGATTTTTTATCGCCAATTCCCGCAACAATGCGCGCGATTGCGCTACTTGAGCCCAACGAGCAGATCGATTTATCTGAGTTGGAATTGCCTGTGCCAGAAATTGTAGACAATGAACTGCTGATCAAAGTTGAGTATGTTGGCTTAAATCCCGTTGATGCATACTTTGCTAAACAGGGCTTTTGCAAATGGCAATACCCCCACACTCTTGGCTTAGATGCTGTGGGGGTGGTTGTTAAAGCACGTAAGGGGATATTCCCTGAGGTAGGCTCGCGGGTAATGTGGCATGGTAATATTGGTGAGCAAGGCGTGCTGTCTGAATACGCCAAAGTCCCTAATTATGCTGTGTCACTAATACCAGATGAAGTCACATTTAGCGATGCTGCGGTGTTACCTTGTGCGGGTATGTCAGCGTTAATTGCGCTTGATAAATTGCAATTAACAGAGGGCGATTCAATCCTGATTGAAGCCGGCGCAGGTGCTGTTGGTCAATTTGCAATTCAGTTTGCCAAGCAACGTGGTGCCACTGTTTTTACAACGGCAAGTAAGCGAAATCATAAACTTGTTAAAAAACTGGGTGCTGATGCTGTGTTTGATTATACCGATAAAAAACTCAGTGAAAAAATCAAAAAAGAGTTAGGCCCACAAGGTTTTGATGCGGTACTGGATTCAATTGGTGGTGAAACAACAGTGCGTAATGTTGAATTAATGCGATTTTGTGGTCGTATAGCCTGTTTAAATCCACTGCCTAAATTTGAGCAAGAGTTGATGTTTAGGCGAGCGCCTAATATTGGTATTGTTTCATTAGGAGGGGCATGGCTGGCTAATAGCTTATGCGCTCAACAGCGAATGAGTTTTATGGGAAATTTATTGCTCGAAAATATGGCGCAAGGCACACTCATGATCCCTGCTATTACGGCAGTTAAATTTGATGCGAAAAGTATTTCAAACGCACTCAATATGCAAGTTAATGGGGGGTTTACCGGTAAGCAAATAGTGCAGATTAACCATACTTAACTATCCTTGTTCGCGAGAAATAAAAACGAAGAAGCCCCGCATATCAACGGGGCTTTTTTAGTTAAAGGTAAATAGCTCTGATCTCGGTTATGCACTATTACCCGAATATACGGGGAAAGGGTATAAACACAGGGATGTAATGCGCTACTGCAAGTCAACAGTTTGATGTAATAAGTGCAATTACTTCACAAGACAATACCGCTTCCAAACGAGTCTTTAAAAAGCTGGACTTTAGTGATTATACTAAGGTGATCATAAGCCCCGATGCACTCGCTATTAATGTATTTTTGAAGACCTTTTAATGGTGTGCAACTGAGCTGCTACTTGTAAATTAATGGTATGCCAGGTTTTTTCTAGGCTAGCAACAAGCCCTTCATAGTCATTCTCAACTAAGGGGGTTAGCTCACTAAAATAGTGAACCGCTTGTAAAGAACGACCGTGCTCAAATGAGGTATAGTAAAGACGCCAAAGCCCAGCTATATCTGCATTACCTTGTTTATCACCATAAAAGTGGTGTAGCTCATATTCTAATTCATAATAGCTTTGTTGATCTTTATCAGTGATCACAGGCAAGCCTTTGACAACCATCCAATCATCAAGCGCGGTAAACAAAGTCTGATGACTGCTTGCTGTAAGCATTTGATCGGGTGCTTCACTCCATAAATGATAATTAGCCGCATTGATTTGATTATTATCTATTTTCATAGCAATTCCACGATTGTTTAACGCGCCGCGTAAAGTAACAGTATTAATACGTAACTGTGTTGAGGTATCAATACTATTTCGTTGAATTGGCTTGATAGCCTGCTCGAATTGATAATATTCAATAGATGAATTAAGTGACTGACTGCATCCGGTTAATAATGTCAGACTTATTGCTATTAGCACTTTAGCGATGAAAGTATATGGCATTATTGTTTCCTCGGTGTTGGATCTGCGGGTAATGATTTGTCAAAAATAAACATGTTAGGTTGTTCGTTTAAACCACGAGTTAATGGCTGTAATTCTTCACTCAAACGCTTAAACTCAGACAGTGTTTGTTGTAACTGATGATGAAATTGTGAACCTTGCTGATAACTCGCCATGGTTTTTTCAAATTGCTTCATAGTAATATCAAATTGCTGCATGCTTTTAGTCATTTCAGCAAAATTGCGGTTAAAGTCACCGGGTAAATTTTGTGTATCTTGTTTGCTTAACAACGCACGCATTTCATTAGCCAGTGCTTGGTAATCGGCAAATGTAGACTGCATTTGCGCTAAGCTATCTTCAATTTTTAAACTGTTTACTTTATTGAGTACATCAGAGACTTGATCTGCAAGCACCGTAATACCACTGGAAACACTGGGAAACACTTGGTATTGAGCAATAGATGTGAGTTGAGCTTCAGGTGTATCGTGATAAATATCAAAATCAACATACACGGCACCCGTAAGTAAATTACCCGGTTTTAATGATGCACGCAGACCATTTTTTATCCAGCCATCAACACTGCTTTTCCAAAACTCTTTAGCCGAAGCACTGTCGTGATACATACGGCCGTACTCTATTTTTATAAGTGCAGGAACTGCGGTGTTATCTGTTTTAAAATGAGCGGGTTTACCGTCAATAATAACATTTGCTGGCGCTTCTACTACAGTGCCAACACGCATGCCTCTGTATTCAACAGGTGCACCCGCACGTAGACCACGTATTGATTGTTCAAATTCAATTAAGTAATAATCAAAATCATAAAAACGTTCTTCAAGAGCATCTTGATAGCTGTTACTTAAAGAAAAACCATGACCGTCTTGGGCAAAGTCACCCGGCGCTTGTTGTTCTGGTAAACCGACCGAAATTCCCCCTTTTAATAACTTACTCAATGAGCCTGTTTTGAAGTTAATTCCATCAGCTGATAAATCAATTTCAATGCCCGAGTTGACCCAAAAAATAGAATTCAGAGTGATCAAATTTTGATAAGGTTCATTGATAAAAATACCATACTTCATGGCTTGATTTTTCCAATCAAAAGTCGCCGTTTCAATTTGGCCAATTTTATAGTTTTTAAAGAAAATTCCGGTGCTGACCTCCATGACTTCTGCATTAAAGCTTTGTAATGTGAAACGACCCCCTTTAACATCTTTACCTATTAGTGCAGGTTCATCTTGTAAATCAAAACGGTCGGTGATGTTTTTACTTTCTCCTGGGGCGAATTCCAAGTAAACACCGGATAATAATGTACTCATACCACTGATCCCCGTTTCATCAATACGCGGCTTGACAACCCATATAGTGGCGTCATCAGTAAGTAAACTATCATAATGTTTATCTATTTGCGCACGTGCAATAACACTGTTTTTATCACTAGAGAGACGAACATGATCAATATGGCCAATTTTTACACTGCGTACTTTTATTTCTGTTTTACCCGCAACAATGCCCTCAGCTTGAGGCATTGATATGTAAATAGTGGCACCTTTACTTGCTTGATACTGATATAGCATCCATGCGCCAACCAATAAAGCAATAATAGGGATTATCCAAATACCTGAAATAGTTGGTTCTTTTTTGATGTTAGCTATTTCACTCATGTTTTTTCTCTAATTGGTTGTGTTTATTATCATTGCTTGGAGAATCCCATAATAGTCGAGGATCAAATGCGTGCGCTGCCAACATTTGGCAAATTACCATAACTGTAAAAAATACTGTGCCTATACCGGGGGTTACCGACATTAAGTTCCCAAGTTGGACTAAGGCTACTAAAATTGCCACAACAAATACATCAATCATAGACCAGCGTCCTATAAACTCAGTTAATAAGTATACCTTGGTATAGCCTTTTGTTTGGCTATTTGCCGGTTTACTAACTAATAAACATAAAAGCGTAAGGATTAATGCTTTTGCTAAAGGCACGACTACACTGGCTAAAAAGATTATTAGCGCAATAGGATAAGAGCCCGCTTGCCACAATACTATTACGCCACCAATTAAGGTAGAGGGGGATTCATCTCCCAAGCTGGTGGTGTACATTATAGGGAAAATATTGGCTGGGATATAACACGCAACGGAAGTAATAAGCCATGCAGCAGCTTTTTGTACACTATGGGGATTACGTATATGTGTTTTTGTGTTGCACCGAGTACAGTATTGAGAGTCACTCAGTTGATGGCAAACATGGCATGAACGTACGTTATTATCTATTGCTCGGTGACTATGATGAACGTATTTAATCGCTTTTATTGGTTGAACTTGATCCCACAGTCGCCTGTGATTGAGTTGCGTAAGCGTAGCAATATAAAAAATAACAAATGCCACATAAGCCCAAAAACTCACCCCAAAACTAATATCAGCCATGGACATAATTTTAACCATACTGACTAACACACCAATTAAAAATATTTCAGACATGACCCAAGGTTCAATGGCTAATGTATATTTAAGCAATCGTTTGGCAAAACCATAAGGAAGTACTTTCAATAAACCTAAATGCAATGGGATTAATGTTACTAATAACGCCATAGGCAAACCGATAATACTCAGATCAATAAAAATACCAAGTAAATCACTGTCGTAGTTAAAAAGTATGCGAGCCGCGTCGGGAAGGGTTATAGTTTGGGTAATACCACTACTGCTAAATGAGATAAAAGGGTAGAACATACTACTGAGTAGCATGATAAGCGAGCTAAGACTTAAGGCTACTATTCGTGCATCGTTATTTAGATTTGCAGAGCAAAGCTTAGTGTGGCAGTGTGGACAAACAGCCACTTGCTTAGCAGCTATCCGAGGAACTTCGATAATTAAATCACAGTTAGGGCAAGCTGTTTGCAAATTAATATCCACTGACAAGTAATATAAGACAAGTTTGCATCAATTATATTGTAAATACAATTACCTGATAAATTTACTTGGCAAATATCTCTTAACACTGTAAGCGTCGGTGTTTGATTTTATAAGGTTTAATATGAAATATTTATTAGCAATATTGTTTGTTTTATTTAGTATTGATTCACTTGCTTTAAGTGCCCCAAAGCTAACTGATCGAATTACAATTGCTGCGAGCGCATCACTGCCTCCATATGTTTTTAGTGATGATAGTACGGGTTTACAACTAGAAATTCTTAAATCAGCCTTTAAAAGTCAAGGTATAACCAATTTAGAAATCGTCTATATGTCTAATAAGCGTGCAGAGCAGCTGCTTGAGCAAAGAAAAATTGATGTTGCTCTAAATTACGCTGGTGGATACTCGCGGGGGATTTATTCAAGTGATAGCTTACTTGCGTATCAAAATGTTGCGGTTAGTCTCAAAAAGAACGATTACATAATAAATACAATTTATGACTTAACAGGGAAGAGCGTATTAGCATTTCAAAATGCGACGGCATTTTTACCAGCTCCATTTAAAACTATTACCACAAGATTACAATTTTATGATGAAGTGGTAAATCAAGCTGCGCAGGTTGATAACTTATTAAAAGAATGGGTTGATGTGATTGTGCTTGAAAAACGGGTTTTCTTATATTATTTCCAGCAATATCAGAAAAAGCACGCACTGGCGCAGGTGATTACTATCCATCCTATTTTTAAAGAAGCTCCTCGTCCGGCATACTTCAATAGCCAAGTATTACAAGAAGTCTTTGATATGGGGCTTACCCATATCAAAGAAAATGGTGAGTACCGTGCAATTATGGCTTTTGAAGGCAGTGATTATGCGCAAGTAGTCAATCCAGAATTAATCAAATAACGCAACGGTTTGACGAGTAAGGGCGATTAATTCTCCTGACTGTGACCAGATACAGCCATCCTCTAAGCCATAACCATGTTTACAATGCTGTGTTATTGCCTCAAAGCCAAGCCATTGCTGCGCACCTAACTGCGGCATTTGTACAAACTCCAAATACCAAGACATACTACTTGCAGGAGCAGGTTGCTTAAACATTTGTAGTAATGTTGGCGGCCATGCATCCGTCAAAGCAATAATATGGGCTTCGGTTATTTCATTCGGCGATTCTTTTAATCGCATCCAACCACCTAAGTGCGATGTATCTGCACCAGCAAACGGCATAGCGCCTTGTTGTGGGCACAAATCAACATGCTGAAAAAATTCCGGCATCGCGCCTGACTTAAAAGGCAAAGTGTAACGTGGATCAACAGGTTTCAAGTCCATCGTTTTAGTAATAGGTACATTAATTGCTGAATCACGGGGTTTAGCGAAGCATGCTTGTACTACTACACTCACTTGATTATTTTGCACTGCCTTTGCTAATACTTGCGTACTGCTTTTACCTTCTCTTAAAACCTCTACTATTAACGAAAACTCAGTATCAGCTAATAAAGGACCGACAAAGTTCGTACTTATTGATAGTAATCGACGACTTGCTTCAACTTGTTGGCGCATTGCTTGATAAAGTAAAGACGCTGAAAGCCCCCCAAACGCTGTTCTGCCTTGGCACCAATTAGCCGGAAATTGCATTGTTGCTTTAGCTTGTTCGTGGGCTGGCATAAGGCCAATATGTGCGGCGCTTTGAAGGAGTTGATCGAAATGCATAGCAGTTCCTTGTGTAATGATTATTTATTATTGCAATTTTATAGCACGGAAAAACTCATCAGACCAGTTTGTGTGTGGGTTGATTGACGCAAAAAACATCAATCCATACAATTATCAGGGTTATTTGCAAAATAAATGATAAAAAATCACTTTTTTTTCATTTTTACAGTTGAATTCAGTTCTGTGCATCCCTATTTACTAGTCATCGAACGTATTAATGAATTTTGAAGTTGGAGATGTTTCATGGGTAAAATTATTGGAATCGATTTAGGTACTACAAACTCTTGTGTTGCAGTACTAGACGGCGGTAAAGCACGCGTAATTGAAAACGCGGAAGGCGATCGCACAACACCATCAATTATTGCTTACACGCAAGATGGTGAAACACTTGTTGGTCAACCTGCAAAACGCCAAGCAGTGACAAACCCAACCAACACATTATTTGCGATTAAGCGTCTAATCGGTCGTCGTTTTGAAGACGAAGAAGTACAACGCGATATCGGCATCATGCCTTTTAAAATCATCAAAGCAGATAACGGTGATGCATGGGTTGAAGCAGGCGGTGAAAAACGCGCAGCACCACAAATTTCAGCTGAAGTTTTGAAAAAAATGAAAAAAACCGCTGAAGATTTCCTTGGCGAAGAAGTAACAGAAGCCGTTATTACTGTTCCTGCATACTTTAACGATTCACAGCGCCAGGCAACAAAAGATGCTGGCCGTATTGCGGGTCTTGAAGTTAAGCGTATTATCAATGAGCCTACAGCCGCAGCACTTGCTTACGGTATGGATAAAAATAAAGGCGAAAACATTGTTGCAGTATATGACTTAGGTGGTGGTACTTTCGATTTATCAATCATTGAGATTGATGAAGTTGAAGGCGAGCACACATTTGAAGTACTTGCTACCAATGGTGACACTCACTTAGGTGGTGAAGATTTCGATAACCGTGTTATTAACTACTTAGTAGCTGAATTCAAGAAAGATCAAGGTCTAGACTTAAAGACTGACCCACTTGCAATGCAACGTGTTAAAGAAGCTGCTGAAAAAGCAAAAATTGAGCTTTCATCTGCACAATCTACAGAAGTAAATCTTCCGTATGTAACTGCTGATGCATCAGGTCCTAAGCATATGAACGTGAAATTAACACGTGCTAAGCTTGAGTCACTGGTTGAAGACTTAGTACTTAAATCAATTGAACCACTTAAGCGTGCTCTAGCGGATGCTGATTTAACTGTTAGCGACATCAACGACATTATTCTTGTTGGTGGCCAAACACGTATGCCACTAGTACAAAAAACAGTAACGGAGTTCTTTGGTAAAGAGCCACGTAAAGATGTTAACCCTGATGAAGCAGTTGCAGTAGGCGCAGCGATTCAAGGTGGCGTGCTAGCTGGTGACGTTAAAGATGTACTATTACTAGACGTTTCTCCACTGTCTCTAGGTATCGAGACAATGGGTTCAGTAATGACTGCGTTAATTGAGAAAAACACGACGATTCCTACTAAGAAATCGCAAACTTTCTCAACAGCTGAAGATAACCAAGCAGCGGTAACGATTCACGTACTACAAGGTGAGCGTAAACGTTCAAGTGACAATAAGTCTTTAGGTCAATTTAACCTAGAAGGTATTCGTCCAGCACAACGTGGTACACCACAAATCGAAGTAACATTCGATGTAGATGCTGATGGTATCTTACATGTATCTGCAAAAGATAAAGATACAGGTAAAGAGCAAAAAATTACGATTCAAGCGTCTTCAGGTTTAAGTGATGAAGAAGTTGAAAAAATGGTTCGTGATGCTGAAGTTAATGCCGAAGAAGATAAAAAATTCGAAGAGCTTGTAGCAGCACGTAACCAAGCTGATGCAATGGTTCACGGTACACGTAAGCAAATTGAAGAAGCGGGCGATGCACTTCCAGCCGAAGATAAAGACGCTATCGAAGCCGCTGTAGTAGATTTAGAAGCCGCTATTAAGAGTGACAAAAAAGACGAGATTGAAGCAAAAACTCAAGCTCTAGCTGAAAAGTCACAAAAATTAATGGAAATTGCACAAGCTAAAGCCCAACAAGGCAACGCAGATGCAGGCGAGCAACAGCAACAACAGTCAGCTAAACAAGATGACGACGTAGTTGATGCTGAGTTCGAAGAAGTAAAAGACGACAAGTAATTGTTGTTAGCGCTTCGCCTAACTAAAAACACGATGAATAGTGTCATGATTTAAGTTAGGATGAACACCTTAGGCGCGCAGGCAAAAGCTTGACGCGCCTTTTGCATGTAAATTAGATGGTAAATCGATGTGATTTATCGGTTTATCCGCAGCCAAGCTGCAGTAAGAAAAGAGTAGTGTGATAGATATGTCAAAACGCGATTATTATGAAGTCCTTGGAGTGGCAAAAGATGCCAGCGAAAGAGACGTTAAAAAAGCGTATAAACGCTTAGCGATGAAATATCATCCAGACCGTACCGCAGGCGATAAAGAACTTGAAACTAAGTTCAAGGAAGTTAAAGAAGCCTACGAGATTTTAACCGATGCTCAAAAACGTCAAATGTATGATCAATACGGTCATGCTGCATTTGAACAAGGTGGCGGCGGCGGTGGTCATGGTGGCCACGGTCAAGGTGATTTTGGTGACATCTTCGGTGATGTATTTGGTGATATTTTTGGTGGCGGCGGTGGTCGACGTCAATCACGTCAACAACGCGGTTCCGATTTACGTTACAACATGGACTTAAGCTTAGAAGAAGCGGTTCGTGGTAAAGAAGTTGAAATTAAAGTACCCACTTGGGTAAGCTGCTCGCCATGTGATGGCAGTGGTGCAAAAGCGGGATCTAAACCTAAAACATGTACAACGTGTCATGGTGCAGGCCAAGTGCAAATGCGCCAAGGTTTCTTTGCTGTACAGCAAACATGCCCGACATGTCAGGGGACTGGTCAGATTATTTCTGATCCATGTAACAGCTGCCATGGCCAAGGTCGTGTAGAAAAAACTAAAACATTATCAGTTAAAATTCCTGCGGGCGTTGATACTGGCGACCGTATCCGTTTATCGGGTGAAGGTGAAGCAGGCGTGCACGGTGCACCAGCTGGGGACTTATATGTTCAAGTATCAGTGCGTGAACACCGCATATTTGAACGTGATGGCAATAACCTTTATTGCGAAGTACCCATTGGCTTTACAACAGCGGCATTGGGCGGTGAAATTGAAGTACCTACCTTAGATGGTCGTGCTAAATTAAAAATCCCAACAGAAAGTCAAACAGGCAAAATGTTCCGCATGCGCGGTAAAGGTGTTAAGTCTGTACGCAGCGGCGCTATAGGCGATTTAATTTGTAAGGTAGTAATTGAAACGCCGGTGAACTTAAATGAGCGCCAACGTGAATTACTCCAAGAGCTTGAGCAAAGTATGGGTAAGGATGGTTCAAAAAATCGTCCAAAAGAAAAAGGCTTTTTTGATGGTGTAAAAAAGTTCTTTGATGATCTGACGAAGTAATAACTCATTACTCATAAAATGGCGCTAATTAGCGCCATTTTTTGTTTGAAAACTTTATTATTAATTTACAAATTACCCCACCTAAAAGTAACTTGCTTGATAAAAAGTTAAATTTAAAAAAACAGTTAATTAACATCTATGAAATATGCAAAGAACGAATACCTCATCGAAGCAGTCAATAACGGTTAACTCATTAACTCTAGCTACTAAAAAACATACCTATAACAGGTAATTACATCTCGTTTTTGCTTTATTTTGTATACTTATCGATATGATAATCAGTCTCACTTGCATGATTGGATAATCGGCGTAAAATCAGCCCATTGATGTAATTAATAGAATAAGACGGCATGTTAACATTAGATAAATTAACTATCGGCCAACATGGCTCTGTGGTAAGCATTGATCCCAATGCAAGTTTGCTGCGTCAAAAATTACTCGCGATGGGGCTTACCCCTGGTGCGCCTGTCCATGTGCTACGTTTTTCTCCGTTTGGTGATCCTATGATTATCAAAGTGCGTGGTACTGTTTTAAGTCTTCGTAAAGCTGAGGCTCAATCGATTAATTTGGAACTTGCTGTATGAATCCAAACATAGCTGTTATTGGTAACCCGAACTGTGGTAAAACCACGCTTTTTAATGCACTAACAGGCAGTAAGCAAAAAGTTGGAAATTGGTCAGGCGTGACGATCGATAAAAAAATTGGTCAGTTCAAGGTTGCTGATCAGCGCGTTGATTTGGTTGATTTACCGGGCACATACTCACTTGATGTAAACTCGCAAACACCACTTGACGAAAAAATAGCACGAGATTATGCGCTAAGTGGCGAGGCTGAGCTGATCATTAATATATTAGATGCATCAAACCTGGAACGAAATTTATACCTGACCGCACAGCTACTTGAAATGAAAGTACCTTTGGTTATCGTGTTAAATATGGTTGATGTTGCTAAGCGAAATGGCTTAGTGATAGATACTAAAGCCCTAGAAGAAAAGTTAGGTTGCCCTGTAATTGCGTTAAGTGCCAATAATAAAAAAGGGATTACAGGATTAAAGTTATGCATTGCTAAAGGCTTAGAGCTTAAGCAGGTGTCGTCGCATGTGCCGCATTATGATGAAAAAGTAATGCATGCGACAAACAAAATTGTTAAAAGCCTACAAGCAAGTGATAAAAAAATAGACAATGTAGATACTCAATGGCTTGCACTGCGTTTATTAGAGCAAGATGAAAGCTGTTTTAGTTACGCTGATCAAGATACACAGGCATTGGCTAAAACACAGTTTGCACAATTTGCTGATCATCATGAACTTGATGTGCTATTTGCTAACGGGCGATATGAATTTGCACATCAGCTTGCTGATCAAGTTCAAAATACCAAGGGTGTAGCATCAGATACGATTAGTGATAAAATTGATGCAATAGTGATCAACCGATTTTTAGGGATCCCAATCTTCCTAGCTATTATGTACGTAATGTTTACAGTTGCGGTGAATGTTGGCGGTGCATTTATAGATTTTTTTGATATTGCCGTTGGCGCTATTTTGGTTGATGGCTTTGGGCAAATACTTACTTCAGTCGGTGCGCCTGATTGGTTACGTGCATTATTAGCCGATGGTATCGGTGGCGGTATTCAGTTAGTTGCGACCTTTATTCCTGTTATTGGCTTTTTATATTTCTGCTTAGCTTTTATTGAGGATTCAGGCTACATGGCTCGCGCTGCATTTATTATGGATAGATTAATGCGGGCCATAGGTTTACCTGGTAAAGCGTTTGTACCCTTAATTGTTGGTTTTGGCTGTAACGTGCCATCGGTTATGGCCACGCGGACATTAGAAACTCATAAAGATCGTTTATTGACGATTGCCATGTCGCCGTTTATGTCATGTGGTGCTCGGTTAAGTGTTTATGCATTATTTGTTGCCGCATTTTTTACAACCAATGGTCAAAACCTTGTGTTTGCACTGTATATACTGGGCATAGTAATGGCGGTATTGACAGGATTAGTACTTAAAAATACCTTATTTAGTCCAACCCTTACACCGTTTATTTTAGAGTTGCCTGCGTATCATATGCCCACGGCAAAAGGGGTGCTTTATAAAGCATGGGAGCGTTTAAAAAGCTTTTGTATGCGCGCTGGTAAAACGATTATCGTCGTTTTTGTTATTCTTAAAATACTAAGTTCATTTGGTACCGATTACACCTTTGGTAACGACAACACTGATAAATCAATGCTGAGTGAAATATCAAAATTCGCAACGCCAATATTTTCTCCAATTGGTGTTGAGCAAGATAATTGGCCTGCTACAGTGGGTATATTTACAGGCGTGTTTGCTAAAGAAGCGGTGGTTGGTACGCTAGATAGCTTATATTCAAACTTAGAAGGTGCAAATACGACAAGCGATGAACCGGTTAAAGTTCTTGATAAAGTAGGTGAAGCTTTTTCCAGCGTGCCTGCCAATTTACTGGATGTTTTTGGTAATTTACTCGATCCGTTAGGACTAAATGTCGCGAATGTAAGTGACCAAACGAGTGCTGCGGTAGATCAAGATGTTAATGTGTCAACGTACGCGACTATGGAAAATTTATTTAGTAGTCAATTAGCCGCATTTAGTTACTTGGTGTTTGTACTGTTATATACCCCATGTGTTGCTGTTATGGGCGCCATGTATAGAGAAGCTGGAATGAAGTGGATGCTATTTGTAGCGACTTGGTCAACAGGTCTCGCCTACATTACCGCCTCAGTAGTTTATCAAGTGGGTAATTTTAAACACTCACCTATGTTCTCAGCTTTTTGGTTGTTGGGTTGTGCTGTGGTGGTTGCGTTAGCGGTAAGCTCAATGCGTATTTATGGAAAACGCATGGCAGCTAAAAGCCGCTTGATCCCGGTGGTGAATATTATTTAATCTAGGAGCCATATTTATCAACTATTCGCATGTAGTTGTTTATGAGCAGCGTAGATACAATACTGTGTCGCGTATCTACGCTTATGTACTCAAACAACTTTAAAATTAATGTGTTAATTTGCAGCAATGACATTCGCTTTTTATTACAGCTGAAACACGTATTTAAAGTTGTTTGGTATAACTAATTCTAAATTATAAATACCTTAATCTGAGCTTGAACAATTAAAATTGGTAACTAAGCGTCACCTTGTAGTTTCTCCCTAACTCACTTGGATCGTTTGCTTCGCTGGCAGGTGCGCGTAAATAACGCTTATTGGTTAGGTTGTTTACGCCAAAGCGAACACTGAGATTACTGAGGCTATCACTACCTTGATACTGTGCATTTAAGTTGTAAATACTGTATGTACTTGTGCCATAGCCATATTTTTTGTATGTGTCACTAAGGCGTTGCTGCGCCCTGTAATGGAGTAATTGTATACCCACATTAAAGTTATCGTTTAATTGATAATTGGTATTCCACGTTAACTTATTTGCTGGGGCTTCAGCATAAGGCTGTTTATTGTAATCAATTGTTCCTAAAAAGAAGTTAGGCAGGCCTATAATGTCCATGTTTAGTTTTGCATATCCTAGGTACATATCGAGATTTTTGTATTGATACTTTGCCTCTATTTCAAAGCCTTCACTTTTTAGCTGACCAATGTTTTTAGCACTATAATCTCGATGTGTTGCAACAGGGATTCCATTGGCAGGATCAGGACCAGGTGAACCGAGCTGCTTATTACCGTCGGCGTCGATGTAGTACATATACGGTACGTTATCTATGTAATCATCAATGTTACTTTTAAAATATATGGCTTTAATGCTGAGCTGATCAATGTATGCAGTATCTTGCCATGCGAAGCCGATACCTCCTTCATAATTTAAAGCACTCTCAGCTTTTAAATTAGGCTGGGGTTCTGAATAGCATAACTTACCACCGATATGACAGCGCCATTCATCTTTTTTATACAGCTCTTGTAACGAAGGGGCTCTGAATGCCTCAGCCGCTTTCATATAAAAATTTATATTCTCAGTGGCCTTAAATGTTACTCCTAATTCTTTTGATAATGCATTATTTTTATTATCAGCAAAACTAATAAAGGTGTCGCTGCTACGATCATAATTGTCGTAACGAAGCCCCGCAGTTAAAAGAATACGTTTATTAAAGAATTCACTTTGGTCGATTACTGACAGCGATACATTATCGCCTTGGCTTTGTCCGTAGTAACTTGAGAGGGTCTTTTTTTCATATTGTTGCTGGTCAAATAGTTCGCGATCAAAACTAAACTCGATAGCCAATTTATGGTCAATTAAGCCCGTGAATGTTGCGAGGTTGGCAACTCTCAATCCATAGCGTTTGTTTTCACCATTACTGACTTTATCAAAGTCTATTTTATTTTTACCTCGCATAATGTAGCCATTCGTAGTCTCATCGTAGGTTTTTTTGCTATAAAAAGCCTGTACGTCAAGGTCGATAAACATATTTTGAGGTTGGTATGTGTAATTAAGCATACCTTCAATGTAGTCATTTTTGTAATCTTCACTGAGTGTCGGATAGGTGATCCCCAAATCGAGTCTTTGCCCGTAAGGCTGATCGAGTGACTCTGTTTCACTAAAGTCTAGTTTACTTTGGAGGCTATGCTCAGGCATAAAATACCATGTGTTTTTTAGAGTTAAATTTGTTCTTTGAGACTCATTTTTTATTTTATTGAGTTGTGCAATAACTTCATCTTCTTGTGCGTGATCTTTTTTAACTATGTCTATATCACTGTAATTTACTTGGCTAATGTACGCTACGGTATCAAGCGTATCCGTTAGATGAAAAGCCGATGCTGAATAAAAAACAGCATCAGAAACAGATTGATAGTTTGCAGCAACATTAACACCAACACCATTTTCAGCGGCTAAATAATCAGCTGCATTTTTGGTGACTAAACGAATACTTCCACCAAGTGCGCCCGAACCTACGGTTAAAGAATCAGCACCTCTTAATACTTGGACTTGTTTTAACTGGTTAGGATCAACTCCTAAACTGTTTATTACAGCGATGTTCTGGCTGCCATCAGACTCGCTTTTTCGTTTCACATTATCGACAGATACATGAATTCGCTCGCCATATAAACCACGAATTGAAGGTTGACCTGATAAAGGATTAACACTGCCAGATACGTCAACCCCCGGTAATGTTCTAAGTAATTGTGTGAGATCTGCAACTTGTTGGCGTTCAATTTCTTTTGCGTTTAGTGAAGAAACTGATGCGGCAACATCTTGATTATCGAGTGTTAATTTATGGCCAAAAACTTCAATTTTTTCAATATTTGCAGGGGAGTCAGAGTGTGTATTTTGGCTATATACGCCCATTGAACAAGTGGCCGTAGTAATACATACAAACAGATGAGAGAGTTTCAAAGTAACAAATCCTTTTAAATGATAATTATTTGCATTTGATCGTAATGTAATACGTAATAACTTATTTTTCAATAAATTATTACTAAAAAATACTAATTTGTGATTAACTATAATGATTAGTGGGCGTTATTTTGTTTTTTGTAACTGTTTAATAATTAATGTTTTTATATTGTTTTGTTAATTTAAAATAAAAGAGCATTTACTTTAATGGAATAGTTTGGTGCATTTTTATATTTTTATTACAAGCTTGCTACAAGTTTGTATTGAGCGCAGTAGCCTCTCAAATTATCAATTTGAAGGGCAATTAACCTGCAAAGTTAGTTTGGGTCTATAAACAGAAAATGAGTATAAAGTTGTTAATTAAAGAGTCGCAAATTGGGATGCTATATAGTAAACGTTCCGTATAGACGCAAACCACCTCAAAACGCCCAACGATGCTCGTATCTTTAGGTGGTTTGGGTATAATCGTAGGCCTAGTTTTAAAATAACCGAACTGGTAAAAAATAATGACACCAGCGACTAAATTACTAAAAAAACACCGTATAAATTTTGAACTGCTGAGTTATGAGCACAATCCCAAAGACCAAAATTTTGGTTTAGAAGCCGTTGAAAAACTAAATTTGCCCGCTGAGAAGGTGTTTAAAACGCTTGTGCTTGAAACTTCTGAGCAAACGTTAATCGTCGCGATTACACCCGTTAGCCAACAAATTAATTTAAAGCAGCTGGCAAAAGCCTGTAATGCTAAAAAAGTATATATGGCTGCACCGCAAAAAGTAGAAAACAGCACGGGTTATATACTCGGTGGTGTGAGCCCTTTAGGGCAAAAGAAACGTTTAGCAACCTATTTACACGCCAGTGCTGAAAAGTTCGAGACAATCTATGTGAGTGCAGGTAAGCGAGGGCTTGAAATAGGCCTGTCTCCTAATTGTTTACTTAACTTATGTAACGGCCAATATGCCAATTTTTAGCGTAAATTAACCAAATAAAAAAGTATGGGGATAAGCTCTCCATTCGATGTTAGTTGGCGTTAAAAACAATGAAATTAGGCATGATTGTTGAAGGTTACGTGATAACGACTACAGGCTTCACCGGTCTTTCTCCTTAGGTTGCTTTATACAAAAAAGAGCTGCTACTTGATACAAAAAAGAGCTGCTACTTGTGCAAAGTAACCCCTAATATTACCTCCTGTGATACGCACAATTTTTTATCTTGGGATACCTTGATTATGATTTTGATCACCTTATTTGTCCTTATTCTCTGTGCTTGGTTAATTAAAAACTCTATTTAGTGTTGTTTTTGATTAAATCGGCGCAAAATAAATACATTTCAGCGTACACGTGTAAGCCCTTTTTATTCAATAGCTTACACATCTAAAGATAAATAAATTGAAAAAACTGTTAAAAAGTTGGTTAGAGCAATTGATCTAAAGCAATTTTTATGACGTAATAGAGATATAAATTATCTGGTCGGATGAGTTAATCATGAGTTTACGCACAAAATTAAAAAAAGTATTACCAAGTATTTCAATAACTGAACAAGAAGCGCTTGATGCGGGTGATGTTTGGTTAGAAGGCTCTATCTACCAAGGTAAGCCAGATTTCGACGCATTACGCGCAGTGCCAGCAGCAGTGCTAAGCGCTGACGAACAAGCATTTATAGACGGCCCATTACAAGAGTTACTGGGCATGATCGACGACACACAAATTCAAAATGGTATTCATTTACCTGAGTACATTTTAGACTTTCTAAAAAAGGAACGTTTCTTTTCATTGATCATTCCTAAGTCATTTGGTGGTTTAGAATTCAGTCCTTATGCAAACTCTACCATTGTAGGTACAATTGCAACTAAAAGCTCCGCAGTCGCTGTAACAGTAATGGTGCCTAACTCATTAGGTCCGGGCGAATTATTACTGCATTTTGGTACTAAAGAGCAACAAGCGCATTATTTACCGCGTCTAGCAAATGGCCGTGACATCCCTTGCTTTGCACTAACTAGCCCAGAAGCTGGCTCTGATGCCGGTGGTATTCCAGATTTAGGTACTGTCACTAAAGGTATGTATAACGGCGAAGAAGTACTTGGCCTTGAGATCACGTGGGACAAACGTTACATCACGCTCGCACCGATTGCGACTGTACTTGGTTTAGCATTTAAAGTGGTTGATCCTAATGGTTTGCTAGGTGGCAAAGAAAACCTCGGCATTACCTGTGCACTTATTCCAAAAGAGCACCCAGGTGTAGAGCTTGGCAATCGCCACGATCCAATGGGCATTCGTTTTTACAACGGTACTACGCGTGGTAACAAAGTATTTGTACCAATGGACTTTATTATTGGTGGTCAAAAGAACATCGGTCGCGGTTGGCAAATGCTGGTTAGCTGCTTAGGCGCTGGCCGTGGTATTTCATTACCAGCACTAGGCGTGAGTACTGCGCAAGTAGCATTTAAAGGTGCCTCTGAATACGCTGCAGTACGTGAGCAATTTGGCTTAGCAATTGGTCAATTTGAAGGTATTCAAGAAAAGTTGGCTGATATTGCTGGTAAAACATACCTACAAGAAGCAATGCGTGTTTTAACCACCGAAGGCTTAGGCATGGGCTTAAAGCCATCTGTCGTGACGGCGATAGCTAAATACCACATGACTGAAATTGGCCGTGATGTGCTTGATTCAGCAATGGATATTCAAGCTGGTAAAGCGATTCAAAATGGCCCGCAAAATACTTTAGCAAGTGGTTATGTTGCACAACCAATTGCAATAACGGTAGAAGGCGCAAACATTCTTACGCGTAACCTAATGATATTTGGTCAAGGTGTTATGCGTTGTCACCCATATTTACAGTCTATGGTTGAATCAATTCACAGTGAAGATAAAGGCGCTGATAAAGAGTTTAACCGCATTTTACGTAAAACAGTGGGTTACAGTGTAGCAAACAGCTTACGTGCGTTCCGTTTAGGTGTTTTACCGTTCACAGCGGGTGCCAATTCACCATTACCTGAAGTACGCGAATATGAAAAAGCAGCGCAAAAATTATCAGCAAAACTTGCGGTATACGCTGATTTCTCGTTATTAGTATTAGGCGGTAAACTTAAACAAGCTGAAATGCTTTCAGCACGCTTAGGTGATGTAATGAGCTTTTTGTATGCCGCAATGGCATCAATTAAGTATTACGAGCAAAAAGTAGCGAACAGTGAGCGAGAGCAAGCAGCGCCGTACTTCCACTACGCAACGCGTTTTGCACTACAAAGTGCTGAAGAAGCACTGCATAAATTTTTAGATAACTTCCCAGCAAGTGGCACACGTAAGTTTATGCGTTTTATCACCATGAACTACTCAACTAAAATGCCAAAAATCAGTGATGATTTAATTCGTGAATTATCTAAGCAAGCGCAATTAGATACCGCTTTTAAAAAGCAAATCACGCATTTAGTTAAGCCAGTTGAAGGTGATGGGCATCACATTAATGAGCAAGCGTATAAAGCAAAAATGGGTTGTTTAGATTTACTCGCAAAAGTGAAGAAAGCGCTACGTGCTAAAGCAATTAAACCAGGTATTCGTTTTGCACTAACACTTGATAATGCACTTGTTGCAAATGTAATCACTGAAGAAGAGTACGCTAAACTGATTGATTACAATAAAAAACGTGAACGCGCTATCCGCGTTGATGAGTTTGATTTTGATATGAACTTATTGGACGAAAACGCGAAGCCAATAAATCCACTAAAAAGTGTAGTAAATCAGTAACATTTTGAGTTAACTTAATTCAACAATGTAAGCGCCCAGCAGTTCGGGCGCTTTTTTTGTGCGTGTAGAAATGCTGTTATGATTATGCCAATAATAATCCGTAGGCGTAGTAGGCAAGCGGCCTCACAAGAGAGTTAATGTGAAAATCAAAACAGAAAATGACGAGCGAATATCAGTAACTGCAAAAGCTACTAGCATAGAGCTTGAACGACTTATTAAAAATGAAAGCTGTAATCATGCCGTTATTTTCATGCATGTAATTTGGGTTTAACGCGATAGATGCCCACTTAATGAACGATGTGCGGATGGTGATATAAAAAGAGATAAGTTTTAGCCAAAAGAGTAAGCTTAGTAGCACAGTTTTACTTGCTCAATTAAAGTGGCTGTCTAGTTTGTTTGTAAATCAAGGAAAGTCAGATACAACAGTGCCGGTTAGCGTTGATTGGCCTTGCCCATCATGTAAGCAAGGGCAGTTGATAATGAAAAGCCTCTGTGCAAAAGATATAAAAACCGACGGTTTAACAACGCAAGGCATAACAATGAATAGTGGTTAATAGTAAGTCGAACCGTTAAAAATAACTCGTTAACTAAGTTGGTGTAACAGTGAATCAGCTTAGATGTGGTGCTGACTAAAATAAGCAAAAAAGATAACAGCAGGCAAGAAACGATATAAAAAAGCGTAAAAATGAAATAAATAAACAGTAATTAACACGTTTAGTAGTAAAAAAATGTCCAATAAAACTGCAATCAACAACTTCCCTAAAAAAGAGAATTCCTATAGCATTAAGCATACCAATAAAATGTTGAATGGGGGGTATGCTTCGTTCAACAAGATATGTATACGATACAAACAATGTAACGTATAAATACTAAGACATTAGGTGCATCGGAGGCATAATTGAATATTCAGATAAGTAAGATATCGTCACATCAAACAAGTAAAGCTATCGCATTAACATTTTTTGTTCTTACTTTACCATTTGGCTTTATAGGGCTAGCGCTATTCTTTTTCGGACCTGATTTTGAGAGTCATAATGGTCAAGGTTTCCCTTATTTATTATTTGTTTTTGCACCAGTGATTTACGGTGTAATGTTTTATTTTATGCAGCGCTTCTTTTGTTTTGCTTATAATCTTGTCGCTAAAAGGTTTGGTGGCATAGAATTCGAAACAAAGGAGTAATCTGCACCTAATCGGGTAGCCGGAGGTCTCTAACCTCGAGCCCCCACATCACCCATCATGCGCTTTTTATTAACTGGAAGTGCAATGGGCGGCTCATCTCCCGTAATGAATATTGATCCAAATATCTCTCAATGACACTAAACCTTGTGACGCTAAGTAGTCATTGCCTAGCGCAATGTTAATTCCTTTTGTTTTTGAGCATCTACAAGGGCCTTCGCTTCCAAGCGCCTACTTTTGGTACTGGTGATACAGCATGCTATGGCCAGTCGTTTACTAACCCCTAATTTCATTAAACAGCGTACTTTAGTGCGCGCGAACACGAACAAAGATGACACCCATTCTAAGTTTTCTATCACTCTTGTTATAGGCAGCGTAAAAATTAGTTTACTACCCACAATGACTGAAGCTTGTTTTAGTCACAACAATATGGAAGATTCTAACTTATATCACTAGAAAGAATAAATATCTCCCCTGAAAATTGGTTACTAACACGAACACGAACAAAGATGACACCCATTCTAAAGTTTTCTATCACTCTTGTTATAGGCAGCGTAAAAATTAGTTTGCCACCCACAATGACTGAAGCTTGTTTTAGTCACAACAATATGGAAGATTCTAATTTATCTCACTAGAAAGAATAAATATCTCCCCTGAAAATTGGTTAATACTCACCTTATATTGGTTACTGCGAAGATTTAAACAGAAATCGAAGCAGCAACCTTAGCAAATACAAAAAACTATTGGCGTAGTTCTAACACTCTAATCAAACGTTAAATATTGGCTCAAAACGAGAATATGCATGCTTGTAATTTTAAAGCAAGGCGATGTTTTGTACTGGTGTAATAAGTTGTAATGAGCCTTTTCTTCGTTAGCTGTTAACTTAAATCTAGTTAAAACTATCAATGTAAAAAACGTTTAAGTTAATAAGCATAAGGAGAAATATAATGTGTACAGACTTTTCAATTAAAGCTATAAATTCAGGTGTTTCGAATAGTATCCCTGTGATAGGCCGTTCAATGGAGTTGGGCCCAGATTTGAAATCAGAGCTGTTTTTCAGGGCTGATGGGCATGAATATAAGCAAAGTGCTTTGAAAAAGCTGACCCAGTCAGATTTTCAGGATGATTCAGGACTATTTGTTCTTCGTGATGATATTGAATTGATTAATCAACGCCTCTTGACTTGGACTGGGAGCTATAGTTTTGTTGCAATGAATGGCTTTAACCTTGATATTGCCAAGTCCTTAGGTGTGTCAGAAACATTTGCAAATATAATGACCAATGGGTTAAATACTGAAGGCTTAACTACGGGGGCTATGG
>NZ_JABCJL010000035.1:0-38078 GCF_012952265.1 Pseudoalteromonas sp. NEC-BIFX-2020_015
ACCCACCTGATCCCATGCCGAACTCAGTAGTGAAACGAAACAGCGCCGATGATAGTGTAGCATTTGTTATGTGAAAGTAGGTCATCGCCAGGCTCCAAATAAAGAAAGCCCGACTCACTGAGTCGGGATTTTTTACGTCTGCAGGAAAGTGAAAAAGCGAGCAAGGTGCAAGGTGGTCAATGTCGCTCAGGCGTTCATCTGAAAGCAACACACCTCCATATATCGGTTGTCGCGATAAATCACGACCTACGGTTGAGCAATCAGCGTGCGGGTATTTTATTGTAGGTCATGCTTTAGCCTGAAGGCATAAAAGAACACCACGAACTCCTCAGAGGTAAAAATACGCCTTTAAAGCAGCTTAACCCCTTTATATTAATCACATGTAATTGATGATCTATTTTAATCTTGTGCTATTTGTGAGCAAAATTGGCCAACATTCAAAACTTTCCTACACTACACCAAAGGTGCGCGATTAAAGACTTGCTATCAAATTGTTCGCCAATTTCTTAAAGTTAAAAACCGTACGGCTGTTGTAAAAGCAACAGGTGTTATGCTTTATTGTGGTCTTAGCCTACAAGATTGTTAAAGTAAATCTGACTTCAATCAGCAAGCCATTGAAATAAAATGTTATTTCCGGTTGTGTTGTTCACTCTGAGTTCTAAAAGGGAGCTTATTGAGTTAGATTTAAGATCTAATATAGGATTGCCTTTATTTTCCTCTAAAGTAACATTGTTTTTAAGACCTTTTTTGGTTACTTCACAGGTACCATTTTTACATATAACATCAGGTTCTGGTCTGAGGAGTTTCTTATCTGAAGTCGTGATAACATATCGATCATCAACCCCAGAAAAGCCTTCAAAAACCTGAAAATTTTCAGCCGAAAAGCTTGGCTCTATTCCCGCTTTTATTTCTATCATATGTTGTAAAAATTGGTAACTACCCCGATGAGACAATGCACTTAAGCCTGGCTCAGTCATAAACGAAATGAACCCCTCATCTATATCAGATGAAGATAGTTTTTTCTGACTATCAAGGATATTATTTATCGTAGCTTGATCTTTATCCGTAAAGCTGACAGCAAGCTGGTATCCTTCACCGTTGAAGTGGCCATTATTAAAATTATTAAGTATCTTCCCATCGTCATGCATTCTGTAACCACCAAGATCACTGGCAAACTGACGTATATACTTAAAATCTATATTATTATTATCAGCATATTCATAGATATCAGCTAATAGTTCTCTATCTCCTTGTGTCAAAAACTCATAAGAACTTCGCATTAAGTTAGATAAGGACATCCCATCAGTGCCGCTTAAAATTTCTGATTCAGAACCACCAAAAATATCCATCACCATAGTTTCATAATAATGCTCAGACCTGCTTATATTTTTGCTTTTTTCTAAATCCCGTGCATCTAAAATAGACTCAAACTGTGATGTTGCTTGTGAGCTATATTCATCGGAAACCATCGCTTTACTAAAAAAAGAAAAAGAGTTCGTATGAGATGATAGTAGTTCTTCAAATGATGCTAGTGCGGTAACGTTACTTTCGTATTTAAGGCTGTCTCTTTTTAGATTAGATAGATTTTGCTGATCAAGTGTGTGCCATCTTTCATATGCAGCTACTCTCTCTGAGCTGCTAAATGTATTACTTGTGTCTAATGCTATCGTCTCAAGTTTTGATTTGGATAAATGTTCAAATTCCCACTTTGCTGTGGCAACCTCATCATTATTTATTTTTGCATTTGAAGAGAGTACTTCCTTATGTAGAGATAAATTTTGCTGACTTAATTTAGAAATATCAATAGAGCTTTTTGCTTTACTTAATTTCGACGCTAATGAAGAAACTGATGCATGTATTTCTATTTCCATGCTTTTTTTTGGGTGAGATTGTGGCTGAGTAAAAGCTTTTCTCGTATTTAACAAACTTTTCTTGATATCAGGTAGATCCATACTATTTACCCTCAAAACGAAAATAGACTCCTTTGATTAAATTTGGAGTCTAAGGAGTTAATTAGTTAGTTGTGTAGTTAAAAGTTATACTTTCTATGCTATTTGGAGTTGAATAATGGAAGGTGCCTGTTGCTTCAACTCTATGAACAATTGATACTTGTATACTTGGTTTGAAGCCCTCACCATTAAATACTGTTACCTCTCCAGTAGAGTTTGGAACAATTGGTCCGTATTTAACGGGATTATTGTTATATGCTCGATAAAAGCACAATTCAACAATCTCGCCAAATGAATCTGGGTAATTTTCAGAAGTGTAATTAATACTAGGGCGTGTTGACCTTTGTGGATTGAAATTTGTTCAATCTAGGGGCGATTTAATCGCGGCGCGAGGTTTGTAACCTAGCGGGCTAAGTAAAAACCGAGCAACAAAGAGTCAATCGCCCCTAGGAAGAACCCTTTGGGCAGCGCATGTTTGACATTTATACTGCGTTATCGCCTATTTATGGGGAACAACCACACTGCATAGGCGCTGCCTTGCCTAAATACCAAACATACTGCTGCAAAATTAATCACGAAAGGTCAACACGCCCTAGTTATTGTTCCTGTTTTATCTCTGTATGGAATATCTCTTAAATCGCCATGTAGTGCATAAAATAGGGACGATGACAAACCACCGGTAGAGCTTAATACTAGCACCCTGCTTGGTTACTTCTCTTTAGTTATACAGAAATCAGCAGCGAATGTTTGACTGCTTAAAAATAGCGAAGACATTAGAAAAGCGGCAATGGATATTTTCTTCATTAAAAATTCCTTATTATATAATTGAAGAGTTCTTCATTTTTGGTTTTGTACCTTTTTCACATTATTTTAATGAGACAATATTGTCAATGTAATAAGAATAAATCATTCAGCCTAGTTAGATAGGGTCATACTATGTATTGGGTATTTGTACATTTAAGTATCCATTTTTAATTGAGCAGTTTTTAAATTCAAATGAGAGAGCGTCCAACTAAATTTGCAAAAACCATTACTAGATTAACTCGCTGAGCTTATGCTTATAAAGCAGAAAAGCAGAGCACTTCAAATCTTTGAGGGGGTTATCGTATAGAGTGTTTGTCGGCTATGAGGGGGAGCTCGTGTCACCTTCTAGTTGTCATCTAGCTAATTAAAATTTGAGTGCAGTAAAACATAGGCTTTGACCTTTAGAAAATATCATCTTGTTGCAATTTCATCCTTGGTTTACTTTCTGAGCTGTGTAAAACTAGGCAGGTTAATTTAGAAAATCAGGTGACATGAATGTCGAATATAAAAGCTTGGAAACTTATAAGCCTGTTTTGTTTGATAAGCTTGCTTATGGGCTGCCAATCGAAAGAAGAGCAGTTGCAACAAACAATTCAACAATCTATTGCTAAAGCTGAAATTGAGTTAAATGAACTCGGCAAAGCATTGGATAATGGCTCAATTCGTAATGCGACACTATTGAGTGAATATGCACGTATTATCGCAAATGAAAAACCGGAGTTATCACAGGTTGCATCTGTTATAGCACAAGACGCAACTCAAAAAGGTGCACTTTATGCTGGCCTGACACAGCGTCTTACCGATATAAAAAGCACTTATTTAATCCCTCCTTATGAAGATTCCTTACAAAATTTAGATTTGTTGCGCGATGCCGTCAAACCTACTTTGTTTGCTGATGCATTGACTGATCCGATTAATATGCTTGCTGATATGTCAGGGGGCTCTTTAGCACGAGTTGGAGCAATTAGCCAACAGGCTGAAGGCGTTGGTGAAGGTAATCAGCTAGTCGGCAATCCTAACTACGGCAATTGGCAGACTAACAGTAACGGAATTAGTTTTTGGCAGTGGTACGGCATGTATCGTATTTTAGGTGATGTGTTTGATCGCGTTGAATATGGTAGCTGGAGTAAACGTCGTAAATATAGTTATTACAGTGATTATGGGCGCTCACGCTACTCTAGTCCTAAGCAAATTAAAGCGCAAACTGCGGTTGAAACCCGCACCAGACAATCATATCAACGCCAAGGTAAGCAATTCTCAAGCCCGTATGCTTCTAAAAAGACAGGTGCATCAGGGTTAAGTCGCAGCAGTTATACGCCACCTAAAAGCCGTAGTAGTTATAGCAAAGGCTCTGGAACGGTGAGAAACAGCAATAATAGAACCTCTCGTGGCGTAAGTCGCGGTAAGTAAACGGCTATTTAAAGAATTAGTGTTGGAGTGTAAATAATATGTACGAATTTAATGGAATAACAATGTGGTCACTACAAGCGATAGCGATCGATTTCGCAATTATTATCGCTTTATTTGTGAGTCTAAAATATATCAAAGGCTGGGTCTCAAACTTACACGCGAATGATGAAATTACAGAGCGCGATAACTTTGCGTTTGGAATTAGTTTTGCTGCTGGTTTAGTTGCATTGGCCATTGTTTTAACTGGTGTAAGCAGTGGCTCATTTGCTGCAACGCTACAGCAAGAAGCGCTGCAAATGACGGCTTACGGTTTATTGGCAATTACCCTAATTAAGCTAGGGCACTTTTTTCAGGATAAAGTGGCTTTACGAAAAGTTAGCTTACATGATGAGATAGTAAAAGGTAATGTCACAGCGGCTGTGATTGATTTTGGTCATGTAGTGAGTGTTGCAATTGTCATCCGTTCTGCACTATTTTGGGTCGCTACAGATGGTTGGTATGGACTTCCAATTGTTATTGCTGCATTTTTGATTGGTAGCATTGTACTTTTGTTAGTAAGTCAGTATCGAGTGCAACTGTTTAAGCGTACAAATCGCAGCGGCGATTGTTTGCAGCAGGCTATTGTAGATGGCAATTTGGCTGTTGGGATTCGTTATGCTGGTTTCCTAATCGGTAGCGCACTTGCGATTACTGCTGCAACAGGTATTGCACCGTATGTTGCTGATAATATTAGTGCTAGTTTGCTTTACTGGGCTGTAAGCGCAATGATAAGCCTGCTTGTATTTATAGTGTTACATCTGATCACAATCAAAATTATTCTATCAGGTTGCGATATTTCAGATGAAGTTAACCGTCAGAAAAATGTAGGCGTAGCGGCTATTTCAGCAGCGGTATCGTTTGCTGTTGGTGTTACCATGGCTACATTACTAGGCGCATAAAACTTGTCATATTCTAAGCAAAGCCCAAGTAAGTACGCCTTACTTGGGCATGATTTTTTATTAATTACTGTTATGGCCGTACTTGCCGGGTGTGGCCTTATATATGAATATCTTTTGTCGCATTATGCCGGTCGTGTATTAGGCTCTGTTGAAAGTGCTATTTATGCGATGATTGGCACCATGATTGTTGCTATGGGGATCGGTGCATTTTTAGCGCGCTGGTTTAAAGATGCGTTTACCGCTTTTGCATGGCTAGAGAGTTTGATTGCACTTGTTGGTATGGGTTGTATTTTAGCAATAGCGAGTATCATTGCTGTAAGCTATTCATTACCTCATATTTTTTCTGAGATATTCAATTTACCTGCCGATACCATATTAAATGGTTATGTGTTCCAACAGCTTCAAGATTGGTCTCGATTTTTACCCTATGTGTTTGGCCTATTACTTGGTTTATTGATTGGTATGGAAATACCGTTAATAGCGCGTATTCGTCAGCACGTTTATGGCCGCTTTTTAGAAAATAATGCAGGCACTATCTATGGTGCAGATTATATTGGTGCCGGTATTGGCGCGGCTATTTGGGTGAGTATCATGCTGTCTATGCCGATTATGCAAGCAGCCGCATGGACTGCTTTGTTTAATATTATTGCAGGACTGGCATTTTTATGGCGTTATCACACCCATGTACGTTTCGCCAAATTATTACTTGTATGCCATATCCTTTTGCTCGTGCTATTTGCTTTTATTTTAGTGCTTGGCAGTAGCTGGATGAAAAATTTAAGTAACGTATTGTATAAGGATAAAGTTATTTATTCTGAAGCGACTAAATATCAGCACTTGGTACTCACAGAGCGTTTAAGCCTTAATCAGCCAGAGCCTATTACAGATCTTTATTTAAATGGACGTTTACAGTTCTCTAGTGTTGATGAGCAGATTTACCACTCTATGTTAGTTTATCCTGCGATGTTGGCTTCAAACCGTCATGATAATATTTTGATTGTGGGTGGTGGCGACGGTTTAGCATTAAGAGATGCACTAAAATGGCCCGTTAAAAAAGTTACTTTAATTGACTTAGATGGACAGCTACTTGATTTATTTGGTTATCCAAGTGATGAGTTTATTGCACCTGCTGAGATCACTGCACGTTTAAGTAAGCTTAATAATAATGCCATGTTAGATCCGCGAGCTAATATCATTGTTGGTGATGCATTCTTAGAAGTCGAGCGGTTGCTCGGTGAAGGGGAGCGCTTTGATACTATAATTATTGATTTACCGGATCCAAACCATCCCGACTTAAATAAAATGTACAGTGATTATTTTTACAATCACGTGCGTCAACTGCTAGCTGCTGATGGGGCCATGGCAGTGCAGTCAACGTCACCGTACCATGCTAAAAACGCATTTTTAAGCATTGGTAAAACAGTGAAAGCAGCTGGATTTAAGCATGTTGAGCAGTATCAGCAAAATATTCCGTCTTTTGGTCAGTGGGGCTGGACGATTGCAACAACCGCAGGGAAACCTGCCAGTGCCAGAATTAGCGATATAAAAACGCTACCTATTGCTTCTAGGTGGATCAGTCAAAAATATTTATTGGCTTCATTTGTATTTCCAAATCATTATTTTGAACAAATAAATGATATTGAAGTCAATCAATTAGGCACAGGTACTTTGTATGATTATTACCGAAGTGCGTGGCAGGTAGAAAGCGAATTATACAAAAATTAATAAAACATGGTTGACATAATATGTCGCCCATGCGAATCTTAACTCAGACATAATATGTCAAACGACAAAAAGGCACAGACATGGAATTAAACGAACTTTCAATAAAATTAGCGGCTTTTGAAACTGAAGGCGCTAACTTTGAATCTTTCTTGATTGCCAATCCAGGTGAGCAGGATGTGTTACAAGTCATTGTTGATGGAAATGATGAACTTCCAATTTTTGTTACGCAAACACAAGAGCAGTTATTATGTATTAGCTACTTGTTTGACGAAAATGAAGTTAAAAGTGAATTACGCAACGAATTAAACGAAACATTACTACGTTTAAACGTGCCAATTCCGCTGAGTGCATTTGCTAAAATCGATAACAAATACGCGATTTTTGGTGCACTGTCGGTAAACTCATCATTAGATGATGTTACCCACGAACTAGTGACATTAGCAGATAACGCTATAGATGCACTAGAAGCCGTGACTTTGTATTTAAATGATTAATAGCTAGTTAGTGGAGTTAAGATTATGAGTATTTTGAAAAAATTATTTACAGCAGTACGTGGCGGCGCTCGTGAAGCAGGCGAAGCAATTGTAGATGCAAATGGCATCCGTATTTTTGAGCAAGAAATTGCTGACGCGCAAAATGCTCTTCACCGCGCTAAGAAAAGCCTTACGGAAGTAATGGCTAAAGAAATGCAAACTAAGCGTAAAATTAGCGCTGTAGATGCATCAATCGCTGAACATGAAGCATATGCAGGGCAAGCGCTTGAAAAGGGCAACGAAGCGTTGGCGCTAGAAATTGCAGAAAAAATTGGTGATTTTGAAGCTGAGAAAGCTGAAAACGAACAAGTATTATCGGGTTTTAGTAACCACATTGTTGCCCTTAAGCAGCAAGTTAAAGACGCTGAGAAATCGATCAAAGAAAATCAACGTCAGCTTACTATGGTTAAGACGACTGAAAGCGTTCAACAAGCGACAATGGCTGTTAACAGCACGCTAAACACAAACAGCTCGTCTATGACGTCGGCTCGTCAATCTTTAGAGCGTATTAAGCAACGTCAGCAAGATCGTAGCGACCAGCTTGGTGCAGCTAAACAGCTTGAGTCTGATGTAAACGGCGATGATCTAAAAGCAAAAATGGCTGAAGCAGGCATTGGCGATTCAAGTCCAAAAAGCGCTGATATTTTAGCTCGCATTAAAGCGAAGCAAAATAGCTAATATTTACGTCCATATTTTAAAAAGGTAACCAGGCTTTCGGCCTTGTTGCCTTTTTTGCTTAAAGGCAGTCTCCTATGTTTAATTTTTTTAAATCTAAAAAAGAGCCAGAGCGTCAGCTTAATCATGCCAGCGAACTTAAAAAAGGTGACATGTTTAGCGTTATTGATTCGTTTGCTTACCCTTCGTGGTTAAAAGGCGAAACATTACGTGTTATTGATATTCAAACGTATCAATATCAGCACAGCAGTGATACTGAATTTGTACTTGAAACGAACAGTGGCCAAGTTGTTTTTTTACAAATTGAGCAAGACGATGGTGAGGAGTGGGCTAACTTCTCAATAAAGATTCAGCGCGATGAAGTTGAAGAGATTTTTGGCTTAGATGAGTTTTCGCGTATTTTTGATGAAGATTCACTGACACAAATTGATGTACAAAATACACCTGAGCGCCACATGCAGTTTTTAGCTAAAAGCTATCAACAAAGTGAGTCGCCTTATGTTTGTTATTTTCATAATAAAGATTACCGTGGTCAAACCTTGCCTCGTTATGAGCAAGAAGGTGGTGAACCATGTGAGATGATCTGTTTAGCATCGCCCGATGAAGGCTTTGGCTTAAATATTGAAATTTGGGATGGCGGTGAAACAGAGGTATCACTTACGCTTACGCGTCCAATGAGTGATATTGTTGATTTGTTTCCTGGAGACGCAAAGTGAGTGATGCAAAGGCTAAATGGCAGCGCCAAGAGCAAGCGGTTAGAGCAACCCAAATGGCCTTTGATTTAAGCAGTGAAGTACAAAAATCGATAAAAAAACAAGCGATTGACCAAGAACTGACACCATCAGATATGATCCGTAAAATTTTGGCTCTTGATGTAAAATCAAAAAAGACGCGGCAGCGATTGTCGTTTAATCTTAATGACGAAGAGATCGCCTTACTTGCAGATCGTTTTGGGGTTGCAGTCGATGATAAGCGCGCAGTAAAACAGCAAGTTGCTGAACTGTTAATTGCACACACAAGTAAGCGCTAAGCTTTGCCTTATTGAATTTAAGCCCTTACACTGAGGGCTTAAATTATTAAAGAATGAGCTGCCGTGAATATACTGTTAATCGCCTACCTACTAATATTTGCTTTATTTGGTACTGCAGCAAGTTATTTTGTACGATTTATTTATGCCTACTGGATAAAAAAACAAATGCCAGTACAGTATATTTTTAAGGCCGGGGTTTGCATCGTGGCGGTTGTAGTGATTTCCTCATTGCTTCCATTAATAACATAGTGAATACCATATTATTTCAGGTCAAAAGACTGGCACCGCTGAGCAATACATAATGCTTGAATAGGTAAAATCGGTAAGCAATCACTTAATCCGTTCGCTTTATTTTCAGCCGTTTCTTGTGCAGTAATTTGACGTGCTAATTGCTCTGCTTTTTCTTGTGGCGTTTGTAACGTTGAATAGACTACATACCGGCTCGGTCCACCGCAGGCACGTTGCCCGACTTCAAGCACTTTACATTGAAAGCTGGCTGTACAGTTATTTTCTTGGATCAACTCACCCAATGCTTTGTTAGATTTAGATAAATCTACATTATTATTTTTTGAAGAGTCAGCAGTATTAGCACAGCCACTGAGCATCAGCAAACCGGTTGCGGTAGCTAATAATTTAGAATAAGAAAAACGGCTCATACTATTATCCCTTAATAAACACTTGCTGCAGAGCCTTCAAGTTTAACACATTTATTTTCAATGCATTGAGCACTTGGTTCAGTTAGGTGTTGGCAAATACTTATCATACCCGTTTGCGCATTAAATTGGCTTTCTAATGAAGTGACTTGCTTTGCTGATGCGAGCACTTCTTGCTCATCGGCTGATTTAGTTGAATAAGCAACATAGCTACTCGGGCCGCCGCAAGCACGACTGCCAATAGCTAATATTTTACACTGAGTATGGTCATCACACTGTGGATCGCTAATTAAATCTTTTAACTGTTGGTGAGCGATACTAAGACTTTCTTTGCTGGCTACAACGTTTGTTAGTGGGTCTACTTTAGTTGTTTGATTGTCTTTAATAAGGGCTGCGGGAGCTGGGCTTAGTTGAGCGTGCTCTGAAGTGTCAGAGTTTTCAGCCACAGAGTTTGTAGTGTTAGAACCTGATGTACCAGCATCTGAGCATGCAGATAAACATAACGGCAGCAAAACAGCGATAAGAGATAAGCGCATAATAACCTTCACAGTGATGAACAAGTAATCACCATCATACACTTTGCAGATTACACAGCAATAAAAACTATGGCATTCAAAGGTTAAACCCGTCGCTGTGGACGGGTTTAATATTTTTTATAGCCCGCCTTGAGTTAACTTTGCGGGGTTAAGTAAAGTTTCCAGCTCGCTACGTGATAGATCTGTTTCTTGTTCGGCTATATCGAGTATTGGGCGACCTTCTTGGTATGCTTGTTTGGCTATTTTAGCGGCTTTAGCATAGCCAATTACAGGGTTAAGTGCGGTTACTAAGATTGGGTTTTTAGCGAGTGCTTTATCAATATTAGTTTGATTAACTTTAAAAGAGCGGATTGCTTTATCGGCTAAGGCTTGGCTACTATTTGCTAGCAGTTCGATACTTTGCAAAATGTTATAGGCGATCACAGGTAGCATGACATTGAGCTCAAAGTTGCCTGATTGGCCTGCAACTGTAATCGTTGCATCGTTGCCAATCACTTGTGCGCTGACCATAGCAGCCGCTTCAGGGATCACAGGGTTTACTTTGCCTGGCATAATTGAAGAGCCAGGTTGTAATGCTTCTAACTCTATTTCACCAAGGCCCGCCAACGGGCCGGAATTCATCCAACGTAGGTCGTTAGCTATCTTCATTTGTGCGACGGCAAGTACTTTTAATTGCCCCGATAAAGCAACAATCGCATCTTGCGATCCAATATTATAAAAGAAGTTTTTACTCGGTGTAAAACGTACGCCAACATTGGCGCTGAGGTTTTTACAAAATTGCTCCGCAAAGAGAGGATCAGCATTTATACCAGTGCCAACTGCGGTGCCGCCTTGCGCTAAAGCTGACACGCCGTCTAAGCTGAAGCGAATACCCGCCATCGCAGTATCAACTTGATGTTGCCACGTGCTAAGAGTTTGCGCGAATGTAACTGGCATGGCATCCATCAGGTGGGTACGGCCAGTTTTGACAATGTCACCCACTTCAGATTTTTTACGCTCTAGCGTTTGTGATAACTGATCTAGCGCCGGGAATAATTCATACACCACGTTTATAACACTGCTCACCGCAATGGTTGTGGGGATCACGTCATTAGAGCTTTGGCCCATATTTACATCATCGTTAGGATGAATAACTTCATCACCATAACGACTTGCCAGTGTTGCAATTACTTCATTCGCATTCATGTTGGTACTGGTACCTGAACCAGTTTGAAACACATCAATAGGGAAGTGCTCTAAATGTTGACCATCAATGATCTCTTGGCATGCACGTTCGATTAACAGTGCTTTATTTTTACTTAAATGACCAAGTTCGTTGTTGCTTTGAGCTGCGGCTTGTTTGATGTACGCAAGAGCAGTAATAAACTGTTTTGGCATTACTAAGTCGCTAATGCGAAAGTTATTTACAGCTCGTTGAGTTTGCGCTTGATAAAGTGCTTCTGTAGGGACTTGTAGTTCGCCCATGCTATCTGATTCGGTTCTAAATTCGCTCATAAAAGCTCCTAGAAAGGGTTGAATTCGTGACTGAGAATACGGGCTTCACGCTCTAATATGAGGTATTTCCCGGTACTATTATGGCTTCTATAAAAGCGCTTTAACGCCAGTAAAGGTTTATACAGTTGCTCTAAACATTGCTTACGAATGGCACAATGAATTAAAGAGTCGCACATTTTGTTGAGGATTTCATGAAAAGTACGTCTTAGATAGAGCTCTTGTAATAGCATGCTATTATTTTTTTCGTAATAGCGTGCAGCACTCAAACCAGCTTCAATATAATTTGCAACTAACGCGGGAGCATGTAGCCCCGGACGTTGACAAACACATTTCATTTGCTGTTGATAATAAAGCATAGCTTGATGTTCATGCATAAGAAAACCGATTAACTGTAACGATAATTGTTATCATTACAGTTAATCGGTTTCGGTGCAAGTCACAAATTGTAAATAATGACAGGAGGCGAGTTGTTTAATTATAGCCAAGGATAAATATTTGGTCGGTTTCATGCGTTAATGCCTGATTTTTTTGTGATAGTAAATCAATTACAGTAGCACGTTCATCGCTGCCTAGTTTATCATTCACTGGTTTTTCACTTGCTGCAACTGCAGCGTCTAGAGCGGTGTAAGGGGATATATACATAGTTTTCTCCATTTAGTTGATTCGATTAAGAGATTGCATAACCCATACCATGATTAAATCTTTTTTTTACTACATTGAATATTAAAACATTTACTTTAAATGTGGTTTTTTTGCGCGACATTATGAAGGATATTTGTTTTACTTGGGGGCATAATTTACCAATATTGGTGCACTGCAATATGATAAAACCTTTCTCACAAGCCTGCGAAAACAATAAGAGCCCAATATTACGTGGCATCACACCCCATTTGGCGCATGCTGAAAGCGTACTCGAAGTTGGCTCTGGTACGGGTCAACATAGCGTGCATTTTGCTGCGAATTTGCCTCATTTACAATGGCACACCAGTGATCGCCTTGTGAATCACAATGGCATTAAACAATGGGTTGATGAAGTGCAGCTGAGTAATTTACACGCCCCCATTGAGCTTGATTTAAATAATCCATGGCCTGTAAGTACCGTTGACGCAATCTATACCGCCAATACTTTGCATATCGTGAGTAAACCATTGGTTGAGCAATTTTTTACTGGCGTGAGCAAGCATCTAGTCGCAAAAGGCATTGTGTGTATTTATGGACCGTTTAAATACAATGGCGCTTTTACTAGTGAAAGTAATCAGCGATTTGATGAGTTTTTAAAGCAGCAAGATGAGCAAAGCGGCATTCGTGATTTTGAATGGGTACAACAATTAGCCGTAAAAGCAGGTTTAACGTTTGTTGAAGATATCGCTATGCCTGCTAATAATCAGTTATTAATTTTTAAACGTCTGCTTTAAAAGGTAATAACTCAGCGCACTGTTGGTGATAGATATGTATATGTTGGCGTTCACGTTGTAAGTAATCTGCGATTGCAGGGCGAAAGTTGCTATCTATCACATTATGCACTGAGTGGGTAAATACTGGGGCAAAACCACGGGCTATTTTGTGCTCGCCCTGCGCACCTGAGTGAAAGCAGCTAAGTTGGTGCTTAATACAATACTCAATACCTTGGTAATAACAAAGCTCAAAGTGCAGGCAGTCTACTTCTTCAACGGCTCCCCAATAGCGCCCATATAATGTGTCATTGCTTTTAAAGCTCAGCGTTGCTGCAATGACTTCACCATCATGTATTGCGTGCATGATCACCAGTTGTTCGGCCATTAAGGCATGCAGTAAAATAAAAAAATCATGGTTTAAATAGCCCATGTGGCCAGAGCGCTTTAAATAAGTCCGTTGGTAAAACTCACAAAACTGGCTCATCACCTCTACAGTGATTTGTTCGCCCTGTAACCAGTTAATAGTTATATTTTGCTGTGCTATTTTACTGCGCTCTTTTTTTAAAGCTTTACGCTTACGTGCGGTCAGATGCTGTAAAAAATCATCAAAAGTAGCGTAGTCTTGGTTCTTCCATTGAAACTGCACACCAATACGATGCATGCCTTGATGAGAGGTGAGATGTGATACTTGCTGCTGTGTGCAAAAGTTAATGTGCCAGCCAGACCAACCTTGTTGTTCACACTGCTTTGTTAAAAGCGCAGTAATGTATTGATATACTTGATCTGGTTGCGCATGGTCAATCGCTATACGCTGCCCTTCAATAGGGCTAAATGGAGAGCCCGATAACCATTTAGGGTAATACTCTAGGCCATGCTTTTCATACGCCTGCGCCCACGCCCAGTCAAACACATATTCACCATATGAGTGGCTTTTTAAATAACCGGGGGCCAGTGCCACCAAAATATCATTTTGATAAATAGCTAAATGTTGTGGTTGCCAACCAGTCGTGGCAGATACGCATTGGCTTTGTTCTAATGCAAATAAAAACGCATGGTTCGTAAAGGGATTATCGGTAAAAAATTGCTGCCAAACGCCAGCCTCAATCTCACTAATGCTGGCTAGCCAGCGGTGACTAAATGTGGTCATTATTGATTACCTTGAAAGCCTTCAACCTGCTTTATAAACTGTTTTATATAATGTGCTTGCTCAGTAAAATAAGGGTTATAAGTCAGGCGTTGAAAGGTTGGAAATGCGGCAATGTTTTCAGCAGTACGCTCGCCAATATTAGGTGTTTTGGTTGTTTTACACAGCTTATATAATGTATCGTCATCAAGATAACTACCGCAATTACGATAAACATCAGCTATGCCATAATAAGGGTTGTTTGGTGAGTTAACGACGGCGATATGGGAAATGCCATGAATGTTTTTACAGGTAGAACTTTTGCACTGCGGGTTTAATAGTGTGTAATCATCGGGAAAGTCACGGGTAATTTTTGTTGCATCACCATAATAAATCAAGGTATCTAAACGGTTAGCTGGGCGTGCTTTTACATCGTGTAATGCCGTTAATAACTGCAGCGACGCACGAGTATCTATCGTGGTATCGACATCACTCATCACTGAAAAAATAGGCAAGTTTGGTAATGGCCGTTTTATTAATGTTGATAACGCGATAGAGTGCATTGCATCATCGGCGGCGGTTGCTGCATTTAATGGAAATGACTCATATTTTGCAAAATCAATATCGGCATCTTTATCTATCCAGTTAATGAAGGGAATACGGTCAATCCACTTGGCAAGCCAGCCATTTTTATTATGTGGTTCTGTCGCGGGTGAAAACAGCATAAGCGCTTTTATTTTCGAGTCAACTGGTTGCACTGTTAAGTAATTAAGTAAAAGTGCGGCACTCGTAGAGTAACCCCCTAAAATCACCTGATCAAAATCTTTAACTGTGCGCTTGATTGCATAAGCTGTTGCTTGCTGCCATTGCTTGGCGTTTATATTACTTAACGCATCAGCGGCAGTGCCGTGACCGGGTAATAGTAAAGTTCGAACTGTATAGCCTTGTTGAAAGTAAATTTGGGCTAGATCGTGGTAGGTAAATGGCGAATCAGTGAGCCCGTGTATTAATAACACGGCTTTATGATTGTTATTTTGGCGTAATTCAAATGGCGCTATCAAATCAACAATATCTGGTGTGCTTGTTCGCTGTTGTTGTTTAACTAGGTGTTGATAGGTGTCAGTAAAAATAGGGCAAGGCATAGATGCACGTGGATTTTTAGCTAAAATATATTGATATGCAAACGCTAAATAATCACTAAATGCGAGATCCGTTTGATACGAAAAATCGGTAGCAGGGCGGCTACTTTCAAACCTTAACAGGCCTTGTTGTTTACTTTTCATAATATAACTTAGATCCGCTAACTGATTAATACAGTTAGTTTGAGCGAGAGTAATATTAGAGGTGACAAGTAAAGTAAGGGTTAGCAATATTCCATTAAGGCTCATAAACATCTACATAGTTGGTTAGGCACTCGGTTAGCTTATCGAGTTCGAGAGGTTTTGCAAGGTGTTGATTAAACCCAATGGCTAATGCATGAGCTTTATCTTCAGGCATTACATCTGCTGTTAATGCAATGATTGGCAATTGTTCGGCCGTTTTAATTTTACGAATTAAGCTTGTTGCTTGGTAGCCATCCATAATGGGCATTTGGCAATCCATGAGCACTAAGTCAAAATCATGCTCTTGAACTTTGGCGACAGCAAGCTCACCGTTTTCAACAATTATGGGGGTGATTTTAAGTGCGCTCAGCATTGCTTTTATGACCAATTGATTGACTTGATTATCCTCTGCCACCAATATTCTTAGGGTGCTTAAATCAACCTTTTTCTGAGTTTTTTGCGGTTTTTCTATCGGTGCGCATGTATTCAGTAACACGGTAAAAGTAAATGTAGAGCCCTCTCCTTTAGCACTGCTTAGTGTTATATCGCCAGCCATTAATAAGCTTAATTCCTTTGCAATTGCTAGGCCTAAACCTGTGCCACCAAAGCGTCTTGATGTTGAATTGTCGGCTTGTGTAAATGCATCAAAAAGTTTGCGTTGATCAGCAGGCTCTATACCAATACCAGAATCTTTAATGATGATGGTTATTTGCATACGAGTATCATCAACTTGTTTGGCAAGCGCGCTGACACTCACTTCACCTTCAGCGGTAAATTTTATTGCATTACTGCATAGGTTTAATAATATTTGCTCAATACGCATAGCATCGCCTTCAAACCAGGTGTTTGTTGGCAGTTGATTGTTCATAGTCCAGTTTATTTTTTTATTGTGTGCACTTTGTTCAAACATAGTATTAATACGATCAAGTAAGTTATTTAAATCGAATGGGCTTAATTCCAGTGTTAATTTTTGTGATTCAATCTTAGAAATATCCAGCACATCATTGATAAGGCTTAATAGTGATTTAGACGCTAAATTTATTTTCTGAAGGTAGCCATTTAATGTTTTAGCGTCATCATCTTTTTTTGCCAGCGTCGAAAAACCAATAACAGCATTAAGTGGAGTGCGAATTTCGTGACTCATATTGGCGAGAAAGCGACTTTTAGCTTGGTTTGCTAAATCAGATTGCTTTTTAGCGCGTACTAATGAGCGTGTGCGCTCGGTAACTAAACGCGATAATGCAATATGTTGATGGTTGAATAATAATAAAACCAGCAAAATAAGTGTACTCACTACCACTTGTAGAATAAGCAAAAACAACGTTAAGTGATTTGCTTGGTGAGGTATAAACTCATCTTTTATTGCTAGTTGTAAATGCCATACTTGTCCTGAAAAACTAATTTTTATAGTGGTAAAATCATCACCGATTACAGTTGTATTTTTATTTCCTAGATAAAAAGGGGTGTCTGCTTGATCTTCAAATAAAGCAATATTAAACATATTGCTTTGCTCATCATTAATCGCTTGATCAATAATATTTCGAACTAAAAAAACACCTGTTGCATAACCTTTTATTGGATCATCTTGTGTACCTTGCTGATAGACAGGTGAAAAAAGTAAGTAAGCTGGCGCTGGTTCTTTGGTTTGGACGAGGTTTATTATTTGAGTGCCAACGGGCTGATATTTGATATTAGGATCGAGTAGCGTGGCACGACGAGCTGGATTAGAAAATACATTTAGGCCAAGCGCGGAGCGATTCCCTTCTAAAGGTGCGATATATTTTACAACGACTAAAGGATCGTCTGAAGTAAGGGGCTCACCTTTGACTTTCACGTCAGTTTGATAAATCTCAGCAAGGTCTTTGCGTAAATCATCGACTCTTGCCTGAGGTACTTTTATATTCCAAGACAGGGCTTTAATAAAGGTGTGTTGAGCAAGTAACTCAGCTGCATAGTTATGAAATTCTTGCTGACTTAAATTTGGGGATGCTTGCATTTGGCTTGCTAAGCTTTGTACAGCAATTTGGCTACGGTTTAGATATCTAAATAAACTATTTTCAATTACTTGTGCCTCGCGTTTTGCAATTTGTAAGGCATTTGATTTACTTTCTTGATTGTATAGCTTAGTTGTTGATGCGACCGAAATGAACAGTACGAAACATACAAAAACTGTAGGTAGGGGGGTTACATAGTGTTGTTTAAATTTAGGTTGTAATAGTGCGAGCAAAGCAGGGGTTGTTATAAGAACCCCAAGTGCATCACCTAACCACCAGTAAGTCACATTTTGCCAATGATTAACCATGCTGTATGCCGGATTAAATGCACTAAGTGCAAAAACACCAATATTAGCTGATATAAGACTTACGGCAATACCAACAACCGCAATAAAATAAATGATTGCTAAGCGAGTTTTTAAATACAGAGGGTGGCCTAACCAGTATCTTAAGATTGCAGCACCAGTGATCCCTTGCAATACAGCCCCGCAGCCAATTAAAAGTACTTCATTAAGGGTGTTGCCGATTAAAGCATTTTCGCCTATTGGGCTATCACCAATACTTAAATTAAATGTAACTGAAGCAATAAATAGAGCAGGAATAAAGCGCCACCACCAAATAAAGCAGCCGACTAAAGCAATACCTGCAGGGATCCAAATTGGAATAACTTGAGATTGAAACGCAAAGTTAGTTAGTAGCTTACCGATAATAAAATAGGCGAGGGCAAAAAGCACATAAAAGCAAAATGAACTGGATGTTGAACGAAATACTTTCACATGTTTCCTTATGAGTCATTATTTACAACAGTTTATTGAGTATAGCGAATTGCGACTGAGCTGCGATGTTTTTTACAAGGGTAATTGTTTTTTACTAAATGTTTGTTTTAACACGACGGTAGATTCAATATTGGCAATGCAATTAATACTACCGAGTTTATGTTTTACAAAACTTTCGTAGCTCTCTAAATCCGCGGCAATGATTTTAAGTAAATAATCGTAGCTCCCAGAAATAACAGAGCATTCAAGTACATGGTTTAGTTTTTCGACTTGCTCTTCAAACATTTGAGCCGCACCCACTGAATTTTGGCTTAATCTTACAAATGCGTAAACTAAAACATTTAGCCCTAACGCTCGCGGGTTTAACGCTGCATGATAGCCACAAATAACATTACTAGATTCAAGCTTTTTAATGCGCCTCAAACAAGGCGTGTCCGATAAGTTAACATGTGTTGCTAGCTCTGACACGGAAGTGCGTCCCTGAGTTTGTAATAACCGAAGTAATTGATGATCTTTTTTATCTAGGTTCATTTTTGTAGTGATTTAGTTTTATTTTTTAATATTATAGAGTGATTTTTGCTAATTGTTTGGTTTTTTATTGGCGGTTTTGTTGATTTGTACTCTATGCTATCTGTTAACATAAATGCAATAATAATTAGGTGTGGAGTTATGTCTGTGAGCAAAAATACTCAAGCATTTGACGAGTGGCTCAGAACCCGCTTTGTGGAAATAAATAATCAGCTAGAAAGCATTTACTGGCAACAAGAAGACAAAGCAAATGTTGAATTTGTAGGTGAGCAATATAAGCATCAGCTAGAAATGGAAGGTAATGCGCATATTCGTAAATTACTGGCTGAGGGTAATACGGATGAAGGTTTTGATAGTGCGTTTGATCTGTTGGGTAATGTTGGTTTATTTATGGGGGCTTGTCGACGACATGAAATCACAGAGCCTTCACGTGAAACGACTTCACCACTAGTCGAAGCATCAGCCTTAGCTATGCATATTGGCGCTTCAATCGGAGTTACCCCTCGTTTTGCTACAGCTCATTTAACAACTCATAATAAAGCCGTCAATGGTCTATATAAACGCTTTACTGATTTACCGGATGAGAAACTGTTTATTGATTACAACACCAAGGGCATTTTAGCGTATAAGCGTGTTGCTGATGCATTATTGAAAATTCAACCATTGGGAATTTCGCACCCATTATGTGCAGATTTACTTAACGTTGCGAAGCAGGCTTTGCTTGAGGTTATTGAATCAAATAATGCGCTCTATAGTCAATTGGATACCGATAGATTCTTCTTTTGTGTAAGGCCATATTATAAGCCATATCGAGTGGGAAAGGAGGTTTATCGTGGCGCGAATGCAGGGGATTTTGCAGGTATAAATGTAATCGATATGTTGTTGGGATTATGCTTTGCAAATGAGCCTAGCTATTCACAAATGCTGGTGGATAAGTTTTTATATATGATGCCTGAAGATCAGCAAACCTTGCGTGAAAGTATGCGTATGCCGAGCATTATGGATGACTTTTTAGCCGCAGGCAGTGAGCGCGACAGCCAGTGGTTTCAAACCAATGCGCAATTATTTATCCAAGTATGCAAGCTGCATGGCGATACAGCGATAGGCCATCACAATCAGTTGGTGAGTAAGTTTATTGCACAGCCTGCGCAGCAAATGCAGCAACAACATATAAATAAAGTAACGGCGAGTGGCCCCCCATTACATATCTTACTTGATTCACTCGAACAATTAAGAGATCGCCGTGCTGCCGCGCAGCGAGATGATATAAAAACCCGTTTTGATGATTTAACACAGCTAAAGCAATGGATGAAAAAGTAAATGTACAAAGATGATTTTAATTTAACATCAGGCTGCTACTTACTAAACCATTCTGTGGGGCGATCATTAAAAAGTAGCCAAGCTGATTTTAATCAACACTTTTTTGCCCCTTGGCAGAACACTAATAAAGAACCTTGGCAGCAATGGCTTGGTGTTATTACACGTTTTACACATGCATTAGGATTATTATTTAATTCGCCGAGCGAGCAATTTTGTCCACAAGTTAATCTTTCTAGTGCGCTAACAAAGCTTTTGATGTCGCACCCACGACTGCTTAACAATCATTGTAAAGTGCTTATGGCGCAAAGTGACTTTCCAAGTATGGGGTTTGTAATGCAAAAAGCATTACCGAAAACGGCATCGATTGAATTCATTCCCGAACATTTAGATATCACTGATATTGCAGTTTGGCAGCAGTATTTGACAGCAGATACCGACTTAGTTTTTATAAGCCACGCATACTCAAATACAGGTCAACAGGCACCTGTTGCTAAAATTGCAGAGCTTTGTGTACAGAACAATAGCTTAAGCCTTGTTGACGTTGCGCAATCTGCCGGTGTGCTACCGTTAGATTTGAGTGAAGTAAAGGTCGATTTTATGATTGGCTCAAGTGTTAAATGGCTGTGCTCGGGGCCTGGTGCAGCTTATTTATGGTTGAGTAAGGCCCAGCTTAAAGTGTGTAAGCCACAAGATGTCGGGTGGTTCTCTCATGAAAACCCATTCGAATTCGATATACACCATTTTGAATATCATGCCTCGGCACTGCGCTTTTGGGGCGGGACACCGTCAATCGCACCTTTTGTTATTGCAGGGCATAGTATCAATTACTTTGCTAATTTGGGGGTTGAAAATATTCGTGCGCATAATTTGTCCCTGTTGATGCTGTTAAATGCAGAATTAGGGGAGTTTTTAGTTTCTCCAACAGCACCCGAGAGTTGTAGCGCAACGGCTATATTTGATTTTGGCGCAAAGCAAAGTACGATTATTGATGCTTTATCTAAGGCTGATATTAGTGTTGACGTACGTGCTTATGGTGTAAGAGTTTCGCCGCATATCTATAATGATAACGCTGATATGAAGCGATTTATTACCCACATAAAGGGTACTTTATTGACCTAGTTGAGCTTTAATGACATTTAAGGCTGCAATTTGCTGTTGAAGCTCATCTATTTTAGGCTGCACTTCTTTTTCAATAATGATGGTTTGTTGTTCAATCGCATCGGCAATAGACTCTGCTCCTAAGCGGTTCGCCGCTTTTTGAGTCATATAACCTATTTTTATTTTTTGCTCGGAGAGCGCGTTTTGCAATAATTTTATCGCGCGCTCAATTTTTTTAATTTTTCTATCAATTTTTTTACCGCTGATGTAATTCTCGACAGAATCATCACTTTTTTTGTCAGAATCCTTTTTAGCGATTTGTGTTCTATTGGTTTCTGGGATAATGATGATTTCAGCATCTTCGCCGCAAGGTTGTTGACTAAATGTAGCAACCCCCTTTATTGTGCATTGATAAACTGCTGCGTGCGCAGGCAAAATCAGTAAGCTTAGTAACCCCATTAAACATTTTAAATATACTTTCACGATCTATCCCTCACGCGTTTGCTTCATAGGTACTTACTCTCATCGTTGTTACTTCTTAAAATGGATTGCCATTGTTGCAAAGTAACGTCTTAATATTAAACACCTGTGAAACGCTGAAGTCTGCATCTAGAGGTGGTTTGAGTATATAGTGCCGATCAAGTGTCAGTGTAGCAAGTACTTTAACCGCTCTGCTAGTTAATTAGGCTATTGTATAAAAAGCTCATGTTTACTTTAACTCGCTTATTACAAAGGGATTTTCTTTAATGAGAAATAAAGTAGAAGATCACGCATGGTATTAGCTTGTTCCGCCATTTGTTTTGCTGCGGCCATGGTTTCTTCAGTAATTGCTGAGCTTTCTTGAATTAAAACGGTGAGGCGTTGAACAACAATGTCAACCTCTTTAATTGCTTGCTGCTGAGTAATTGATGAATTATTAATACATGTAATCATATGATTTACCGCTGCAACTGCGCTTACTATCTGCCCTAATTTGTCGCCGGATGAGTTAGCTAGCATGGTGCCTTGGCTAATTTTTTGGTTGCTATTGCTAATAATACTTTTAATTTGCTTGGCTGAGGATGCACTTCGACCTGCTAGGTTTCTCACTTCGTTTGCGACCACGGCAAATCCTCGGCCATGCTCACCAGCACGTGCTGCTTCAACGGCTGCATTTAGTGCAAGCAAATTGGTTTGAAAAGCAATTTCATCGATTACCGAGACAATTTCATTAATATCTTTACTCGAGTTGTTTACTTCTACAATAGCATTTACTGTTTGTTTCGAGAGCTCACCACCTTCAGTGGCTATTGTGTGAGCATTATCAGCTAAGCTTACCGCTTCACTAGATTGCTTTGCAACGTGAGCGATTTCATCGAGCATATTGCTGCTACTTGCACTGGCTTCTTCAAGGTTGGATGCTTGCTCCTCGGTGCGTTGGCTTATTTCAATATTACTAGCGGCTATTTCAGAGGCGCTTTGTGATACTTGGTTTGCACAGCTTTGAATACCGGTAATAACGCTCGTTAACTTACCTATAGTATGGTTTACATCTTCTTTGAGTGTTGCAAATACACCTTGATAGTCGCCCTGTACTGGTTGAGCTAAATTCCCCTGTGAAATGGCGCTTAGAACATGAGTGACCTCGCCGATTGCTTGTGCGGTGATCGCTAATGAGCTATTAACATCTTTTTGTAAATGCGCTAACTGTCCTTGCATTTGGCTTGTTAGTTGTTGACTAAAGTCACCACGTCGCATTGCTGCCATTACTTTTGCAAGCTCAGCTATTACAGTGCTTAGATTACTTACTGAATTGTTCACGTCATGCTTGAGGGAATCAAGTTGACCATTCATTTGAGAGTCAATTATTTTATCAAAACAACCTTGGCTAATGGCAGTCATTACGTTAGAAATATCGCTAACTGCTTCGTCTAAATTTAGAATCGAATTATTTATATGTTGCTTTAACGATGATAATTGGCCATTAGCATTACAATTCACGTGTAGCTTAAAGTTACCTTGATTAACGGCGGCCATCACATCACTAATATCTTTAATGATTAGAGCGAGATTATCTACGCTTGCATTAATATCATCTTTAAGCAGCGCAAGCTGCCCCTGCAAAGGTTGCTCAATACGCTGAGAGAAATCCCCTTCATGTAATGCGCTCATTACTTTGCTGATACTTGTAACAGCACCAAATAAGCTATGTACTGAATTATTTACGCTGTCTTTTAGTTGCGCCAATGAGCCTTTTGCCATTACAGTGACTTGTTGTTTAAAGTTACCTTGCTCTATATGACTCATTACATCGACTATTTCATTTATAGTTCCATTTATAGATTGCATAGAGCCATTTATATTGTGTTTTAACGTGGCCAGCTCTCCCTGCATAGGTGTGCTAATTACGGTATTAAAATTACCTTTGCTCATTTCATCAATAACCTGATTTAGCTCAGTCATTGCACTTTCTAAAGAATCAGCACATTCATTAGTCGCTTGCTTTAAAGAGTTAAGTTCACCTTTACAAGGAGCATCTATACGGTGTTGGAATTCACCGACCGCCATCTTGTTCATTACTGAGTTGGTCTGTGAAATTGCGCCTTGCAAGGCATCTAAAAGAGAATTAAAAGCTTGAGCTGAGATACCTATTTCATCTTGGGAGAGTACAGGCGCGCGAACAGAAAAGTCACCTTGGCGCTCAACGTGGTGCATTGTATCGACCAATAGCTGTACGGGTCGTGTCAGGGAGCGAGAAAATAAAACTGCAACCACGGTAATCGCAATTACTGACAGTACCAAAATACTGAGGAGTAAAATTGTTAATTGGGCTACAGCAGCAAATGCTTCTTGCTTATCCATTTCAGCAAGCAATGCCCATTGGACACCTAGAACATTAATAGGCTGATAAGATGACAGCACTAAGGAGCCATTATAATCAGTTATGACTTGTTGGCCACTTGCTCCAGCTAAAGCAAGTTTTGTAGCCTCTGTTTTGACTGCCCCCTGAACGGGGCGGCGAAATGAGTTAACGACAGAGTGCTTAGCTGCATCGAGATAAGAATCTGATCGCATTAAAAAATCAGGCCCGACTAAGTAAGTTTCACCGCTTTCGCCTAAGCCCGCGCGTTCCGTCATTATGGTATTTAAAGCATCAATAGATAGCTGGAAAATTAATGTACTAGTATGTACGCCTTGCTCATAAATTGGGGTTGCTATAAAACTTGCTGGTGCATCATAAGACGGGGAGTACTGCTGGTAATCAACAAAGGCTATTTCATCTTGCGCAATTGTTTTCGCTTTTTTAAAGACCAAGGCAAGGTTGCTATTAGCAAAAGGCCCATTTTGTAAGGATGTGGCAAAATCGACTTCCTTGTATACCGAGTAAATGACTTCTGCAGAACTATTATCAACGATAAATACATCATAAAAATCAAATTTTTGAGCAAAATTATATAAAAAACCATGGTATTTAGCATGCGTAAGGCTGTATTTATTTGGGGTTGTAGCGTGTTGCAGCTTTGCTTTCTCTCCAAGGGGGTGAGGGTTGTCAGCTAAGTACTGATATTGCCAAAATCGTGCAGCAGGAGAGAGTTGAGTAAAAAGTTGTGCTGGCGCTGCCATCCCTTCGTTTTCAGCGCTGTACTTAGTTGAAAATTGATTTTGGTAATAGTTAACAAGCTTTTTTTCTTCAATTTTATTAAGATTATTTGCCTGAAGAGGATGTTTAAATGCTTCACTAAATTCATGTGCGGCGCTATGAAGCAATGGGCTTTGTGATAAAAATAAGAGCTGTGCTTTTATGTCTTTAAAGTGGCGTTCAATAGCGCTTTTTTTTATTTCACTAACGGCTTCAAGTTGTGCGTAGGTTTGTTTATTTAATGCGTTAGAAGAACTATACAGAGCGATACTTATTACCACCGCCAATGGAATTAAGGCAACCAATAAAAAGCCGGCAATAAGTTTTTTAGTTAACCCAAGCCGATGGATGAAACCGCTTACTAACTCAATCGCATTCGTCATATAAACATCCTTATATAAGCAATAAATACACTTGATAAAATAATAGTATAGAGTGTAGAACAGCATATTTGAAAAGCGAATTAGGCAACGAAAATAAGCTTATTTACAGACTTATAGGATCATTTATTAAAACGCGACAGGGTATTCGATGATTCAAAACTGGATTGTCTGTTAAACTCGGTTTTTTATTATCAAAATAGTTAGTTTGCTATGACATACTCAATCACCCCCGTTGTATTGGCTGGTGGAATTGGATCACGATTGTGGCCATTATCACGTAGCGCGATGCCGAAACAGTTTTTACCTTTATTGGGCGATGAATCACTCTTACAAAGCACATTAATACGCGTAGCAAACAACGGTTTTAATCCTCCAATATTAGTGTGTAATGAACAGCACCGCTTTATTGCAAGCAGCCAGTGCGAACAGTTACAGGTGCAACCTAAGGCTATCTTGCTCGAGCCTGAGGGGAGAAATACAGCTCCAGCTATTGCACTTGCCGCACAATTTGCCTTACAGCATGGGATCAATACACCATTATTGGTGATGCCGGCCGATCATCATATTAGTAACTTTGAATTACTCGTTGAGCAGTTACCTGATGCACTGAAACTTGCCGAACAAGGTAAATTAATTACCTTTTCAATAAAACCAGATTCAGCACATTGTGGCTATGGTTATATCAAACAAGGCGTAAAAATAGCGGGTACAAATTGCTATGAGGTTGATGAATTTAAAGAAAAACCCAGCTCTTTATTAGCGCAGCAATACCTTGCTTGCGCGCAGTACAGTTGGAACAGTGGGATGTTTCTGTTTACGCCAAGTGCATATCTTGCTGAGCTAGAGCGCTTTGCGCCAAAAATAGCGAGCTGTGTTGTGCAAGCCGCTAACTTTACAGGTGATTTAGGTTTTACCCGCGCAGATAGCGATGCTTTAAAAAACTGCCCAAGTGATTCTATCGATTATGCCATTTTAGAGCGCAGTGCTAATGTGGCGGTGCTGCCGTTAGCTCTTGATTGGAATGATGTTGGTGGCTTTAATGCGTTGTGGCAAAGTGCTGATAAAGATGAGCAAGGTAATAATACAAGTACAGATGATGTAGTTTCAAATAGCAGTAACAACTTACTTAGTAGTGAAGATGGTCATACTATTGCTGCGCTGGGAGTGAGTGATCTTGCGATTATTCATACGCACGATGCCACATTAGTTGCCGATAGAAATCAGTTAGGGCTGTTGCCTGAATTATTAAAGCTACTAGCGGTTAAGCATGGTGATAAACTGATTCACCATCAGGCAGTATATCGACCGTGGGGCAGTTATCAGGTATTGGTAGCAGGAACTGGATTTAAAGTAAAAAAAATCATCGTAACCCCTGGCGCCAAGCTTTCAACCCAACGCCATCAGCACCGCGCTGAACATTGGGTGGTGGTATCTGGCATTGCTGATGTAGGCATTGATGGCAAATCGTGTGTTTTAACAGCCGATCAATCCTGTTATATAGCAGCCGGTCAAATCCATAGCTTAGCGAATACTCAAAGTGAACCGCTAACACTGATAGAAGTTCAAACTGGTGCGATACTTGATGAGAATGACATCGAACGGTTCGAAGATGTATACGGTCGATATTAACAGAGATGATTTTACTAAATTAAACCGATAACAAGGCCAACAACAAGTATTACCCAGAAAATTGCGGTATCTCTGAAATGGTTGAGCAGCCAAAAATAAAGTAATGCTAATGCACCAGAGATAGCTGTTGCAACAATAGCTGTAATGAACCCTAAGCCAGACATAAGATTAACTAACAATACGAGGCCAGTGTAAATTCCTGCACACAAATTAGGTCGTTCAGTGGTGATTAGTAACCTTAATAAAGCAACTAAAATCAAAACTTTAAAAATTAGCATGAGTTCTACTCTTTAATTATCCAATGTAGTACCTATTACATCAAGTTAATATAAATTGAGCAATCAATTTGTCATTGGCGTACTACAACACGTTATACTGCTAACCACTCTAATCCAACTGACTTCGAACATACTTTAAATACTGCTCTAAGCTGTTTTGCCATAGCACCAATGCTTCGGTGAGGGATTCTTTTAGAGGTTTACTATCGAGTAGTCGCCGTTCTATTTTTTTCAGCTCCATACCATAGCGGTTAAAACCCAATTGCAATGCGGTGCTGGCTTGGCGATGCAATACTTTGATGCATTGTTCTTTATCTTCATCGAGCAATTGCTGGGCGCGGATTAACTTGTTGCGTGCGGATAAAACAAACTCATTATAGATAGATGATACTTCATCGTCGGTGAATGAACCTTGGAGTGTTTTTGCGGCCGTTTCGTCATACAGAACATCACTGAGTTCTACGGCAATGCTGGGGGCTTGGCTAGTTTGCGAATCACTCAGCGCTTGGCGTAATTTTTGTTGTTTTATTGGCTTGCCGACAATATCTTTTATACCTAAAGAAAAGTATTCTTTTATTTCGTCAGGGCTTAAGCTTGCAGTAAATGCGAGTACGGGGGTTCGTTGGTTTTTATGCTCAATTCTTTTGAGTGTTTTTAGTACTTCTTGTCCTGTTAGATCTGGCAAGTTCATATCGAGCAATACAACATCAAAATGATGCTTTTGCATTAAATCAATGGCACTTTTACCATCACGCGCGAGTTTTATTTTATGCTCATCGTCAGCCATAAACTCAATGGCTATTTTTTGGTTGAGATCTAAGTCTTCAACTAATAGCACGTCTAGGCCTGTGAGGTAGTCTTTACATTGGTGACGCTGTTCCACTAAACTGAGCTCCCCTAGCGCTAAGTTAATATCAAAGCTAAATGAACTGCCTTTTTCAAGCTCACTGATAATATCTAACTGGGAGCTTAACTTATCGAGTAAGCGACTGGTTATTGCAAGACCAAGGCCTGTTCCGCCCTTTTCCTTGCCGGCACTGCTTTGCACATAGGGCTCTGTTAGATATTCAATTTCGTCATCTTCGATACCCGGTCCAGAGTCAATGACGCTAATGCGAATGTGATGTTCAAGCTGACGTTCTTCGAGCAATTCTGCGCGAATTTTAACGGTACCATGATCAGTAAATTTAATGGCATTACCGACTAAATTTATGATGATTTGTCGCAGTTTTTGCTGATCGCAGTAATAGCACGCTTGTTCGGGAAGGTCATAAATCAACTCAAAGTGTAAGCGCTTTTGTTCTGCTAGAGGACTTAACAGCAAACATAAATTATGTAACCACGTTTTAAACTCTACATCTTCTTCATACAGGGCTTCATCGTGTTGATCTAGGCTGGCGTAGTCGAGCACTTTATCAACCAGTAAATTGAGCGATTCGGCCGAGTTAATAATAGCTTCGCAGTAGGGCTTATCTCGAGGGTCGCTGGATTGGTTCATGATCAACTGCGCACTGCCTAAAATACCATTGAGTGGGGTACGAATTTCATGACTAATAGTGGATAAAAATAGCCCGCGAATTTCTAAATCTTTTTGTGCTTTTAAAGTTAGTTGATTCAGGTTTTGCTCGCGGCGTTCATTACAAAGTAATGCCATGCCAGTGGCATAAAACATCGGTGCAATAACGCCATTTACAAGTAGCGTAATACTAAACCAGTTCTCTTTTAATGGGTTAAAGCTATTCATATCTTCCATTAAAAAGGCACGGCCTGCGAAAATACAGCAAACAATGGTGAGAATTAAAATATAGACAATGCTGCCATTTGGGTATGGTTTGCGGGCAAAACGAAAAAATAGATAAAGTAAAAAAATGGCTTCGCTGATGTGTTGTAAGTCGGAGGCTAAAATACGAATACGCAAACTGGGATCAACAACACTTGAGTAGACCAATATTGCGCTGCACACAATCGTTGCAGCAACAAATAAACGGAAGATTTTGCCCTTATAACCTAAAAATTGGCTAATGGCTAAACCATGTATAATTGACGCACTAAATAATAAACTATTAGCCAAAGTCGCGGTAAGGACACTGTCGATATTGCCATGTAGTGCAAAACTCATTAGTGCGGTAAATAATACCAATGGGTAAAATATATAAAGTACGGTGCCAGGAGTGTGCTTATTAGCACGCCACGTTAAAAAATTAAGCAGTGTCATAACTGCCATCATGGCAGCGCTGGCAAAATAGAGTGTTAGGGAATCGAGCATGGCTATTCCAAGCAAATCACAGAGACGGCTTCAGAATAATGGCAATTGCCGATGTTAGCAAATAGCACGTTGTTTAATAAACACAAAAACAGGTGCCGCAGCACCTGTTTTTAATTCGAGTATGATATTGCTGTATTAGCGAATTTCGTCAGGAATATTTTGTTGAGCCCATGAAAGAAGCTCTATACGGTTACGGCATTTGGTTTTTCTAAATGCACTGTATAAATGCGTTTTTACCGTATGTGGGCTGATACTGAGTGACTCAGCAATTTCTTTATTTTTAGAGCCATTGCTCATTAATGAGATGATGGCTTTTTCACGCTTGGTTAATTTTACAGGCTCAATATCACCGTCTGTTAGTTTATGTAAAGCGTCTTTATTGAACTGCAGCATGCGGTTTAAGGCGTTACACATTATATCGCGGCGATACCAAAGCTGGTCTTCAAGTAGTAAACGAATTCCCTTCATTAATACATCTGCATTATCCGTGGTGTAAAACACGCCACGGATGCCGCTCAATAGCGCGCGGTTAGCTAACTCAGGGTTCTCATCTAAATTGAATAACACGATATCGCATTTTATACGTAGGTTTACTAATTGTTCTTTTAATTTCCCCCACGCATCTTGGCTTGATGTTTCAATAAATAATAAGCGGGTACCCTCAGGAATGTCTAAAATATTAGTTCCTGTAGTAACATTGAGCCCTTGGGTTTTTAATAAAGGCTCTAATACATTAATACCAATTGTATTGATTGGCTCTAGATCTAGTAACAAAAAGGCTGAACTACTCATACTTACTTACTCTTGAATAAAGTTGACTAATTAATCCTAACACGCAATCCGCGCCTTTCGTATTAGAAATTTCCTATTAATAGGCAGGAAAAATACAATTTTACTAGCTTCAAGGTATTAGTTGTTAAAAATTAGCCATAATTTTTTCGATTATCTATTTGAATATAAACACATTTATAACATTTAATTAAAGTTGTGCGTGTTTATAAAAGTTTAGAGTAAAAATTACTATACCAATTCTTTCTTCTTATCTTGGTATGGTGGCCATCCCATACTTTTTCCGGCGAGCATATGTAAATGAATATGATAAACAGTTTGCCCACCATGTTGATTACAGTTCATTACTACCCTGAACCCATCTTCGCTAAAACCTTGTTGTTTAGCTAGTTTTGCTGCAACTACGTATAGATGGCCGACTAAAGGAGCATCTTGCTCAGTAATGTCATTAATTGTTGCAATCGCTTTTTTTGGGATAATTAGTACATGAAAAGGCGCTTGAGGATTAATGTCTTTAAATGCTAGAGCGAGATCGTCTTCGTAAACAATGTCTGCGGGAATTTCGCGATTAATAATTTTTGTAAATATAGTTTCTTGGCTCACGGTTGAGATCCTTTATTAACGTGGAGTAAAGTGCACTAATGACAAACTTTGTTTGCAGTGTCAAACTCAAATCAAACAACAAGGAGTTCATATGCGTAAATTAATAGTATTAGGTGGTGTCGTATCGTTATTACTCAGTGCAGCTAGTTTTGCTGAGACAGTTTATTTTCCGGAGGAAATTATTCCTTTGCAGGTCGGGGATAAAAAAATTGAACAGTCATTTTTTCATCGTATAGATGAATTAGATTTAGCCCCAGGACAGTATCAATTCAAGCTTAAATATTCAGATCTTTATGAGTTAAGTTACGATGAGCATGAAGTGATTGACTCTGAACCATTTTGGGTAAACGTGACCATCGCATCAGGCACTGATTATGATGTCGTATTTAATCGTGCTGAAAATGCAGTTGCAGCCAAAGTATTCGCCGAGGCTCCACAAGTTAGTTTGCAAGCTAAGGGGGCATCACTGGGGATCCCATTGGATCTCATTGCCGCTGAGGATATTACTGGTACTAAGGGTCAGAAAAAGGCGCCACCAACGGGCCATAGAACTGTTACTACCACAAATAATGCACCAGCCTCTCGTACTGCGCCAATAAATGAGGGCGTACCCAATGCAGCAGCGATGCTTGATTTTTGGTGGCAGCAAGCCAGTGAGCAAGAACGACAAGCATTCATCAAAAAAATCACAAAGTAAGAACCAAAAAGCCTATTTAAAAACAAAGAAAGGGCGATTTATCGCCCTTTCTTTTGATGCTTACTTAACAAATAATGCGTCAATAGTACCTTGTGCAAGAGGGTGGTAACCTGGGCGTGCATTTAAGTACACCTTGTTTGCCCACTCACGTTTACCATGTGTAACAAGTGCTTTGTACAGGGGTACAATTAGTTTACGACGACCAATGCCTGATAAATGATTATCAAGCGCCGGATAGATTGCTTGATAACCATTTCCTACTGCAAGCATATACCATGCAAAAGCACGCTCTGCGTTGGTTGACTGCGTAAGATTAAATTCTGCATCTAACTCGGTCATTTTTTCAATGCTTAAATCGCGTGGTAGATTATTTAAAAAGTGTAACCACTCATGCACAGTCCAATTGTTTGTCGGTAGTTGCGCTGCGGTTGTGCTGCCTGTTAACCACGTTTGTGTTGCGTTATCTACTTTATCAAAGGCATCTGATGTTGGGTTTGGCGCGTCTGCGGGTAAACCTGGCTCAAAAATCCATTCGTTTACTTTATCCATGCTGACAACACCAGGATACTTTTCAATTAAGTTTGCTTTGATATAAGTTACAAACTCAGCTGTTGTGAGTGACTTAAATGAGAATTCGTTAAAGTAGGTCTTAACGAATGGGTCAAACTTATCGCGACCATATTTATTTTCAAGGTAAATTAAGAACAGCTGGCCTTTAGTGTATGGTACTGAGCTAAATGCATCATCTGGATCACGGCCATTAAGTTTTAAGTTAAGACGGGTATCTGGTGCATCAATCGTTTTAAGTTGCGCGCGAAGGCCTGCTGCGTCGAGTGCTTGTTCCATTACGGCGCGGTCGCGACCAAAAACTTCTTCCATAATGCGATTTTCAACGTATGAGGTAAAGCCTTCGTTTAACCATAAATCTTCCCACGTGGCATTCGTCACTAAGTTACCAGACCAAGAATGAGCGAGTTCATGTGCTATCAGGTTAACTAAGCTTTTATCACCAGCAACAACCGTTGGCGTGATGAATGATAGACGTGGATTTTCCATGCCACCGAATGGAAAACTTGGCGGTAGCATTAATAAGTCATAACGACCCCATGCATATTCACCGTACATTGCATTGGTTTTGTCGATCATTGCTTGGGTATCGTTAAACTCAGCAACCGATGCATCCAAAATAGTTGGCTCAGCAAAAATACCGGTTTGCTTAGACATAGCTTTAAATTCTAAATTACCAGCACCAATTGCAATTAAGTAAGGTGAGATTGCTTGAGGCATATCAAAAATGTAGTCACCGTCTTTATAAAGCGCATCTTTATTGTCGGCACTCATTACTGCACGCACATCTTTTGGCGTATGAATACGCGCAGAGTAAGTAACACGCATTGCTGGTGTATCTTGTACTGGGATCCAGCTGCGGGCATGAATTGCCTGTGATTGGCTGTACATAAATGGATGCGTTTTGCTGGCCGTTTGCTCAGGTGTTAACCATTGTAAACCAGATGCCTCAGGGCGACTATTGTAATAAATACGAGCTTTTTGCGCTTGGCTTTTAAATGTAATGGTCAGTTTTGAGCCCTTAACATCATCGCGCTTAGCGAGCGTGTAAGAGGCTTTATGCCAGCCGCCGTTTTGATCTTGATACATTATTTTATCAATATCTAAGTCGCGCGTATCAAGTACGAGCGTTTTGCTGCTGTTATCTTGCCATTGTAATGTGTGCTCAACAAACCCTTCTAATTGCTTATCAGCAAAGTCGACATCTAAGTCGAGGTGTAGGTGAGTGGTAATAACATCATTAAGGTTTGCGTAAGTGTGTTCGTCAACAGCATTCGCCGTGGCGTGTGAGCAAGCGCCCGCCATGGCAAGGCTTAAAAAAATAGGTGTGAGTTTCATATTGGCCTTGAACGGAAATAATAAGTGCAGGTTTTATATCATGATTGACCATCAGGGTTGAACAATTTTTACAATCAGGTGGCTTGCATAAACGATGATGAGTTACACTAGTATGATTAGTTATTGGTAACCTTTGAGGCTTTTGTGGCTCAGTCCCTGCAACCTTTTCATACGTTTTCTTTACCGAGTCAGTGCCCACAAATAAGTGTAATCACCGACAACAGACAATTGCAGCAGCAATCGTTTAGCCTGCCTTTTTGTATATTGGGAGAGGGCAGTAATACGGTTTTTTTAAATGACTACCAAGGTGTGGTTATTAAAATGGCTACCACAGGTATCACAGTAACGCAGCGTGTGCATGATTACTTGCTTGAGATTGCTGCAGGTGAAAACTGGCATCAATTGGTTGCTTATACACTCAAGCAAGGTATGCCTGGGCTTGAAAATCTCGCGCTGATCCCCGGTACTGTCGGGGCTGCTCCCGTGCAAAACATTGGTGCGTATGGTGTTGAGCTGGCAAAGTTTGTTGAATATGTTGAGTATTTTGATATTGCCAGTAAGCAGTTTATTCGCTTATCTGCCGAGCAGTGTGAGTTTGGTTACCGTGACTCTATTTTTAAGCACGGATTAAAAAATAAAGCGGTAATTACTAAAGTGGCATTCGCTTTGCCTCAGTTGTGGCAACCAGAGTTAAGCTATGGTCCTTTGCAGCAGCTTGAACAAGTCACACCGCAAGCGGTTTTTGAACAAGTTATTAAAACACGCAACAGCAAATTACCCGATCCTTACGTGCTTGCTAATGCAGGGAGCTTCTTTAAAAACCCAATTATAGCAAACGCGCTACTCAATGAGTTGCTCCTAGTGTACCCGCAGTTGCCCCATTATTATTATGATGGCGAACATCATAAAGTGGCCGCTGGTTGGTTAATAGAGCAGGCTGGCTTAAAAGGTCACCGCATAGCGGGTATTGAGGTACATCAACAACAAGCACTGGTACTTGTTAATCATGGTAATAGTCGAGGGAGCGACCTTGTGGCTATGGTTAAATACATCCAACAGCAAGTTTGGCAGCGTTATCAAATAAAATTACAACACGAAGTACGGTTGATAAATGGCGATGCTGAGTACCTTATAAATTTAGAGGAGCCAGCATGAAGGCGCCAGATGGTAATAAGCTCGCAATTTTGAATGCCCTCAACCAAGGAGGCTTTATTTCGGGGCAATTATTAGGTGAACAACTGGGTATTAGCCGGGCTGCAGTCAGTAAGCACATTCAAAGCCTGCAAGAGATGGGGTTAGATATTTTTAAAGTCAGCGGTAAGGGCTACAGTTTGAATAATACGGTTGGCTTACTTGATCAAAATAAAATAGCGCAGTGTTACCAAACACTTGGATCTCGTGGCGCGCAAGTTGAAGTACACCCTATTATCGATTCAACCAACAGTGAACTGATGCGTCGTATTGCAGCAAAACAAACACTAGACTCCGGCACTGTAATTGTGGCTGAAATGCAGCAGGCAGGGCGCGGGCGTCGTGGGCGAGTATGGCAGTCACCATTTGGTGCAAACCTGTATTACAGTTATTTCTGGCGGTTAGATGACGGCCTACAAGCCGCAATGGGCATGTCTATCGCTGTTGGTTTGGCTGTTTACGATACATTAAAAGCATTGTACCAGTTAGATATTGAGCTCAAGTGGCCCAATGATATTTACCTTAATAAAGAAAAGCTAGCAGGTGTTTTAGTTGAGCTCGATGGGCAACCACAAGGGCCGTGTCAGCTAGTAATCGGCATTGGTATTAACTTGCAAATGCCTGAGAGTTTTAGTCAGCAAATCGACCAAGCGTGGACAGATTTGAATCAACACTGTGAGCAAATAGATAAAAATCAGCTGGTGGCGCATTTAACCTATCACCTTGAGCTGCGTTTAGCACAGTACAGCCAAACGGGCCTGCATGACATGTACCAACAATGGAATTTACTCAACGCCTTTGCTGGGCAGTGTGTGGAACTAAATACCGGGCATCGTAGCTGGCGTGGTATTTGTGAAGGCATTGATGCTAACGGTGGTATTCGTATTCGCCAAGATGGCGAGGTTAAAAGTTATTACGGTGGTGAAATTTCGTTACGCAAGGCGCAGCTATGAGATTACTGATTGATGTAGGTAATACAGCACTTAAAGCGACGTTATACCAGCAAGGCGAAATTAAACCGTGTGATGTAAATGCGCTGCCTTGGCCGCAAATTAACGAGCTTATTTATGCCTGTGTTGGGAAAAGTGACCAGCTGCACGCCTTACTTGCGCAAGCTAATTTGCATAACGTGCCATGTTTTGAGGCTAAAGTAAGTAAAGAGCTCGGCGGTTTGCAATGCGCGTATCAACACTATGATAATTTAGGGATCGACCGCTGGCTTGCACTTATTGCCGTATTTGCATTATGGCCACAGCAAAATTGCATAGTGGTAGACACCGGCACAGCCACAACAATTGACGTACTTACAGCACAAGGGCAGCATCTGGGTGGCTGGATTTTACCTGGCCTTGATTTAATGACTCACTCATTAACACAAAACACTCAGCGGGTATTCGATGATCAACATACCGAATTTAGTAATCAATTAGGCGTAAATACACCAAACGGTTTAAAAAATGGCGCATTAGTGGCCACTATTGGCGCAGTTGAACAAGCTAAATTGCACTTAAGTGGTAAAAAACCACAATTAATTTTTGCTGGTGGTTATGCCAAGTTATTACAAGCGCAGTTTTCGGGCGCTGTTTTTGACTCGCAATTAGTCATGAAAGGCCTGAACCAGTGGTATTTATTGAATAATAAATAGAGAAAACATGGTTTTTGCCTGATTTGTGAGCATTTAACACATAAATTCATATTTTTTTTAATTTTACTGTTGCATCAACTCGCACCTTACTCTAATATCTCGCCCCGTACTAAAGCAGTGCCGACTTAGCTCAGCTGGTAGAGCAACTGACTTGTAATCAGTAGGTCAACCGTTCGACTCGGTTAGTCGGCACCACTTCTCTTATGAGTCGTGTTTAGTCAAGAATTATCGTGGAGGGGTTCCCGAGCGGCCAAAGGGATCAGACTGTAAATCTGACGGCTCAGCCTTCGCTGGTTCGAATCCAGCTCCCTCCACCACTTTATTCTTGACGGTTAGAGGTAGTTTAAGAACAGGTTCCTAACGCGGGCATCGTATAATGGCTATTACCTCAGCCTTCCAAGCTGATGATGCGGGTTCGATTCCCGCTGCCCGCTCCAGTTTCTGGTGTTGCTGATATAGCTCAGTTGGTAGAGCGCACCCTTGGTAAGGGTGAGGTCGGCAGTTCGACTCTGCCTATCAGCACCAGTCTAAGAATCTTCTTGAATACTTCCTTTATCTGTCAGAAAAAACTATTTGAAATTTGAAAAATTTAACTTAATCTACCTACTGGTGGATTATTTTCATATGTAATCTAGATACACAAAACTGATAGGTTCCGTCATGGCAAAAGAAAAGTTTGAACGCGTAAAACCGCACGTAAACGTTGGTACAATCGGCCACGTTGACCACGGTAAAACTACCCTAACTGCAGCAATCACTAACGTACTTGCAAAAGTATACGGTGGTGTAGCTAAAGACTTCGCATCAATCGATAACGCTCCAGAAGAGCGTGAGCGCGGTATCACAATTTCAACGTCTCATGTTGAATACGATACTCCTTCACGTCACTACGCACACGTAGATTGTCCTGGTCACGCCGATTATGTTAAAAACATGATCACAGGTGCTGCTCAAATGGACGGCGCTATCTTAGTAGTTGCGGCTACTGACGGTCCTATGCCACAAACGCGTGAGCACATCCTTCTTTCTCGCCAAGTTGGTGTTCCTTACATCATCGTGTTCATGAACAAATGTGACATGGTTGATGATGAAGAGCTACTTGAGCTAGTAGAAATGGAAGTTCGTGAACTTCTTTCTGAATACGATTTCCCTGGTGATGACTTACCACTAATCGCGGGTTCTGCGCTTAAAGCGTTAGAAGGCGAGAAAGAGTGGGAAGACAAGATCGTTGAGCTTGCAGAAGCACTTGATACTTACATCCCAGAGCCAGAGCGTGACATCGATAAGCCATTCATCATGCCTATCGAAGACGTTTTCTCAATCCAAGGTCGTGGTACTGTTGTAACTGGTCGTGTTGAAGCTGGTATCATCCGCATCAATGACGAAGTAGAAATTGTTGGTATCAATGATACAACACGTTCTACTTGTACTGGTGTTGAAATGTTCCGTAAGCTTCTTGACGAAGGTCGTGCTGGCGAAAACATCGGCGCACTTCTACGTGGTACTAAGCGTGAAGACGTTGAACGTGGTCAAGTACTAGCTAAGCCTGGTTCAATCAACCCACATACAACATTCACTTCAGAAGTATACGTACTTTCGAAAGACGAAGGTGGTCGTCATACTCCATTCTTCAAAGGTTACCGCCCACAGTTCTACTTCCGTACAACTGACGTAACTGGTGACGTACAGTTACCAGATGGCGTAGAAATGGTAATGCCTGGTGATAACATCAAGATGACTGTAACTCTAATCTCGCCAATCGCGATGGATG
>NZ_JABCJL010000036.1:0-37947 GCF_012952265.1 Pseudoalteromonas sp. NEC-BIFX-2020_015
GTAAGGTTTGTTGCTCACCCACTGAGCCCCATGCCTGTGCTTGCAGTATAACTTGGTGCTTGTCGTCATTTATTGCTATCCCGTTGTAGCCTTGAATTGTGCCTTTCGAGGTGGTCATTTTCGCGCTATCAGGGTCGGTAATATTGCTTTTAATCGGCTTGCCTTTACTGCCTGTTTTTTCTTTGTGTGTGGCGAGAAAGTCTGTGATTTTCTCTGCGCTTTTATCCAATTTTTCTTTTTGCTTTAAGTCTTGTTCAATGAACTCATCGCCCAGTCCATCTTGCGATTGGTGACGCTCAATAATACGTTTGCTTGCACGTTCTAATTTTGCTTTTTTACGCCCTAGCTCATCGAATGTGCCGCTCCATTCCTTGCTCGCATTTGATTTTAATTTACAGCCATCAATCGCAAACATGTTGCGGCCTATCAACCCTTCTTCATCGCATATCATCAGTACTTGCGTAAATAATGGCTCAATCTGTTCATGCATTTTCGCCACGAATCCCGCTATCGATGTGTAATGCGGTTGGATATCACCCGACACACTCATGAACAAAATATTGTTCTCGCAGGCTTTGGCAATACGGCGGCTACTAATTAATCCATGCGCATAACCGAGTAAAATAATCTTTAACATCACCGTGGGCGGATACGCTGCCGCGCCTGTTTTGTCGTTGTTATACCACGCGTCAAAGCCCGACAAGTCGAGTTTATTTTCGACAATATAACAAAGCGCATATTCAAATGTACCCGGCAAAATTTGCTCAGAAAAATTGATAGGAATGAATTTATTTTGGCAGGATAAGTCAGGCTTGTAGTTGGCCATAACAGTTTACCGTGGGTGAATAATATCTATTAGATCACAGTAACCCAGTGGATTCAAGGTTAAAAAGCAATCAAGTCAAATGTGCAGAACCAGTTCCTAAAAAGAGTAATTCTACAGCCACAACGCCGCATTAAGCGGACTAAAATTGTTGGTTATAATGTGTAGCGAAGCGAAACCTAACTAACTGTTTTAGTTCCGTTTAAATGCCTTGTTAAATTTCATTCAACTTGATCAGAGATACGACTTAATAGTTGCTCTTTAGTAACAGTGCCGTGCATTAATCCCGTTGTGTCTTCAAACACATCCATGGAGTGGTTAAGTAAAATTTTAGAGCTTTCAAAAAGTTTGTTCAATGCATGAATATCAATTGTATCTGACCACTCAAAATTCTTATTTTTTTCACGATCGTGTGAATAACGAAAGCTGATAGCAAAATTGTCGATTTTATCTAATTCTTGTATTAATTTAGTAAAATCGTCAATCAGTGATTTATCATCAACAGTTATGTTGAACCTCCCCTTTACCAACTTCCAATGTTCTTTAAAAGCAACACTCAATTTTGTAAGGGTATGAACAGTTTTACCAACCATAGCTCTAGAACCTGAAAATTCATGAAAATATTCCACATTAAATTTCATAACTAGTTCAAGATAGTGTCTCATAGAATAAAGCATTGGTAATGCAATTGTATCTACTGGAGTATTAGAATTATAAAGGATCTCATATGCATTCTGATACTGAGATGCATATGTAAAGTTGCAGTTTGAAGACATGCCCATATGGCTGTATCTTCTTGATTTATCCCAACGAGTATCGTTCATAATTCCTCTGTGCGAGTAGTAAATTTAACAGCTTATAGAACGTCACTTTGGGGGTTTATGACACCCCAAAACGGCGTATATTACATTGCCTCATAATTCCACTAAATAACTACAATGTAAACAGACAACTACGTATGTTATAAAATCGCCGTTGCTAAAATAAACCAAAACGACTTTTAATAATGTTATTGGACAAAATACAAATAACTGTCTATACACGGCTATGTTGTATTTCAGTGTTGGTGAACTATATTTAATATACTGAAACCTAATAACGGTAGGTGCAACATGGCTTCCAAGCAGTTTCAAAATATACTACATCACATTACCAACTTAAATTACGCTCAACTTAAAAAGCTTCGCCACGAAGTTGAATCAAATATTGCCACTAACCAAGTAGGTCAAGCCATTGCCGACCATGAAGAATCAATATCTCATTGCCCCCATTGTGATTCACATAATCTAAATCGTTGGGGAATGACAAAGCAAGGAATTCAGCGCTTTAAGTGTAAATCATGCAACAAAACATTTAATGCACTTGCAGACTCACCACTTTACCGAATGAAAAAGGCTGAGAAGTGGATCGAATATACCAAATTGATGTGGGAAGGCGTATCCCTTAGAAAATCAGCTAAAGCTTTGAATATAACACTTAGAACGTCATTTCGTTGGAGACATATGTTTATTAAAGCCCCTGCCAGCTTTAATCCTTCAGTACTAACGGGTGTTATTGAAGCTGATGAAACATCTTTACCAGAATCTTTTAAAGGTAAGAGGGTTATTAACCGTAAGTCCCGTAAACGTGGTGGTGGAAAAATCGAAAAAGTTCCTATTTTCATTGCTCTTGATCGTAGTGGTGCTATATCTCACAAGGTTTTAGAGCGAAATACAAAAGAAAATATTCAAGCACAATTGAAGCCTTTATTATCATCAGGCTCAGTGCTTTGTACTGATGGAAACTTATCGTATAAAGGTATTGCTAAAGAACTCGATATTGACCATAAACGCTTGATTGGCTTGGATAACCAAAGAGTGGTAGAAGGTATTTACCATATCCAAACACTTAATAATTATATGATGCGCTGGAAGGCATGGTTAAGACGTTTTAATGGCATTGGTACAGACTACATTGAGAATTATTTAAGCTGGTTTAGGTTTATGGAAGATAACACTGAGTATTCAGATCAAACATGGATAAAAGAGGCATTATGATATGAATTTTTAATACCCACACTCAACTACAACACAGCCCTATACACACAGTGCAATTTGGAAGTTGAATATTATTTATGAAATCTCTTTTTCTAAGCATGATTAAAGATCATATGTATAGCAAGCGGTATGCTAAGAGCACTATTGAAGCTTATCTGTTTTGGATAGCTGCCTATATCCGTTTTAATAATATGCAACATTCAAGCTCCATGGAAGATACTGAAACCGAGCAACCTTAAAACTTACCGCTTACCGCTTACCGCTTACCGCTGCTACCTCAAAACACCACCGCTTTTCCGCGCCCTGATGCTTCAGAGCCTGCGTCAAGTTTGCCATCGCGTTCAATAATCACGTGCATATCTCCAAAACGGCGTTCATTGAGTGTATAGCCCATTTTTTCAAGTGCTTTAACAACCTCTGTATCTAAACCTGGGTGATGACGGATCACGTTTTTAGGCCAAAGTTGATGATGAAAACGCGGGCTGTTTACCACTTGTTCCGCACTCATATTGAATTCCACCGCATTTAAAATAGATTCATACACTGAGCTAATAATCGTGGTGCCGCCCGGTGAGCCAGTGACCATTTTTACTTTATTGTCTTTGAGTAAGATGGTTGGCGTCATTGAGCTGAGCATACGCTTATGGGGCTGTATTTCATTGGCTTTGCCGCCGAGCGCGCCAAATACATTCATTACCCCTGGTTTTGCACTAAAGTCGTCCATTTCGTCGTTAAGTAAAAAGCCTGCACCTGCAACCACTACGCCACTGCCGTATCCTAAATTAATCGTGGTGGTATTCGATACTGCATTGCCCCACTTATCAACAATTGAATAGTGTGTGGTTTGTTCGCTTTCGTATAAACCGGGTTGAATGTTTTCAGTCGTTGATATTTTATCTAGCGTTATCGTACTGCTACGCTTTTTAAGGTAATCACTGGCAATTAACGCCGCTTTTGGTACATCAAAAAAGTCGGGATCGCCTAAATACTCTGCCCTATCAGCAAACACGCGTTTGCCTATTTCGGCTAATAAATGAATATACCCTACTGAATTATGCTCCAGCCCTTTCGCAGGTTTTGTTAACTCATACATTTTAAGCCATTGTAAAATAGCGATGCCACCAGAGCTGGGTGGTGGCGAAGTAAGTACTTCATAACCATTCCACGCTGATTTCATAGGGACTCTTGATTTAGCTTGATACGCTTTTAAATCTGCTTGTGTAATAATGCCACCGTGCTCAGACATAAAGTCAGCAATAATTTTTGCTGTTTCACCTTCATAAAACCCTGCTTGGCCTTTATCACGAATACGCTTTAATGTGGCTGCTAGCTCAGGTTGTTTGAAGTTTTTATTCGCCTTAGCACTGGAGAAATAATCAGCAAAGTTAATAGATACCTCTTTTTTAGCCATCCGTGCAATATAACGCTCTATGCTACTAGCAAGCTTTGGATGCACTATAAATCCATGTTCGGCTAGCTTAACTGCTGGCTCAACTAATACGTCCCAATTGAGTGTGCCGTGTTTTTGATGCGCTAACCACATGCCTGCAACACTTCCGGGAACGCCGCTGGCATGGATCCCGTATACTGACTTATTAGTAATGACGTTACCTTGCTTATCTAAGTACATATCTCGGTGAGCTGCGCTGGGTGCTGTTTCGCGGTAATCAATAAAGTCTCCTTTGCCGTCTTTTTGGATCAACATAAAGCCACCGCCGCCGATATTCCCAGCCTCAGGTAAAGTAACGGCTAACACAAACTGCGCTGCAATTGCTGCATCTACAGCATTTCCGCCAAGCTCTAAAATAACACGTGCCGTATCACTGCTATAACTATCTGGCATTGCAACGGCCGCTTGAGCCAGCTTGGTATTATTTGCTAACACGCTCATTTGTAATTGAATAACTACTACACTCAATAGCAGTAAATGCCTAGCACCTAAAAACATAATTAATTCCTTGCTGTATTTATTTTTTAATTATTTTATTAATACACTCTGTGCGTGATACGGTCAAACTACGATTACTCAATCTCAATACTTTTGCGATAGAGTACCGCTGGTAAATCACCATTTTCGTCAGTATGAATGTATTGCTTAATAAACTGCATTCCTAGTTTTTGCATTACTTTAATTGAACCAATATTGTCTTTTAGGGCTGTTGCACTCAATGCGGTGACACCGGCTTGTTTTTCTATGACTTCTGCCACTGCTTTAGCCGCTTCGCTTGCGTATCCTTTTCCCCAGCTTAGTTGCTTAAATCGCCAACCAATTTCTATATCACTAAAATTTGACTCATCTGTAAAAAATCCCATAGGACGTATCAACACCCAGCCTATAAATGTATTAGTGTCAGTAATATTTACTTGCCATAAGCCCCAGCCTTTATCTGGATTAGTGTAGGCTTGCAAGCGAGGGATAAATACCTCTTTAATCATTTGCATTGAGCTTACTTTACCACGCGTGAGGTGGCGCATTACATCTGGATCGCTGTCTAAATCAAATAGTAGCTGAGCATCTCTTTCGCCCATTAATTTAAAATTAAGTCGTGCTGTTTGGGGTATATTCATTTTTCTACCTGTATATTGCTTGTTATTGCGTTGTCATTAATAATGACCGTACCTAAGATAAAAACTCTTAGGCTTCAATCCTTTTATTAGAGAACAAATATGAACAAATTAGCAAGTTTAGTTTTATTAGGTTGTGTAGCATTAACTGGTTGTGAAGATGCTAACGAAGTAAAAAAAGATGCCTCTGAAGCAAAAGCCGACGTTCAAGAAGCGCTCACCGATGCATGGAATGATGTAAAAGAAACCACTAACGAATTTAAAGGTGAATCGCTTGATGAGCTACTTAGTGAGAGTAAAAAGCTAGGCCTAGATATGTATGATGACGGTAAAGAAGTCGCTCTTGATGCATGGTTAGAGAGTAAAGAAGCCGCTGGTGAACTCACTGAGAAAACCAAGCAAAAAGCGCAAGAACTCGCAGCTGAATTACGTGAAGCACGTGAAAAACGCGAGCAAGAGAAAAACAACTAATAACATATTTTCCCTGTGGGCTATGTGTTTATTCACCTAGCCCGTACTGTATTTATGGCATGTACGTTTATTCAGCCGTATTGATCCGTTGTTGTAACTTAACTAAATACTGTTTTTTAGTGATCAACACATCAAGATCCCCTTCAAACGTATACACTTTTTTCATATTAACAAGAGTGAATTTGCCTTTGATCAACGACATTGCACAACTTAAATTTATAAAATTAAAATACAATATAAAACGTTGCAGCGGATCTGTTTCAACTTGGCGTAAACCGAGTTTATTAGCTGTTCGCGGATTAATAATATAACTCGATGCTTTTAAAGTAATGTGTGTTGGCTGATGGTTTTCATACTCGCTTATCAGCGTTAATAGCCCTTCAATGTAGCCTGAAAATACCTGTTTAGTGCGCTGCTGCGCGCTATCTTTTGAATTAAGTACAAAATAGTAATCAAATAAACTTCCGCCATGTAGCACCAAACGTGCATTTTTTACTTTTTCACCAATCAACAAGGGTGAATAATATTTAAGGCTACCCGCTTTAATTCCGCTGGGTATGTCAATAAATGGTGCAAATACAGAAAGGCTGATTGAAACAGCAAATATTGATAAAAATAAAACTGAGAGCATAAAAAACAACCCTGCTAAAACGAGGTTGCCTACAATAAATAACCCCGCTAGTTTTAATTGAAAAGCGTGCTGTTGTTGTCGCGTGAGTAAATAAAACGTATGTTCCATTTTAATGCTGATCCTTATTTTTTTATATCGTCACTATATTCTCTCAATACAATGCCTGTAAATATAAAATAAGCATACGAAAGCTAGGGTGTGTTGACCTTTGTGGATTGAAATTTGTTCAATCTAGGGGCGATTTAATCGCGGCGCGAGGTTTGTAATCGAGTGGGCTCGATAACTGCTCCTGCGTTATTCTACTGGCTCACATCCATGTGAGAATAAGTAAAAATCGAGCAAAGCTTCCGCGTCCTGCTCACACCTCTTACCTACCCTCTATGCAGGTAACAAAGAGTTAATCACCCTTAGGAAGAACCCTTTGGGCAGCGCATGTTTGGCATTTATACTGCGTTATCAACTATTTATGGGGAGCAACCACACACCATAGGCGCTGCCTTGCCTAAATACCAAATAGACTGCTGCAAAATCAATCACGAAAGGTCAACACGCCCTAGATACTTAACATGGCAATTCTATGGATAAACGAAAGTAAAATTTCAATATTATGGTCGTCAATTGTTTGGGGATATGTGATGTTAAAAATGCCACTTTTGCTTTGTAATAAAACAAAAATGACATTTTAGCTAACCAGCGCTTTTAGTGCTTAAATAAAACTTGGTTCGACCAAATTAAATAATCGTTTTACGTGACCTTAGGTGATTAAAAGAGTCTTTTGAATATGCTTCTTTTACATCAATAAGTTGCTGATAACTACCAAGGAAGTACGTTTTTGTTGGGATTGCACTGTCTTTAAAGCTAATAAACGCGCCCTCAGTTCCATTAATTTGTGTCTCTCGGCTTACTTCAATCCAGTCCATTGCTCTATTGATATAATTGTAGACCTCATTATTTTGGCCTTTTTCTTTTAACTCAACCGACTCATTCCACCATGTTTGATATTGAATAGTGTACTGAGATTTTGAATAAGGGAATGCAACGCGGGCGTTTGGCTCTTCTTCGCTTATTTCATCATAGAAAGGACCTGCTATAGCACCGAGCGTAACGTAACTAAACAGGCCTAAATCACTACTCTTCGCATTAATTAAATCTGACGTTAAACTCTGAATTAACTGATCTTTCCCTTCTTTTTTTAGACCACTAATTTTCACAACTTTAGATGTTAATTTATGTGGTGCAGGTGCATCAAAGTCAGGAGTGAATGGCATGCCATCGGTATTCGTTAAATTACCTACGTGCATTTTATTCTTTAGTACATCGTAAAGGGAGTTTCGTGACCAATTACTCATTAATGCACTGTTATAGTTAGCTTTTGTATCTGTACCTTGGTGTACTGGTGTACTATTGCTAAAGTTGTTTGTTACAAATTCTTCTAGTGCCTGCCAACTTCCCTGCCAATAGCCGTACATAGAGCTCGGGTGGCATAACTTTCTAACTTCACTTGTCGCGTGCTCAGCAGCAACTGCATTAATTTTTAAATTAGTGCCGACCAGCATATCGGTACTTGCGTTATTTATAACGTCTTCCCATTGCGATAAAAGCTCAAACGTGGGCAAGAGTTGCGCATGCTCGTCATTAGTATTCCAGTTTATTACAAAGCGATGGATCTCTTCTGGGATCTCAAATGCTTTTACTTTAAAGTTGGTCACTATACCGTAACTTAGGGCGCCGCCACCACGTAATGCCCATAATAAAGCTTGATGGGATTTTTCGTTTACTTCAACAATATCACCGTTACCTAATACAACTGTAGCCCCCACCAGCGACTCACAGCACATCCCTTTGCTACGTGTCCATGGTCCCCAGCCTCCGCCTTGAATAAAACCAGCTAAACCGACTGTTGCGCATGTACCATGAGGTATTGTCAATGGCGGGTTATTATCAGCTAGCTTTGGCACCACCTGAAAAAAACGATAACCTGAGCCTATACTAGCAATATAGTCGCCGTTAACTTTATCAACGTTAAAATCTGTTAATCGGCTCAAATCTAATAAAATCACATCGGTGCCCGTACACTCCCCTTCATGGTCGTGTCCACCAGAACGAACGCGGATCGGTAAGTTCAAGCTAATAGCTTGCTTATATGCCTGTGCTACATTTTTTGTTGATTCACACATTATAATAACAGCAGGATTGAATCGTAAACGAGTATTAAATATAAGGGTTTGCGCTTGATACCCTGTTAACCCTGGAGTTTCAGACACTGATGGGGATGCTTGAGTTAGCAGCTGATCATCTTTAAAATCCAAAGACTTAAGTGCTTGAACCAACCTTAGCGTATTATTCCAATAAGTTGCCATCAGGCTCTGGGCGCTTTTTAGCTGCTCGTGCGGCTGTTGCGAAACTTCATGAACTGTATTTTGGTTATTCATCATATATTTCCTTTATTATCCTTGTGACATAAACACTCGTCACGTTTTTGACCGGTTACTGACTCTGCAAGCGTTTGAATTGCTGGCGCTAAATCATCACGTGCAATATCAACTTTAATGAGGTAAGGCGCTGATGTATTTTCATATAAAATATTAAATGCATCTTGTAGATTTGCCACTGAATTGACATTTAAATATTTAACACCGTAAGCTTGAGCTAACGCTTCATAATCCCAAGAAGGTAATTCATCAAAAGGAGCAAATTTTCCTTCAGGTGTAAATGCGCAAATATCTACAAATGATTGCTCAATAGCATAAACCTCGTTACTCATTACAAATACAGCGGTATTACAGTGATTACGCCTCAGCGTTGAAAGTGTCTGGCACATCATCATAAACCCGCCATCCCCTGCAATTACAATACTACGGTTATCATTTGCAAGTGACACACCTAAAGAGCACCCTGTTTCATGTCCCAGAGATCCCCATGCGGCATCACTGACGAAATGATTTTTTTCTATGCCAATCAATCTTGCAGCCATATAAAGTGATGAGCTTTCACCTAAAATAAGGTTATATCTTTTTAAGGGACTCGATTCATTTAACTCTTGTTGATAAAAAGCAAAGAAGCTTTCGTAACTAATTTGGCAGCACAAATCGCTATGCTTAGTGAGCGGCAGTGCATTGAGGCCAAAATTGTCGGGCTTTGAAAACGTCACGTTAAAGCCTACTGATGAACACAAAAAATGCGCAATCAATTCATTAATGAATACTGCTAGGCTGGTATGAATAAAGTGATCACTGTTACCAACAAGCGCACCATCCATATTGACTCTTATTAGATCAGAGCCTTGATTTGTCAGCATCGTGATGTAGTCATCAGTAAAAATGACCCCAAGCGCTAAAACTGCATCGCATTGCGACACATAATCGAACGTTTCAGGTAATGAGGCTTCGCCTGCATAGGTGCCTACAAATAATTTATGGCTAATTTCGCTTCGCTCGCTGATCACCGATTTAGCCAATGTGCTTGTGGTATAAGGTATATTAAGTAAATGTAAAAGTGACTCTACCTTGTCTTGTAAGCCTAACCTTGCGATCTCTATCCCCAGCATAATTATTGGCTGTTTTGCACTTTCTAGCTTTTGTATGGTCTGTTGTAGTAATGTTTTTTGCATACCTAGGTTAGCTGGTGAATCGGTAATAACCAGCGGTTGCATGGGTGCTTTGCATTCTGCCCCCCAGACATTTTGCCAAGCTTCTAAGTAAATTGGCCTTTTTTCTTTTATTGCACACGCTAATGCTGCATCTATAATAGTTGGAGCCATCTCAGGATCTGACAGTATTTCACTTGCCACGGTCACACTTTCAAATATGACTTGGTTTGAATTATAATTACCCGTTGAGTGATGAAATAATGCGCCTGTATCTGCGATAATTTTTCGATCATCAATTGATGGGCTAGCCGTGATCACCACTACAGGATTTCTTTCTACATAGGCGCCTGCAATTGCGTTTATAACACTTAATGTACCGACTCCATATTGCACCGATACTGCGCCAATTCCTCTGTAACGAGCATAACCTTCGGCCGCATAACCTGCACCTAGCTCCGTTATGTCACCAACCGCATCAATACCATCAAACTTATCAAGTGCGCTCATAAACTCCTGTACATAGTCACCCGGTACTTGAAATATTTTTTCTAGACCTTGCTCTTTTAAGCGCGTTAATAAATAGTCAGCAACCGTAAAATTATTGGTACTCATGGTTAATTCCTTCGTACGCAAATTTCGTTACTTCATTAAGTGTATTACTGCTTGCATTAGGCTGCACTTTTTCACTTTTATCTTTGCAGGTCTTATTGCAATTAACAGGTAGATAATTATGCTTTTGATCTAACCAGCATGGTGTGGGTAAATCAAAAAACTCCTCGAGTGTTGATTCTGCTGTATTTAATGCACCTTCAACCCAGCCTTGTTCGTATGAGTACGCCTCACCAATAATATATATGTTTTCTTTATCAACAGGGTGGCGCATACGACACATAATTTCATCTAAACGATAATTTGCTTTCCACTCATGCCAACCCCCGCCATAAGGGGCGTCTCCCCAATCTTGGTAAATGGCCGAATACGGCATTGCTAATTCTTTTTGCTCATGAAGCGCTTCTATTTGTCTGTGTGCAGCTTCCACCATGCCAGTGGTTATTTGGCATTGGCTTTTAGGGACTATTTCTTGTGGGGTATAACCTTCACATCCATAGCTTGGTGTGTAACCAGAATATAACTCACCAGACTCTAAGCCTTTCCAATAGGGGATAGAGCCAATATCATTATATGACGCCATCAATAACGAATTTGTATTTGGTAAACCGCCTGCTTGGTCGCACTCTGTTCCCATATAATATGTTTGCCTAATTGGTAAGTCGGTCACTGAACGACCTGCAACTAGACCTAAACTTCGCCACCAAGGCTGCTCGTAAGCCATAAACATTTTTAGCGCTTTTTGTATAAGTACTGAGGGGATATTTTCTTTTAACCATGGATCAGCAAAAAATTCAGACTCAATAAGCTCCAATGAACGTCTTGGCATTGCCAAAATTAACCGTTTCGTTTTTACAATTTCCTGATCAGTGACGGTTAAGTCATCAACTGTTTTGCCATATTGATCTGTGCACGTTGATTGAAATATTAATTCATATCGATAATCAGGATCATCCAAATAGTTAATTTTCACTAACCGTTTATTCATTTTCACTTTGTCATCTTCGGCTAAACAGCTTGGTAACGCTTTAAACTGCGCGCACAGTGTTAATGGCAGTGCCTGGAATCCATCAGTAAGAGTGAGAAACTCAGTGTCATCACTGTATTCTGTTGCGGGAAGCTGAGTAACCGCACTTGCATTAGCAACATTAGCATCGTACCCGCCAGCCTCTTTCATAAATAAATAGGCTTCGTTACTTAGTACTCGCTCAAGTAGATTCCAAAAACCATACTTCCAAATCTCTTTGCCAAATACTTTCACTTTCATTTGCTCACACAGACTCATGTCAGCAAAACCAGGACAAATTAAGTTCATCACCTTAACTTGCAAATCCTCAGGGCCAAAGCCGCGTTCAGATGCGTTTAAGTTATAAGGTATTTTATCAGGGCACTGCGCAAAATCTCGGTAACGAAAATATTGACCGCGCAGATAAAAAAGATTATTTTCACTGCCCGCTTTTACATCTTTCAAAGCGGGATCTTTTGAATTAGGATACATGGGTAAAGAAGAACCCATTGGGAAATCTTGCGTTTTCAGGTTCAGATTATTAACTAATGCATTAACCATGACATGATCTGAAGGAATAAAACGCATTCCCCCTAACTCAGCAACTACATTCGGTAACCCGGGCAGTGTTTTACTGTATAAACGTCCCCCTATGCGGTCACTGTATTCAAATAGTGCTATACGTTTTGCTTTGCCTTCATGCTGTTGTAGCCTCCACGCACTGTAAACACCAGACACGCCACCACCAACAATTGCTATATCAAGTTCGTTCTTCATAATTGTTTATTCCTTAACTAAATTAAGCTAAGGCTAGTCAAAAATAATTACGAGTTCTATTACACGCTATTACAAAATGAACTGTGACTATAAATTCACAAAAAAAGGTAAGCCTAAGCTTACCTTTTAATGTTTAAACCAGGTTTTTTTAGTAATTAAAGCTCAAAATCTTTCTTAAACTTAATACCAAATTCACTGCGGTCATTACTGCGCATCACGCCTACAAAACCCGATTGTTGCAGACGACCTACATCGTAAACTTCGTTTAGCACATTTTCGCCGTATAATGTCACTTCCATATCGCCATAAGCATTAAGGTAAGAAATATTAAAACCGACTAACTCACGCGAATCAATTTGCTCACTTTGGTTAAATACTGACTGACCTTGCATATCACTACGGTATGAATAGTTAGCATTAAGTGCAATTGTGCCGCCGTTACTTAAGTCAACAAAGTAAGATGGCGCAACCATTACAGTCCAACGTGGTGTTAATGCCGGTGAATCTCCGATACCAATACCTTGTACGCCAGCATCAACCTCTGTAATTTCAGAATCTAAATAACCAACGGCGCTGCGAATAGTGAAATCATCTGTAATTGCGATAGTTGTTTCAAGCTCAATACCTTGTGCTTTTGAAGCACCTGCATTTTCAACAATTGTTACAAACCCACCACCAGCCGTTGGATCAGAAAATGGTAATGCCAAGTCTGTGTAATCAGTTACAAACACAGCAAGCATCATAGATACATTTTCATGTACCTGCCCTTTTAAACCCAGCTCGTAGTTAATTGCTTTAGTTTCATCAAACGGTACGAATTGATCAGGCCCACCAAATGGACGAGGCGGAAAGCCCCCTGTTTGATAACCTTTTTGAATTTGACCGTATACGTTCATGTTGTTGCTAAGTTGGTAAGATGCGTTTACATCCCATGTTACTGCATCAAAATCAGCGGTTACGTATTTACGCTCAGAAAAACTTGGGAATACCGCATTCGCTGCTTTTTTATCTTTTGAATAACGAAGACCACCACCAATGCTTAAATCATCAGTTAAGTCATAGCTTGCATTTATATACGCTGCATATGAGTTGGTTTCTTGGTTTACGTCAAAGAAGCCGTAGTCTCCAAATGATGCTGATACGCCATCATTTAATAAACCATTCGGAGTATTCCAAGGACTAAATACAAAAGGACCTGAACGTGTAAAGCCATCTTCGTTGAAATAATAAAGGCCAGATACAAAGTCCATGTCCGCAAATGTACCGTTTAATTGAATTTCAAACGAGTATTGATCCGCGCCACCCTCTTCTGGAAATTCTGATAAATTAAGCGCCGTTGCATCATCATCCAAACCGCCGTCATATTCTGACGTACGATAACTTGAAATAAACTTAGCCGAGTAAATATCGTTAATCGCCCAATCAGCACTCAACGATGTACCCCAACCTGAATATGACGTTGATTCAATACCTGCAACAGTTGATGCTAAATCATCTGGATTTGCAGGTAGCATGTCAGCTGTTAATAGTGGGAAGTCGCCATTAAAAGGGTCGCTTGCATCTAATGGTTGTGTTAATTCGATTGTGTAAGGTGATTGGCCCGATTCATTATCAACAGCATCCAATGAGAAAACCATTGAAAAATCACTATTTGCTTGCCATTTTAGTGCAACGCGCCCGCTCGTTTCTTGTTCTTCGCCAATTTCTTTTTCAGGATTGGCTAAATTGATTGCTCTACCTACACCATCACGTTTTTTGTAAGATGCACTGGCAGACATACTCAGCTCATCAGTCAATGCATTATTAAAATACACATCGCCAGCGATGCGCCCACGAGAGCCCACTTTTGCTGTCGTTGTTAAAATACCTTCATCACCGGGCTGTTTTGTAATGATATTTACTGCGCCACCTAATGTATTACGCCCATATAAAGTCCCTTGAGGGCCACGTAACACCTCCACACGCTCAACGTTTGGTAATGACAAGTTAGAACCCATTTGACGCCCTAGGTAAACGCCATCTAGGTATACACCAACACCAGGATCTGTGGTGATGATGTGATCTTGTAAGCCTATGCCACGAATAAAAACAGATGCATGGGCTGCATTACCCACACCATAACGAGTAATATTTAGGTTAGGTACATATTTACCTATGTCTTCAAGATTACTCATATTGGCTTTATCGATAAGATCTTCACCGATTGAAGTCACCGCTGTTGGGGATTCAAAAATACTTTCGGTGCGCTTACGTGCTGTTATTTCGATTTTCTCAAAAGCATCCTGCTTTGCAGTGGTTTTTTCATCTTGAGCATAAGTTGTAGTCGCAAAAGTGGCAATTATTGCTAAGCTTAACTGTGAAAGGTTACGTAATTTCAAAATTCTCTCCAAAGGATACCGTGTGTGTGTTTGCGCTGTTTTAAATATCAGGCACAAAAAAAGATGCTTAAATAAGCATCTTTCCTCTGGAAGGATATTATATGACAGTATTGTGAATTTGTGTATAAATTTAATGTAAGTCGTCACTTTTATTACTTTAGTTAAACATTTCATTAATTATGATAATAAACCATTCGCAAATAGGATTTATAAAACCTAAAAAAAACAAATTACAGATTATTTACCCATTACAAGAACAAAAACAACATACATAAGATAAAATAAAACATAACATTCGATAATTTACCCCTTTCATTCTATAATGTAGTCGAAATCAACATACTAAACACCTAGGACACACATATGAAAAAGCTATCCTTAGCTGTCGCTATCTGCTGCGCGTGCGTAACAAGTTATGCAAACGCTGAAGTTCGCATAAACGGTTTTGCATCAATAGTTGGCGGAAAAACATTAGATAACGATTCAACCTTGTATGAATATGACAATGATATTTCATTCAAAAATGAGAGTGTCTTTGCATTACAGTTATCTGCTGACTTACAAGATAAATTGAGCGCAACAGCACAAATTGTTGCCCGTGGTGAAAATGACTTCAATGCGGAATTTGAATGGGCCTACTTAACTTACGAATTTACCGATGAGCTGCAACTCAGTGCAGGTAAAATGCGTGTGCCTTTTTATCGTTATTCTGACTTTATAGATGTTGGCTATGCATATCGCTGGGTAAGACCACCTCAATCTGTTTACAATATTCCATTTTCAACATACGAAGGCCTTAGCCTGCTGCACACATCACAGCTAGGTGACTGGGACTCAACTCTACAAATTATTTATGGCAGCTTTGATGGTAATATTGGAGTTGTTACTTATAACGATAAAGCTGAGCTAAATGATATAGCAGGCATTAACTGGACTTTATCATATGATTGGTTCAGTGCCCGTGCAGCATACCTTGTTGCTGAAACATCTATTGGCCTAAGTGATCAAGAGCCTACAGGCCAAGCTCTAAATGGCCTTGAGAAAACACTGCGTGATAACGGGTTAGTAACACAAGCAAATGATATTGCGATTTCTGAAGATGATGGAACATTTATCGGTGTTGGTTTTTCAATTGATTATAACGACATACTATTTGACGCTGAATATACTCAACTTGAAGTTGAAAACAGTATATTAGCAAAACAGTCGCAATATTATGCTTCTGTTGGTTATCGTATGGATGAAATTATTGTGTATTTCACCTACGAGAACAATGACGATAAACATGACGCCGCTGATTTTGATAAAATAACTCAAATCCCTGATCTTAATGGCGCTATCAACCAAGCACTTTTGGGCACTAAAGCACAAAGCACTGTTTACACGATAGGCACTCGTTATGATTTCCACCCATCAGCGGCGCTAAAAGTAGATTTTAGCCGTTTTAAAAATGACATTACAGATACTGAAACGGACGTTATTGCCGTTGCTGTAGATTTAGTTTTTTAAGGGGATAAAAATGAAAAAGCTAATTTTAGCGAGCCTAATTTCAACCTGCTCTTTTGTAGCATTTGCTGATGTTGCAGTTATAGTAAACCCAAGTAATAGCAATTCATTAGACAAAAATGAGATAAAAAAAATCTACCTAGGTAAAAGCAAATCATTTGCCGATGGTGTAAAGGTTAACCCCGTAAATCAAAACGGTAACAGTGTTGTTGATGAGTTTAATAACAAGGTTGTTGGCAAATCAAGTAGTCAGCTAAATGCTTATTGGTCTAAGCTTGTTTTTACTGGTAAAGGCACACCGCCAGAGAAACTAGATTCCGATCAAGCAGTTATTGATTTTGTAGTAAGTAACGCCGATTCTATTGGTTATATTGACAGCGCGAAAGTAAGCGATGCTGTAAAAGTAATTGCTACATTTTAAAATATAAGCGTATGTAAAATACCCAAACCACCTCAAGATGCGAGTTTTAGTTGGAATTAAAAGCGATTTAGGCAAGGCATTGACTGCAAGTAATAGTGGTTCTACTATTAAAATCAATTCCTTATAAAAGTAACGCAGTCTAAATCGCTTTAAAACCAACCCGTTGGGCGTTTCATAGGGACTTACTCTCATCGTTGCTGCTTCTTGAGGTGGCTTGGGTATAATACCAGTCAGTTTAACTGACTGGTATTTTTTTAAACGTTTTATTAATCAAGTACTTTTGCGTCATTAGCTTTATTGAGCAAACTGCGACTTTGGGTTAAAAAGTGCGCGGTTGAATCTGAAAAATATTCTTTTGCTTCAGCAAATGAATCTATTAGCCCAACTTTATCACCCGCTTTGAGCTTTTTTAACGTACTCGCAAATGTCTCTTGATACTGTGCAAGTAACGGCGCTACATTATCAAATTGTGCCAACATAATGTCGGAATAAAGCTCTGGTGATTGTGCAAATAAGCGCCCTACCATCATTAACTCTAATTGGTATATTGGTGACGAGCAACTTCGCAATTCTTCAAGTGTATGGCCTTGCTTAGCTAAGAACTGGCCGTAAACAAAGGTGGTTAAATGGCGCATAACTTGAATAATTTGCATAGCTTCATCGTGTTTTTTAGCATCAAGTTCAACTAGCTGACAGCCCCACACTTGCAGCTGAGATAATAATCCTTGCGCAACTTGATGCTCACGCCCTTCACAGACCACCACCGTTTGCTTAACCCAGTGAGAAATATCAGGACCAAACATAGGATGTAAACCCACTACAGGCCCGCCATGTACCTCTTTTAACACACTTAATGGTGCTTGCTTAACCGATGTTATATCAACCAATAAACAATCATTATCAAGTGGTGGTAATGCTCTAACTATCGTTTCTAAGGCGTTTATAGGCACACTGATCATCACCAGTTTTGCGCCTTTTAAAATTTCTTGTGCATTCGTTTGCTGATCTTTATCAAGGATCCTGACTTCATAACCAGAGCGAATAAATTGCTGAGCAAAAAGCTGCCCCATTGCACCTTGACCACCAACAATAACAATAGGTGATAGCTGCGGGGCACTACATGCCAATTTAGCTTGTTGGTTCTGATACGCTTCTCGCATCATACGCCTAAGAATATCTTCAACAAGCTCAGGATTAACGCCTTGCTTTATTGCTTCTTGGCGTCTGGCCGCTAACAAAGAGGCTTCACGCTCTGGTGCATGTAAAGGGGCACCTGTTTGCTGCTTAATTTCACCAATTTTTTGGGTAATACTATTACGCCGAGCAAGCAATGCAACCAGCTGTGTATCGCACTCATCAATACCTATTCTTAACTGGTCTAAATCTTTAATATTCGCCACGCTCTATACACCTCAAAAATGTAATTTTGTATATTTATATTTACATAAAAGTAAACTAATCAATACAATAAATACTAACAGGATCGGTTAACTGTTAAAAGGTTAAATAAAGAAAAGAATGTGATTTGAGTTGGGAGTTGGGAGCTATGAGTTGTAATTTATAAGCTGTCCGGAGTTATCGTCACCGCTTGCTAATCGACTTTAGGCGTTCACCTTAGGGCTTATAACTTTATTTGCCGGATTATCAGTAATTCTACATTACCCAACCGATAAAATAATTAAACATTTTGGACTTATATGAGAATGGTAGCGCCTGATCTCTAATACCAATCGTGTTAAGTTAATGACCATTTATAGCGAAAGATAAGTACAGTGACAACAAGGCAGAAATTTTGACATGGTGTTGTTCTCGGCAATTGCTCCTGCATTGCTCTAGCTCCTGCATTGCTCTAGCTCCTGCATCCATGCAGTCGTATATGAAAAATTACTAACGCAGTTAGCGCTTTATTTAGTCCGCCAAAATGGTTAAATAATGAACTACCCCGCGCCAAGGCTTTTCGCTTAGGCTCAAATTCGCTTCGCGAAGAGGGGTATCTTAATTAGTCTAAGGTAAAAAACCTTTACGCCGCAAGCGACGGGGAATAAACCCGAAGAGATTTAAGCCGATTGGTATAATATCTAACTTATTCTTTGTCACTAAAAAACCAAAACGGGTTGCAACCCGAAGGCTGCAACCCGTTTTTTTGCGTTGATAAACAGCGCGTATTAGTTAAGCTTTTCTCTAATACGTGCAGATTTACCAGAACGCTCACGTAGATAGTAAAGTTTCGCACGGCGAACTGCACCGCGACGCTTAACTGTTACGCTATCGATAAGAGGGCTGTGCGTTTGGAATACACGCTCAACACCTTCACCGTTCGAGATTTTACGAACTGTGAATGCTGAGTGAAGACCACGATTACGCTTAGCGATTACAACACCTTCAAAGGCCTGTAGACGCTCTTTAGCACCTTCTTTTACTTTTACCTGTACAACCACTGTATCACCAGGGCCAAATGCAGGTACGTCTGTTTTAAGCTGCTCATCTTCAAGCGCTTTAATAATATTTTGGTTTACTTTTGCCATTATGTTTCTCACTTTCCTAGGTGTAACTGTCTTCTAGCCACAAGCTTTTTGGTACTCTTGCTGAAATTTTGCGAGTAATACCGCTTGCTCCTCAGTCAGAGCTAGGTTATGCAACAAGTCAGGACGTCGTAGCCAAGTTCTGCCTAATGACTGCATTAGCCGCCATTTTGCTATCTCTTGGTGGTTTCCGCTGAGTAATACAGCAGGCACCTGTTTGTCGTCCAATGTTTCTGGCCGAGTATAATGAGGACAATCTAGCAAGCCATTCGAAAATGAGTCTTGCTCTGCTGACTGGTTATGCCCTAAAACACCTGGCACTAATCGCGCTACTGCGTCAATTAATGTCATAGCAGGTAGTTCACCACCACTCAAAATAAAATCACCAATTGACCATTCTTCGTCAACATATGACTCTATTATTCTCTCATCTATACCTTCATAGCGACCGGCAATTAAAATCAGTTTTTTAGAGCTTGCGAGTTCGCTTGCCCCTTGCTGATCTAATTTGCGCCCTTGCGGGGACATATAAATTACTTTTGCACCATCACCTGCCGCTGCTTTAGCGTCAAGAATGGCTTGTTTCAACGGCTCAACCATCATCAACATACCTGGACCGCCCCCGTAAGGGCGATCATCCACTGTTCTATGCTTATCAATAGCATAGTCACGTGGGTTCCAGCAGTTAAAGTCGATCAGACCATTTTTTACTGCGCGACCGGTTACACCTTGCGTTGTAATGGCATCAAACATGTCCGGGAAAAGGCTGATAACCCCTACCCACAACGAACTAGTTTGACTCATTAAAAGCCAGGATCCCAGTCTACGGTAATTTCTTTAGCATCGTGTTTAATCTCTTTAATAACTGTATCAGTTAAAAATGGAATTAAACGTTCAGCTTGACCAAATGCATCTTTATTGTTTGCTTTAACAACCAATACGTCATTTGAGCCTGTCTCCATCAGGTCATCAACGATGCCTAAGTTATAACCTTTATCAGTTATAACCGACATGCCAATGAGATCTCGCCAATAGAACTCACCTTGCGGAAGTTCTGGTAATTGCGCTGCATCCATTGAGATTTCTGCATGGGTATAAGCCATTGCTTCGTCTCGGTCGTTTACTTGCGCAAATTTAGCGATAAAGCCTTTGTTGTGGCGACGCCAGTCGACCACTTCTAAGGTCTGCCATTTACCTTGCTGCCCTATCAACCACGGGCTGAATTCGAAGATCCCTTGGGGATCATCAGTAAATGAATGTACCTTAAGCCAGCCCTTTATACCATATGGGGCACCGAGCTTTCCTACGACAATTATTGATGAGGTGTTCTCTTGACTCATGGTTACACTTACGCCTATTAAGCCGCTTTACGAGCGTCTTTTACTAACTTACTTACGCGATCTGAAAGAGATGCGCCCTGACCTACCCAGTGTTCAACACGAGATAAATCTAAACGTACTTTTTCTTCTTGACCACTAGCAATTGGGTTAAAAAAGCCTACTTTCTCGATGAAGCGACCGTCACGCGAGAAACGGCTATCCGCAACCACAATTTGATAGAAAGGGCGTTTTTTAGCGCCACCACGTTGCAAACGAATAGTTACCATACCGTCCTCTAAATAGATTGACTGTTTTCATTAATAAGAATTGCTCCCCAGTATGGGGAGCTGGGGAATTGTACGAGTTTTTAGCAACAATGCAAGTAAGAAGTGACTCAAAATAGGAGTTAACTTGATTAAACTATGATCTCCGCGTTAATTGAGTCTATATAAGTCTTTGAATGCATAATTTATCCACAAAAAAAGAGGCTGTTTGCCTCTTTTTTAAATTAATTTGTACACAATACCTACAAAACTTAGCTGGTAATTAAAACTTAGGCCCACCACCACCCATCATTCCAGGGGGTAACATGCCTTTCATACCGCGCATCATTTTTTGCATTCCGCCCTTACCTTTCATTTTTTTCATCATTTTTTGCATTTGCGTAAACTGTTTTAGCAACTTATTTATCTCTTGCACTTGGGTACCAGAACCCGCTGCTATACGCTTTTTACGCGAACCTTTAATGATTTCAGGACGGGCACGCTCTTTTTTAGTCATTGAGCTGATGATCGCTTCCATTTGAATAAAGGTTTTATCACCCATTTGACCTTTCACTGCATCGGGTAAGTTTGACATACCTGGTAACTTATCAAGCATCGACATCATGCCACCCATATTTTTCATTTGCTTTAGTTGCTCAGCAAAATCATCCAGGGTAAAACCATCGCCTTTAAATACTTTTTCAGCTACTTTTGCAGCTTGCTCTTTATCGACTTTCATCTCGACTTCTTCGATCAATGAAAGTACATCACCCATCCCTAAAATACGGGATGCTATGCGGTCAGGATGAAAAGGTTCGAGTGCATCAGTACGTTCACCCACCCCCATAAATTTAATCGGCTTACCGGTGATATGGCGAATAGACAACGCCGCACCACCGCGAGCATCACCATCGGTTTTTGTTAATATAACACCAGTAAGCGGCAATGCTTCGTCAAATGCTTTAGCTGTGTTTGCCGCATCTTGACCTGTCATAGCATCAACGACAAATAAGGTTTCGATTGGGTTGATTGCTTTGTGTAGCGCTTTTATCTCATCCATCATGTCATTATCGACATGTAATCGGCCTGCGGTATCGACTAATACAACATCAATAAACTTCTTTTTTGCGTGTGTTATAGCGGCCGTTGCAATATCAACTGGCTTTTGTGATATATCACTTGGGAAAAATTCAACTTCAACTTCTGCGGCAAGCGTTTCTAGCTGTTTAATTGCGGCAGGACGATATACATCGGCACTGACCACTAACACTGATTTCTTTTTACGTTCTCTTAAAAATTTCGCAAGCTTGGCAACACTGGTGGTTTTACCCGCACCTTGTAAACCCGCCATCATGACAACAGCTGGCGGTTGTGCGTTTAAGCTTAGCTCTTCGTTTGCTTCACCCATGGCTTTTTCTAGCTCTTCACGAACTATTTTAATAAAAACTTGCCCTGGGCTTAAACTTTTAGTTACTTCAACGCCTACCGCACGTTCTTTAACTTGTTTAACGAACTCGCGAACAACGGGTAAAGCAACGTCAGCTTCTAAAAAAGCCATACGAACTTCGCGTAGCGTATCTTTTATGTTGTCTTCAGTTAGGCGACCGCGGCCGCTGATATTCTTTAAGGTTTTACCTAATCGTTCTTGGAGGTTCTCAAACATGTAAAGGTTCCGATCAAACGTGATATACCGACAGCTCAATTTCACACCGTGAGCAAATTAATAGTTTGCTCTTTATATGCGTTAATTTAACTTAGTCAGTAATATTAAAATTTTAATTAAAAACAGTATACCGTAAATTAAGGTGCACAATATAGTACTCAAGTAGGCTGTTTGAGTTTCTTTTTACAAAGCCTAGGCATTTGTCTTGCTATAAAATACAATGGACTTACTCTAACAAGGATATTTGACTCAAATTGAGTGGCCCAAGTACTATGCTGATTATTAGTTTAACTATTATTGCCAGTTTATTTTACGTTTTAGCGACATCACATGTCCTATCTCGATTATTTCACCAACAAGGTCCGAGCCAAAAGCTCACGGTGATACTAAGCACTATCGCTATCTTAGCGCACATGCTATTGCTGGTAAATTCGGTCTTTCGTTCTGATGGACAAGATTTGAGTATCGTGAATGTCGCACTCTTAACTTGCTGGGTGATCGTGGTGTCTGTCACCACGGTTTCATTAAAGTTCCCTGCAACATTACTATTGCCTGTGGTGTATGGTTTTGCGGCTTTACTAACAATTGCTAGTTTATTTATTCCTCATCATATTCTATTGCAAAGTATTGATATACAAATCGGCCTTGTTACTCATATATCACTCTCTTTACTCGCTTATTGTGTACTTATTATTGCTACGTTATATGGTGTGCAATTTTATTTTATTGATAAGCGGTTAAAGCGCAAAGATTTAGCGATCGTGCGTAGTCATCTTCCTCCATTAATGGTGGTTGAACGCCAGCTTTATCATTTATTGACATTAGGAACAGCACTTCTTACTTTGGCTTTGCTATCAGGGTTGGTTTTCCTCGAAGGTATGTTTGCTAAAGAGTTTATACATAAAACCATTTTATCTTTATGTGCATGGGCTATTTTTGCCACGGTTACACTTGGTCACTTAAGATTTGGCTGGCGCGGAAAACCTGTTGTACTTGCTATAATGAGTGCTGCATTTGTACTGACATTAGCTTATTTTGGTAGCCGCTTTGTGCAAGAAGTTATCCTTAATAAGTTTTAACTTGACTCAGCGTGCTCTCTACCGCTTAATATACCTTGATTAAATAAAAAAGGATCCTTCTTTGGACGACATCTCTACAAGTGTTTTGTTTATAATACTTGGAATACTCATACTTTGTTCTGCATATTTTTCTGGTTCTGAAACGGGCATTATGTCAATTAACAGAATCCGCTTACGCCACCTTGCCAAAGAAAACCACCGCGCAGCAAAGCGTGTCAACAAACTCTTGAGCCGTCCTGATAGACTTATTGGCCTGATCCTAATTGGTAATAATCTGGTAAACATTGCTGCCGCACAGGTTGCAACTATAATTGGTATCCGTTTATATGGTGATTTAGGTATCGCTATTGCCACTGGCGCACTTACGTTAGTCGTCCTTATTTTTGCAGAAGTAACACCTAAAACGCTTGCTGCGCTTTATCCTGAAAAAGTTGCCTTTCCAAGCTCGGTAATACTCAAAGGTTTGCTAAAGATTCTCTTTCCATTTGTCGTCGTTGTTAACTGGATGACCAATGGTATATTACGCTTATTTGGTATTAGTGCGGCACAAATAGATGAGCACAGTATGAGTAAGGAAGAATTAAAAACAGTGCTGAATGAATCTGGTGCGCTGATCCCCGCTCGTCACCAAAGCATGTTGACCTCTATTTTAGATTTAGAGCAAGTCACTGTTGAAGATATTATGATACCCCGTAACGAGATCGTGGCCATTGATATCAATGATGACTGGAAACTTATTAGTAAACAGCTTACCCACGCACAACATACACGCGTACTTTTATACCGTGACCAAATTGATGATGCGGTAGGTTTTATCCACTCACGTGATGCGCTGCGCTTGTTAACGAAAGAGCAATTTGATAAGCCATCACTACTTCGCGCAGTTCGTGAAATTTACTTTATCCCTGAAGGCACATCGCTTAATACACAGCTGTTTAAATTTCAGCAATCAAAAGAACGCATTGGTTTAGTCGTCGATGAATACGGCGATATTCAAGGCTTAGTAACCCTTGAAGATATTCTTGAAGAAGTGGTTGGCGACTTTACGACTACTCAAACACGTACTCCAAGTGAAGAAGTTGTATCACAAGAGGATGGTTCATTTTTAGTGGATGGCGGTGCTAACGTACGTGATCTAAACAAAGAAATGGATTGGGAATTTCCGCTTGATGGCCCAAAAACGCTAAGTGGATTAATTGTTGAGTACCTTGAAGATATTCCAAATGCAAATTTAAGTTTACGCATTGCAGGCTACCCTATAGAGGTAATTGAGGTGAAAGAGAACATGATTAAACTTGTTCGAGTTCAAGCCGCTTTACGCAAATCCTAACCCCAAATGATAGAGTAACCAGTAAGTTACTCTATCTCTCTTTCTTATTTCTGAATTTTCCGACATAGATTCTCAACCCAGTGATATATATTAAGCTATTATAATTCTTTATCTTACGGAGAACTTTAATGGATGATATTTCAGTAGAGACTATATACACCAAAGCTATCGAAATGCTTATGTTGTATGGCCCTAAATTCTTACTCGCAATATTTGTATTAGTTGTGGGCTGGTGGTTTATTGGCCGAATTGCAAATATGACCGAAAAATCAATGGCTAAAGTGAAATTTGAAGCCGGTTTAACTCACTTTTTAGTCTCGTTTATTTCAGTGATATTAAAAGTCCTATTACTCATTTCTGTTGCCTCGATGATTGGGATCGAAACCACCTCATTCATCGCGATGCTCGGCGCTGCAGGTTTGGCTGTAGGTATGGCTTTACAAGGCAGTTTAGCTAACTTTGCTGGTGGTGTACTTATCTTGTTCTTTAAACCATTTAAAATTGGTGATGTCATTGAAGCACAAGGGCATATGGGTAAAGTCGTTGAAATTCAAATTTTTGTTACTATCTTACTTACCTACGACAATGAAAAGATTATCATCCCTAACGGCGCACTTTCAAATGGCTGTGTTAAAAATAAATTTGCAGAGCCAACTCGCCGTGTTGATATCGAATTCGGCATTAGCTACCAAGATAATGTACTAAGGGCTCGCGAGGTGTTAATGGCTGTCCTAAATGAGTATGAGTTAGTGCTTAAAGGTGATGAAGCGAAGAAACCTATTGTGCATGTTAGCCAACATGGTGATAGCCATATTGGCATGCTCGTTTGGGCATGGGTTGACTCTGAAAATTATTGGCCGGTATATTTTGGTTTATACGAGCGCGTTAAGATCGCTTTCGATAAAGAGAACATCACCATTCCATTCCCACAAAGAGATGTACATATCCATCAATTTCCAGGGAAGTAAATAGCCTGCCCCCTTAAAACTAACAAGCCCGCAGTGCGGGCTTGTTAGTTTTAAATTAGCCAAATAAACGATCTAACCAACCTTTGTCTAAACTATCTTCACATTTTTTAAGTTGAGCACCATAACGGCTTGCCCTATTTTTTACTTTATTTGCGACACCCATTAGCCACTTTTTCTTTTTGTAGGTGCCACGTTTATAGCCACCCCAGCCTTCGTGGTAATTTAAATATTGTGCGTAAGCATCCCATTTTGATATGCCATTCACTTTATGCGTTTTATAAACAAACCAACCCATGAAGTCGATAGCATCATCAAAATCATCACGATCAGCCCCGCTGTTACCTGTTTCGCGAATATAATCAGACCATGTTGGTGTTTTAGCTTGGGAGTAGCCATAAGCAGAACTTGCACGCCCGGTGGGAATAACCCATAAAAAATATTCCATTGGAGGTGCTGCATCATGCTTAAATGAACTTTCTTGATACATCATACTCATTAGCACATGCTTTGGTGAGCCCCACTTTTCTTGGGCATTTTTGGCATCATAATACCAACTTGATTTTTCTTCAAAAATCTTACAGATATCATTAGGTTGCTTTGGCGGAGCGGTCGCGCAGCCGGTTAAAATCACTCCCAGCGATAGAATTATTAAATTTTTTTTCATTTATTTTGATTCTCGCTGAACTTTTAATAAAAACATCGGTCTTAGTTTATGAATGCGCAGTTTAGCATTGTTTCATCCCTGAAGAATTTTTACGCAGCCCATATGGGCTGCGTTTTTTTGTCTGTTATTTATCTTTAAAATACTCATCTAAAAACACTTTAAAAGATACGCTATCAGCAGCAACTACAGCAAGCTCGTCCTGTATTGAACGCTGTGCTTGTTGTTGCAAATAGCTATCAGAATAAACGTTGTATGGCGTTGCTTGATGGCTATGCTTGTAATTTTTAGCTAATGCTAAAGCAAAGTGTCCGTTATCAAGACCTGACTCTTTCAATTGCGCCACATAGCGACCTGAATAAGTAAGTGTAGGATCTGTGATCCACGAAGATAAGCGTGCAACCGTTTCACTGTAGTATTGGACACCATAAGCATTATCCATGTAATGAGCCACAGAGCGAAGCTGAGCAAACACCTCTTGTCCCCAGTCGACTAAATTACTTGGTGCGCCTGATTTATTGAGCTCAACATGACTAGCACGCCCATTATTAACAACGGTATCTAGATTCTCAGTGCTGCGCTGTTGCGAGTCCCAATCCATGTCCGGTGAATCTTTTAACAAGCAATATGTTAAAAATACATCGAGAAAGCGAATTTGTTCAATATTAATGCCTGTTTCGCTAAACGGGTTCACATCTAATGCACGAATTTCTATGTATTCAATACCACCACGTAATAATGCATCCGTTGGTGTTTCACCACTTTTTGCATTGCGCTTAGGCCGGATTGGAGAATAAAATTCATTTTCTATTTGTAAGATATTTTTATTAAGCTGTTTTGGTTGATCATTATTGTAATCGCCAATGCCACTGTAAATATCTGATGGCGTATTAATCGCACGCTTTAAGCCGGCGACATACTCATCTAATGAGTTATACATAACCTTTAATGATGACTGCGCACTATTTGTATAACCTAAGTTACCTAATCGAAGCGCCGTGCCTGTTTCAAGGTATAGTGTACCTTTGCCTAATTTTTTAAATGGTAAATCCGTCTTACGACCTTGTAAAAACGAATTACATAAAGCCGGTGACGCACCAAATAAATAGCTTATTAACCAAAGCTCTCGTTTAAAGTTACGGATCAAGCTGAGGTAACCTGCTGAGATAAAATCAGTTAACGGTCCCTTGTCGCCTTTTATTGTCTGCAAACTTTGCCAAAACGTTTCAGGGAATGAAATATTAAAGTGCACGCCAGCAATAGCTTGCATCATGCTGCCGTAACGGTTTTTCAATCCTTGGCGGTAGAGTGTTTTCATTCGGCCAATATTGGAATCGCCAAATTGAGCTAACACTATGTCGTCTTGGTGCTCAATGAAACACGGCATACTGATAGGCCATAATAACTCATCCCCCATCTGCGCTAAGGTAAACTTTTGCAAATCTTGCAACTGACTTAACGTTTCTTCGGCAGATTCACTAACCGGTGTAATAAACTCTAATAACGATTCAGAGAAATCAGTGGTGATATGCCCATTTGTTAACGCACTACCAACCCCTTTAGGATGTCTTTGCTGTGATATAACACCATTAGGCTGAATCCTCAATGCTTCTCTTTCTATGCCACGTTGAATACCTTTAATTGCGTATTGATGTTGTTCTGGAGATAACGCTGCTAGCGTTTTATTTAGATCATGTGTAGTCAAAAATGCTTCCTCGAGCCACGTGGCTTAATCTTAAGTCAATGGGGGCGAATTGATAATACTCAAGGCTAAATAATAGGGATCACACTTATTCTAATTATTTGCCACACAAACTACCGCGCGAATTACAGCAAGGCGTACAAATTTGCCAATGCATTATAGACTAATCTTGCCATTGAAAGTGTCAATATACAATTGCTTTAAACGCACCACTGTCATGACATATATCATGATGTGGTTTATTCAAAATACATAGACCCGCCCAGTCGAGCTAACCATTCAAATAACTGCAAAGTAAATATGGTTAATTGACCTTTTATTTGTTTTAGATCATCAAAAGTGTAATTAGCAATCTATGCGTACCCACTTGAGGTATTTTACCTTTCATTAATTTAGGATGAACTTTATAATCGGGTTTAATAATAAAGTATGTTTAAGGACTACCCATGCGTCGGGGTCAGCAAATAAAGAATGAAGAGGTTACTTTTTCACAGCACCAAGAATTGGTCTCTACAACAGATTTACGTGGTGTGATCACTTATGCTAATGACGCTTTTTGCGCAATAGCAGGCTACACATTAGAAGAGTTGATGGGTAAAAACCATAACATTGTTCGCCACCCTGACATGCCCAAAGCTGCATTTAAAGAAATGTGGGAAAAGCTAAAAGCAGGCCACTCATGGCGTGGAATGGTTAAAAACCTCTGTAAAGACGGTCGTTATTATTGGGTTGACGCTTTTGTTACCCCTATTTTTGAACACGGTCAATTAGTTGGCTATCAATCTGTCCGCAGCAAGCCGACACAACAATTAAAACAGCGCGCCACTGAATTTTATAAAAAAATAAATGCTGGAAAGTCACTCACTTCATACCGTGAATTAGTTAGTCTAAGGCAAACATGTGCGTTGATCATCACGTTACTGGGTTTAACTCTGTTAGCTGTGACTATATCTGTTACTGCAGCCCTTGTTGCAGTGTTATTTTGTAGCGCTATTGTTTTCCTCAATTATGACGAACTGATTGTAACTCCCAATTTATTAAAGCAGCAAAAGGCTGAGTTTGATTCTGTCTCACGCTATATTTACGTAGGCACTCACCCATTTAGTATTAGCGAATACAATCGTGAGATGCTCAACGCAAAACTACGCACAGTGCTTGGCAGAATAAAAGATGCCACCATAACATTTAACGGTATAGCGTCTAATTTAGATAACCAGTCGTCACTTACAGAGCAAGGTATTTCGGCGCAAGGTCAACGTCTAAGCCAAATAGCGACGGCAATGTCGCAAATGAGCACAACAATTGGAGAGATCTCCACAAGCACTCAAAATACCGCTGAACAAGTTAATGTAACCTACCAAAGCTGCTCTGATATTAAAGTTCACATTGCTGATAACAGCTCAATGGTGTCAGAACTTGCATCTCAAGTAGAGCAAGCGGCTAGCACTGCAAATGCATTAGCAACAGAGGCTGATAAAATTGGTCAAGTAATGACTGAGATTGAAGGCATTGCTGAACAAACCAATTTATTGGCTTTAAATGCTGCTATTGAAGCTGCACGCGCAGGTGAACATGGCCGCGGCTTTGCTGTAGTAGCTGATGAAGTGCGTGCACTTTCTTCACGTACCCAACGTGCAACATCGCAAATTCACAGCTCAATTAAAGAAATTCAAGACACTTTGTTTAGTTGGTCAACAGTGATGAAAAATACAAAATCCCAGGCCGATGAATGTGTAAATACAACTGGCCATACGCAAATAGAGCTTGATAGCATTTTTGCTCAGATAAGCGAAATATCACAATTAGCCACACAAATATCAGCCGCAGCACAGCAGCAACAAGCGGTCAGTGGTGATATTGGTGAGAACGTAAAACAAATTAAAGGATTTAGTGATGAAAACCTCGCTTTAAGCTTTAATGTAGCTAAAGATGCGGCTCAGCTAGTTGAAGGTTCACGTAAAGTGAATGATATTTTGCTTACTTTTAAAGTTTAAATTATAGTTTATTGGGATGTTAAAGCCTGATTTTAGAGCTTTATTTTTAACTTTACATTAGGCCGTGTTGACCTTTATGGATTGAAATTTGTTCAATCTAGGGGCGATTTAATCGCGGCGCGAGGTTTGTAACCTAGCGAGCTAAATAAAAATAGAACAACAAAAAGTTATGACCAGCACATGCGCTGGTCATAACTTTATTACTTATTTAGCGTGTTGTGAATACTAAACCATTTTCATCAGCGTCTATCACTATCATGTCTCCACTTTGATATTCACCAGCGAGTAGCTTCTGAGACAGTGGGTTTTCAATTGTGTGCTGGATTGCTCGTTTAAGCGGTCTTGCACCATAAACTGGGTCAAAACCGCTAGCAGCAATTCGTTCAAGTGCAGCATCACTAATGTTTAACAAATACCCCATTGCTGTAAGTCGCTCGCGTAATTTGCTCAGTTGAATATCTGCAATCTCTTTAATGTGCTCATTCGCTAGGGGATGAAATACGACAGTTTCATCAATACGGTTTATGAACTCAGGTCTAAATTCATTAACGAGTACACCCATTACTTTTTCTTTCAAGGCACTGTAATCATTACTACCTGTTTGCTCTTGGATGATATCGGAGCCTAAATTAGAAGTCATGATAATCACCGTGTTTTTAAAATCAACGGTTCGACCTTGCCCATCCGTTAAGCGACCATCATCCAATACTTGTAGTAAAATATTGAATACGTCAGGGTGCGCTTTTTCAATTTCATCAAGCAAAATGACTGAATATGGGCGGCGTCGTACAGCTTCGGTCAAGTAGCCACCCTCTTCATAACCTACATAACCAGGAGGCGCGCCAACTAAACGTGCTACTGAGTGTTTTTCCATAAACTCTGACATATCAATACGCACCATTGCACTCTCAGTGTCAAACATATATGTTGCTAACGCTTTTGTCAGTTCGGTTTTACCGACTCCGGTTGGCCCTAAGAATAAGAATGAACCAATTGGTCTATTTGGATCAGCAAGCCCTGCGCGTGAGCGCCTAATCGCATTAGATACGGCAATAACAGCTTCGTCCTGCCCGATTACTTTTGCATGCAGATGGTCTTCCATTTGCAGTAACTTTTCTCGCTCACCTTGAAGCATTTTTGAGACCGGGATCCCCGTCCAACGCGATAAAATTTCAGCAATCTCATCTTCGCCAACCTGATTTTTGAGTAAACTCATATCTTGCATTTCAGCTTGCGACGCTAAATCAAGTTTACGCTCTAAATCAGGGATGCGACCATACTGGAGTTCAGACATACGTTGTAAATCAGTTGCTCTGCGGGCAACATCTAAATCTAAACGAGCTTGTTCTAGTTCTGCTTTTATAACTTGGGTGCCTTGAAGTGATGCTTTTTCGGCATTCCACACTTCATCAAGCTCACGGTATTGGGCTTCAAGATCTGTGATCAATTCCTGCATTTCACTTCGACGCTTTTGGCTTGCGTCATCTTTTTCTTTCGCTAACGCATTGTCTTCTAATTTAAGTTGAATAATACGACGCTCCAACTTATCTAAAGACTCTGGCTTTGAATCAATCTGTAGACGAATAGACGAACCTGCTTCGTCAATTAAATCAATAGCTTTATCTGGTAGTTGGCGATCACTAATATAGCGGTGCGACAAATGTGCAGCAGCAACAATGGCCGGATCGGTAATATCAACGCAGTGATGAAGCTCATAACGCTCTTTTAATCCACGTAAAATCGCTATTGTGTCTTCGACTGAAGGCTCTTCAACTAAGACTTTTTGAAAACGACGCTCTAAAGCTGCATCTTTTTCAATGTACTTACGGTATTCATCAAGCGTTGTTGCACCTACGCAATGTAATTCACCTCGTGCTAAAGCAGGTTTTAACATGTTCCCTGCATCCATTGCACCATCGCTCTTTCCTGCGCCCACCATAGTATGAATTTCATCTATAAATAAAATCACTTGGCCTTCTTCTTTAGCCAATTCATTAAGAACTGATTTTAATCGTTCTTCAAACTCACCTCTATACTTGGCACCAGCCACCAGCGCCCCTAAATCAAGTGACAACACACGTTTGTTTTTTAACCCTTCGGGCACTTCACCATTAATGATACGCTGCGCTAGTCCTTCGGCAATCGCCGTTTTACCGACGCCTGGCTCACCAATTAGAACGGGGTTATTCTTAGTGCGTCGTTGTAGTACTTGAATTGTACGACGAATTTCATCGTCACGACCTATAACAGGGTCTAACTTACCTTGCTCAGCGCGTTCGGTTAAATCTATGGTGAATTTTTTCAATGCTTGGCGTGTTTCTTCAGCATTTGGATCATCCACTTTTTGGCCACCTCGAATCGCTTTAATTGCCGCTTCAATTTTTGTCGCGGTCATATTCAAGGCACGGAAAATATCACCTAACGGTCCTTTATCTTCACAGGCAGCTAATACGAATAACTCGCTCGAGATATATTTGTCTTTACGTTTTTGTGCATATTTATCACATAAGTTAATCAGTGAAACCATGTTATTCGATAACTGTACGTCACCACCAACACCTTCCACTTTAAAGAGTTTTTCTATCTCTTGGGATAATTTAGTATTGAGCTCATCGGCACTCACACTCGCTTGAGCGAGTAATGCACGCACACTTGAACCGCTTTGCTGAAGCAATGAGTACATTAAGTGCACAGGTTCAATAAATTGATGATCGCGACCTAGAGCAAGAGACTGAGCATCTGAGAGCGCAGATTGAAATTTACTGGTAAATCGATCTAAACGCATAATGAGATAACCTATAAAAAAACTAATTGTTTAATTAATGGGTATGTTGAGTGGTTTGTTCAAGGTTTAGCAAAAAATATAATCATGAATATGAGTGTAGTTAGAGGTTATTTGCGCCAGATCAAGCTTGCCATTCGTCCTGTCTGCCTATCACGGCGATATGAAAAAAATGATTCGGGCTGGCTTACGGTGCAATATTCGCCACCACTAATAGTATTAACACCTAACTGTATTAATTGAATACGGGCAATAGCGTAAATATCAGCTAAATATTTGCCATTATTGGTTTCTTTAAATGCGTATTCATAGGCATCTGATTGCTCAAAAAATGCAGCTCTTACTTCACTGCCTACTTCAAACTTTAATGCACCAATTGCAGGCCCTAACCATGCAATGATGTTATTTTTTGATGCCGAGAATTGAGCAATCGTATTCGCAATAATACCTGCATTTAAACCACGCCAGCCACCATGTATTGCGGCAACTTCATTACCACACGATGACGTCAACAATATAGGGAGACAATCTGCCGTCATAATTGCTAAAGGCTGATTCTGCAAAGATGTATAAAGTGCATCTGCATCTCGTACTGTTAATGGATCAAAATGTTTATCAACGACGACAACCTCAGCGCTATGTACTTGATTTAACCAAATCGGCGGATTTGGCAATAGCTGATCTAATAAATGGCGATTTGCTAATACCACTTGCCGATCATCACCCACATGAAGCCCTAAGTTTAAACTTGAAAAAGGGGCACGCGATAGACCCCCGTCACGAGTTGTACTTAATGCACCAACATTTGTTGGTGCTGACCAATTGGGTGAAAGCATTAACTAAGCTTAATAATCAATATTTGGGTTTGCTTTCGTATCTTCACGTAGCACGTGCGTCATCGCAACCATGTCATCAGGAATAGGTGCCTGCCATGTCATCATCTCACCAGTAATTGGATGAGCAATACTTAACTTAACAGCATGCAAAGCTTGACGATTAAACTCACGTAGCATTTGGAATAACTCAGGTGTTGCTCCTTTTGGTGGACGTGGACGGCCGCCATATGCTTTGTCGCCTATTAATGGGTGATTAATAAATGCCATATGAACACGAATTTGGTGAGTTCGTCCTGTTTCTAAACGCAGACGTAATCGCGTGTGCGCACGAAACTTTTCAGCAACGCGAAAATGCGTAATTGCAGGTTTACCCTGCTCATGAACAGCCATGTGTGTACGCTGTGTAGGGTGACGAGCAATTGGTTTTTCAACCATGCCACCTGCTGTCATCGTACCATTACAAATTGCTTCGTATTCACGCGTGAAATTCTCGCGCTTTTGCAAGGCTTTAACTAAATGTGTTTGCGCCTGAATAGTTTTAGCTACCACCATTAAACCGGTCGTATCTTTATCTAGACGGTGCACAATACCTGCACGTGGAACGTTAATAATATCAGGATGATGATGCAATAATGCATTAAGCACAGTGCCATCAGGATTACCAGCTCCAGGGTGCACAACTAAACCCATAGGTTTATTGATAACTAAAATATCATCATCTTCATAAACGATGTTTAATTTGATATCTTGTGCGAGGTATTCACGTGGTGCTTCAATACTCGTTTCAACATTAACGACTTCTCCGCCAAAGAGTTTTTCGCGTGGAGTGTTGAAAATTTCACCATCAACGGTGATTTTATCATCCAAGATCCACGTTTTTATACGTGAACGTGAATAATCAGGGAACAATTGTGCTAATACTTGGTCTAGACGTTTACCGCCTAACTCAGTTGGTACATCGGCTTGAAGAGAAATTTGCTCTGTCATTAGTAACTTTACCCAATTTACCAGTGCAAGCTGCGCTCGACTGGGTTAGAATCGCTTTTAATAAAAGCATTATATAATAAGTATAGTTTACTCGGTTTTACCCACTTGGCCTAGCCGAAGACATCGAAGGTAACAAATAAAATGATAAATAGAATAGGGAAACGTGCATTCGCCATTGTTTTTACAGTTTCATTGCTTGGTTTAGGGGCTTGTTCGTCAGCACCAGATGAAGAAGATATCCAACGCGTACCAAATAAATCTGCACAAGCACTTTATGAAGATGCGAAACAAACTCTCGATTCAGGCTTGTACGCACGCGCAATTGAACTTTTAAGTGCTATAGATTCACGCTACCCGTTTGGCCCAATGTCAAAACAGGTGCAATTAGATTTGGTGTTTGCTCATTATCAAGCTGGAAATACTGAGCAGGCATTAGCAACAATAGACCGTTTCATTCGCCTTAACCCAAACCACAAAGATTTAGACTACATGTACTATATGCGTGGCTTGGTAAATATTAAAGCGGATGAAAATGCTTTCCAAGAATATTTTGGTGTTGACAGAGCTGACCGTGATGCAAACCGAACTCGTGTTGCATTTACTGATTTATCAACTTTAGTTAATCGCTTTCCTGATAGCGGTTATGCACCTGAGGCAAAACGCCGCTTAGTATGGTTGCTAAATAAAATGGCACGCTATGAACTTAAAGTAGCCGATTATTATTACGAACGAGAAGCATATCTAGCTGCAGCTAACCGTGGTAAATATGTTGTTGAACATTATTCACAAAGTAGCTATCTAGATGAAGCTCTAAAGATGATGGAAAAAAGCTATGAAAAGCTTGGTTTACCAGAGTTAAGTAAGCATGCAAGAATGACTCGTGAACTAAATAAAAATAAGTAGATTATTTCCAAACACACTCTAACGTGTTTGTAATAAATACAAAAAAGGCGCTACTTGATACAAGTAGCGCCTTTTTTAATGGATGAGTAATACCAATCGACTTAAATGTTTAACCATTCTAGCGGACTAAATAAAGCACTAACTGCGTTAGTCATTTTTCATGTACGACTGCATGGATGCAGGAGCTAGAGCAATGCAGGAGCAATTGCCGAGAACAACTACATGTCAAAGTTTCTGCCTTGTTATCACTGTATTTATCTTTCGCTATAAATGACCATTAACTTAACACAATTGGTATAACGTCTAAATTGCTTCTTCATCTTCTTCCGCTGTACGGATACGAACAACACGTTCAACGTCAGTTACAAAAATCTTACCGTCACCAATCTTGCCCGTTTGCGCTGTTTTGACAATAACTTCAATAGCACGGTCTACATCCTCATCCGTTAGTACAATGTCTAACTTTACTTTAGGTAGAAAATCAACCATGTACTCAGCACCACGATATAATTCAGTGTGCCCCTTTTGACGACCGAAGCCTTTAACTTCGCTTACTGTCATGCCTGTAATACCAACTTCTGATAATGCTTCTCGTACATCATCAAGTTTAAAAGGCTTAATTATTGCTTCAATTTTTTTCATTGTTTGTTGCTACTCATAATTCCCATTTGCATCGATTTTAGACAATCCTGCATCCCATAGCAAACAAAGCAATTGAATTACGATGATTTAATCGTCAACAGTGGTATGATTGTTTAACTCAATACAACTATAATAAATAATAACTTGTTAAGATCACCCAATCATAAGAACTTAACTAGCGTCAGAGGTGTATATGAAAAATAAGCAACACGGCTTTACATTACTAGAGTTAATAGTAACAATTTCAATTGTGGGCATTATAGCGGCTATCGCCATTTGGAATAGCAGTGATATGCTCGAAAAAAACCGCGCAGAAAACTTTTTATTAGAGTTAAAAAGAAATCTTAACTTTGCACGTGCAAAAGCAACAAGTACCGACGAAATCGTGGTTGTATGCCCTGCACAATACAACCAAGTAAAAAAAGGCAAAGCTACTTTTGGTTGTAAAAACAAATGGGATAAGAACAAAATAATTGTTGTATTTGTTGATAGTGACAACGATGGTGACTACGACTCAGATACAGACACATTACTTAGAGTGATGGAGAAAATGCCTGATAATAACAAATTAAGCTTTACTGGAGGGAAAAGGTTGGCATTTGACACCAGCGGCCGAATAACTACTAGCGTCGGGAAATTTACTTACTGCCCAGATCAAGATAATAAAAATAATAAAGCGTTGGAAATAACCCAGTCAGGCACAACATTGTATAACGGTGATACTAACACAACATGTAATTAAATTTCACAACTCAACTTGCAACTATTTTCGGTTCAGCTAACCTTAATATAACTGTAACATTGAGAGCTTCACGGATGAAGAATTTAAACAAGCTATTGAACTGCTTTGGCACTTCTCTTATTGAAATGATGACAACATTAGCTCTTTTAGCAATTATTTGCCATTTAGCTTTATTCCACTTTCAGCCATTACTGGTAAAAAACCGTCTTGATAATCACACTGCTAAAGTAAATAGAGCCTTGGGGTTATCACGTCTTAATGCTATTGCTTATAACTCAAATATTACATTATGTGGATTAGCAAATAATAAATGCGATCAGCAATTATGGCATAAAGAAATTACAGTTTTTACTGATTCAAATGATATTGGCGTTTTAGATGGTACGGATACAGCACTTTTTACAATTGAATCAACACACCAGCAAGATATGTTAACCTACCCCCGACGCTCAGTCACTTTTAGAAATGACGGCACACCCATGGGTTTTAATAATGGTACTTTTATATTTTGCCCAGAATATAAAAAAGCAAACCTTGATGGGCTTGCTATTTCAGTGAGCTACACAGGAAGAATTCGCACTAAAGATACAAAAAAATGTCAGAAATAAAAAGTAATTTGTAACTACTCAGGAGGGGTAAAAATGCTGGGCAACATGCCATTGAATAATAATGCTAATGCGGTAGACGCACTGATCCCTTGCTTTTTACAACTTGATAAGTAACTACGCAGCCCAAAAAACAT
>NZ_JABCJL010000037.1:0-37498 GCF_012952265.1 Pseudoalteromonas sp. NEC-BIFX-2020_015
TTCGCTTGCGACACGCATTAGCTAAAAAGCCATAGTGGCGAATGCGCATAAACCCTTTCGGCAGTACATGTTGTAAGTAGCGCCGTAAAAATTCATCACAACTCAGTGTCATGACTTTATCGCGGTTATTATCTTTATAATCGCGGTATTTAAAGCTCACTGTTTCTTCAGTCGCTGACACTAATCGCGATTCTGACATCACGCCTTTTCGGGTATAACGCGCAAGGTAACTGACTAACTTTTCACTGTACGTTAAACAAGCTTTGCTATAAACACACCATTTTGTTGGCGTGTTTATCTTCGCGAATGAACTATCACATTCATTGAGCGCCGCCAGCATTTTCCCTCTAAACACTGTTGATAATGCTTTAACGGGGTATAAATAACCTTTTTCTATTTCATGCCAGTGCGCTTTATCAAGCGCACCTGCGGGTATCAAGCAATGCAGGTGAATATGCTGGCTTAAGTTCTGCCCCCATGTATGCAGTACGCTTGTCATACCTAACTGACCATGCCTCTTTCGTTTCGCAAATTTGCTCAGCGTTTGCCATGCGGCTTTAAATAAACATTGGACAACGCACTTGGGTTGTAGTGAGCAATGATATTCAACTCATGCGGGAGCGTAAAAACAAGGTGGAAATACCGACACGGTAATAAATCTTCCTGCTGTTTTTGCACCCATTTAGCCGTGGCCATGCCTTGGCAACGTGGACAATGGCGGTCTCGACAACTACACCCAATCTTTTGCGACTCACCACAGCTATCACATTGCCATGCTTGGTAACCGAGCTGACCTGTTCTGCATGATTGCAGGTGCTGACAGACACGCAGTTGTTGATAGCTCATCGTATGATGTTGCCGATAATTCTCAAGATTTGAGTTTAAAATATCAGCGAGGTGCAAAGCGCTCATTGTTTACTCCAACCCGCAAGCAAATCAATGCCGCCATGCCCTAATTCAGGTAACCAGTGTAAGTAACTTTGCGTGGTTCTAATGTCACTGTGACCAAGCTGGTGTTGAAGTTGATGAAGCGGCATCCCTAACTCAAGTTGATGTGTTGCATAAGCATGGCGTAATACATGTGGATTACAGTGCTTTAAACCACACGCTTGTGCGTGTTTTCTCAATGGCTTCCTGAAGGTCGATGCTGACATAGGTTTATCCATTAACAATCGCGAGTAAAACATCCAACCCGTTGGGTGATACATTTTCCAATAACAACGTAATTGATTTAGCACGCTATCTGATACAACAACATAGCGTGACTTATCTCCTTTACCATGTTCAATTAAAATGGTTTTACGCTGTCCATCGATGTCTTGCACTTTGATGCGCAGCAGTTCGCCAATACGCAAACCACATCCATAACACACCACTATCAATGTTTTTAAGCGCATATCCGTGCAACTTTCTATAAGTCGTCGAATATCATCACGCGATAAATAAGTAGGTGCCCGAGGTTTTGCTTTAGGCAAGGCTATGTCTAAGTTCAGTGGGCGGTGTAAAATATTCTTAAACAAAAACCAAATGCTGTTTATTTGTATTTTTTGACTCGCTCTGGAGAGCTTGCGAATGGCGGGATCTTTAAAAAAGATATTCAGCTCATCATCAGTAATTAAATCGAGTGGTTTATTAAAATAATGGCTGAGTTTAAGTAAATGCTCGCAGTAACTTTTACAGGTACTTTGTGAATAACCACGGTAGGCTATTTCAGTTTTGACTTGTTCAATGAGTGTATTCATGACTTACCTCCAAATATGGGATAACCCCAAGGTAAGTGTGGCTCAAATGGTCAGAATAGGATCTCCGCGTAGCGGCTTAGTTCAACAGCTTTATCAGAGGACAATTTCCTCTTTTTATGAGCAATGCATATCCCCTTAATTGTTTTTCATATTAATAACAAATCCTGTAACACATTGCCAGCTTTAAACTTTAAGTCAGGCTATTCTTTTATTAAAATACAGAAAAGAGGAAAAGGTCCTCATTTCTTGACTTAGTAGGAAAAACGCCAATACTGTATATAAACACAGTTAATGGCATTTAAAATGAAAACTAAATCCCCTTTTCTTAATAGTATTATCAACTATATGTATAGCCATCACTATGCTAAAAAATCTATTGAAACTTATGTATTTTGGACGAGTGCCTATATCCATTTCCATAATAAGCGTCATCCAGCCAGTATGGGGAATAATGAAGTAGAAATATTTTTAAATCACCTAACAGTCACTAAGAAAGTGGCAGCGAAAACACAAGCAACCGCTTTAAATGCACTTGCTTTTTTATATAAACATATTATTAGGAATGAGCTTTCATTAGATTTAAATTTCATTAAGAGTAGCCGTCAGCAGAAACTTCCTGTCGTACTTACACAAGCTGAGGTATCGCTATTTTTTAAACATATAAATAAACGACATTATTTGATAGCAAGTTTACTATACCCATGTTTTGCAACAAGGTGCCAATGGCGTAGTGAGCCCGTTTTCGAGATTATCATAGCTGAGGCTTAAATATTTTGTGCTATACGCGATATAAAATTGCTGCTACATGGCTTAATGCAGCATTGATACTTTAAATTTCCATAAAAAACCACGGCTGTTAACCGTGGCTTTTAGTATTACTGATTAAACCAACTTACTTCAACGCTTGTTCAACCACTGGGTAGTGATCCCATACTTGCTTGTCGCTTAATGAGCGTACTAACTTAACGTATTCTGCGTGTGTCCATGCAAGCGGAGTGGCGGAGTTGGTGCCCTCGCCTAATTGATAGCCCGCTTTGTTATTGCCTACGCCATCCCATACTTGCTCTGGCAGCATCATACCTTCGTTGGCAAACTGCTCTAACCCTTTCACATAAGTGTTTTTAATGGCGTATTGCTTGTCTGTGTTTAACGATTGCGTGGCATTTGCGGCGGCAATTTCGTAATGGCCTCGCTCACCAGTGAAAAACGGCCAAACACGACCACGTTGGCCGGGGGTATTTTGCCCGCCTTCGGCGTAGTTTGCGCCAGTTACTTCGTCCTCCCCGTAGCCGTCGTTACCATAACGGCGAAAACCTGGGAATGAGCCGCTGCCATCGCTAAACTGATAGCTGTACTTAACTTGTAGGTTGTCCGTTAACGTTTCATCATCATACTCTGGCAAGGTTTTTACAATGCTGGGAGCAAGTGCATCACGCACACCGTAGCGTACTAACTCTAAAAAACCGCCGTCTAAAATTTGTTTTTTGTTAAAGCCTTCGCGACCATTATTAGCATTAATTCTAGTGTTTGAATTGGCGTCTTTGTCTTGGCCTATTCGAATAAAATACTCACCGTCTGAGTTGATTGATTCTAAATTACCGGCGGTGGTAAACATCATGCTTTCTATGCCGCTATTATATTTTTTAGCGGTTTCAAGATAGCGTTTAGCATTTTGATCATCACCTGCAAGTGTTGCAATATCAGCCGCAGTAATAAGGCCTGCTACAACGGCGGCTGTGGTTGATGGTGAATAGCCCGCTTGCTCTTCCCAGCGCTCTTGCTGAGTAGCTGGCGGTGTTATTTGCATGTCGTTCCACAAAATTTTGGCGCGCCCACCGTCTACCAAAAAGTCAGCAGCAGGTTTTAACATGCGCCCGTACCAACCAGTTAGCTCTGCATCTGTTAACACATCTGCTTGGTGCAATTTCCACGCGAGCATAATTGGCATAGCGGTTTGATCTAGCTGTACGCCCACCCATTCAAGCTCGCCGTCGACGTGTGTTTTTTGTAGAAACCAGCCTGTATCGCCCTTGTTGCCCGGTGTTTTATTATTTACTTGTACTTTTTCAAGGTATTCGAATGCAGTTTTAGCTGTAGCAGTGTCGCCAAGTGCCATAAACGCCATAGCAACTTGATAAAAATCCCTCACCCATACAGCTTTATAACCGGTTGAACCTGTTTTGGCTGAGACTGTTTCGCCCCATGGATTTGATAACGAAGCAATAAGCGCACCAGCGTGCGTTTTATCTTCTTGCGCTTTTAACACCATGGCACTGGTGTAAAGTAGCTTGCCGTTATCAGTAGTTTGCTCGCTCATGGTATTGAGCGGTGCTAAGCTTTGTAGATAATCTTGCCAGCCTAATGCGTCGCCTTTTCCGTTGTAGTTATCAAGTACGTGTTGATAGCCACGCGCTAAACTTGCTTGGCCTTGCTTAAAGCTCGCTTGCTCGTTGTTGCCAAAACTCAGGGTTAGATCAAATTGGCTGTTGTTGCCAATCTCACCCAGCTCGGCAAGTAAACTCACATTACCTGATTGCTCACCGGTATTTTGATAAACGCTTGGAAGCTGTTGAGTCGTTTTTAGCGCATTTAAACCATCACTTTTGCCTGTAAAACCTACGCTGGTCTGTTTAAATGGTTTAGCGCCTTGTAATGACAAGTAACTATCGCCCTGCCATGCAACTAGCCCTTGCTCTGTGGTTTTTGCAAAATCATCCAGGCCATTATTATCTATGTATGGATTTACCGTTACATAGGCTTTTACGCCTTTAAGCTGAGTATTAAAAATACTGCGCACAAATAAAGTTTGCCCGTCTGGATCGGTAAATATGTGTTTTTCAAGGCTGAAGCGGCCTTGTTTATCTGTGCTTGTTACTTTGTAAGCCAATGATAACGGGCGGCCGTGCTCATCTTTATATAAGTAGTCAATTGTTACGTCAAGATCATCCGTTTCAGTTACGGTAAAATCTTTACCAACAATAACAAACTGCATGTCTTTAATTTGTGCTTGGTGAATTAGCCCAAACATAGTTTCGGTGATCACTCCTTTTGCTATCGAAAACCATACTTTTGATACTTTACCCGTCGCTGCGCTGTCGCTATAAGCGCCATTTTGATATTGCTCAAACGAAGTACCAATACCTGTTTTACCTGCGAATGCCCAAAATGGTTCAACGCCTGGGGCACCGGGTGCGCTTAGTTGCTCCGTTACTTTGGGGGTGTCTGTTAAGGCTTGCTCTGAGCTACACGCCGTTAAGCCAAGCATGAGTAAACTTGTGGTGATCATGTTGTATTTTTTCATTTTTAAACCCTTAAATCTTATCTGTTAGCTATAAGCGTTACTGCGCGTGTTTAACACGCATAACAGCAACCGCTGCCAGTACAAACGACACCGCGCCCAATACTAGTGCGTAAATAGGTTGGTTTTCAAAAAAGTGACGTAAAATTAGGCCTAATATGCTGGCTGCCAGTAATTGGGGGATCACAATAAAAAAGTTAAATATGCCCATATACACGCCCATTTTATGACTCGGTACTGACGTACTTAACATGGCATACGGCAGCGATAGAATAGACGCCCAAGCGAAACCAATGCCGATCATTGGCCAAATAAGTAAGGTAGGATCTTTAATTACAATAAAGCTGACTAAGCCCAAAGCGCCTAAAATTAAGTTAATTGCGTGAGCGAGTTTTAAACCAATGCGCTTTACGATGACCGGTATACATAATGCAGCCAGTGCGGCAAACCCATTGTACGCGGCAAATAAAATGCCTACCCAGTCAGCGCCATTGTTATAAGCCACAGAGCTGGTATCACTGCTACCATAATGAAAGCTAGTGACCGCTGAGGTGGTGTAAATCCACATTGCAAACAGCGCAAACCAGCTAAAAAATTGCACCCACGCCAATTGTTTCATCGCCTCTGGCATCGTGAATACATCGTTGACTACTTGATAAAAACCACCCGCAGTATGCTGTTTGGCTTTTAACGTACCGGCAATAAATTGAATAATCCCAAAGCACACTAAACCACCGGCGAGTAAATACAGCTCTTTTTCAAGCCCCAGCCCCATTACAAGGGCAAGTACACTCATGCCCAGTGCGGTAAAAATTGTGCCGCCTTTGCTAAAGTTAACGGTGTTAGTAATGTCGACTTGCTCAGCATCGCGGTCTTGTTCGTTAAACTGTGCAAGTTGTTGTGGTGAATATTCTTTGGTAGTTAAAATAGTCCAGCCCACGGCGACCAATAAAACCACGCCACCAAAATAAAACGAATACTTTACAGAGTCAGGAATTTGCCCCGCAGGCGCGGTGTTAGCAATATCAAACCAATTGGTCATCATCCACGGTAATGCCGATGCCACAACAGCGCCAACACCAATAAAAAAGCTTTGCATGGCATAACCTGTTGCACGTTGTTTTTTTGGTAGGTTATCGCCTACTAAAGCGCGAAAAGGTTCCATTGTGACATTGATTGACGCATCCATGATCCACAGCATGCCTGCTGCAATCCAAAGCGTTGGCGAGTTTGGCATAATGAAGAGCGATAAGGTCGTTAAAATTGCACCATATAAAAAGAACGGACGGCGGCGGCCTAATTTTCCCCAGGTTTTATCACTCCAATAGCCAATAATTGGCTGTACAATTAAACCCGTTAGCGGCGCTGCCACCCATAAAATAGGAATGTCATCAACGTTTGCACCCAATGTTTGAAATATGCGGCTTACGTTACCGTTTTGCAGCGCAAAACCAAATTGAATACCTAAAAAGCCAAAGCACATATTCCATATTTGCCAAAAGCTTAAATCGGGTTTGTTATCTTTCATTGTGTGCTCCAGTGGTGAGAACTGCACTGCTAAGCGCATCTAACGTTAAACTTATCTGTGCGTGTTCTTCGTTGATAGTCATGGCAGCTTTTTGGTTTGCTTCTAGTAAATCCAATAACTTAAACTCGCCACGCTTGTCATCAACTAAGGTGGTCATTGGTATTTCAATGGTGACTATTTTTTGTGCACTCGAAAAATTACTCACGACCCAAAGTTGTTGATTACCAATACTGCGGCTAAACGCGGCAACGTGCTCGCTGCCAGTCACGATAAGGGGTTGCATGTCGCCAGCAACAACTGCTGGGTGTTTACTCAACGCCATAATCGCTTTGTAGTAGTTCCGTAACTGACTTTGTTCAGGCGTGAGTGCTCCGCCGTCAAATTTGCCGTTGTTCATCCATGCTTGGTGCGCAGGTACGCCAATGTAATCAAAAATGCTGGTGCGAGAGGGTTTACCAAAGCCTGCGTATTCTGAGCCGTCTTCGCCTACATCTTGAGCAAAGTACAACAGTGTTGGCGCGCGGCTAATAAGGTGAGATACCACCAGCGCGGGCTTACCTTTTGCTGCATTACCTGCAAAGTCAGAGCTGGCTATGCGTTGTTCGTCGTGGTTTTCTAAAAAGTGCAGCATGTGCTGTTCAATATCGGCAACCTCGGACTGTGGTAAAAAGATACTGCTCGCCGGTCGCTTGCCTTGCATAACCGCTTTTAGGGTGTCGTAAAATCCCACTTTGTCATAAAGGTAATCCATTTTCCCTTGCTGGATATACGGGCGGTATAGTGCTGGGTTGTATACTTCGGCCAATAAAAAGGCTTCTGGATTATGCATTTTAATAGAGGAGTTTAAAAAGCTCCAAAACTCAACGGGCACCATTTCGGCCATATCATAACGAAAACCATCTACGCCTTTATCAAGCCAATACAGCGCGATATCACGAAATTTATACCAGCTGTTTGGCAGCTCTTTATCTTGCCAAAACTCAAAGTGCGCCCTTAAGTCTTTGTTTGCGTAGTCAGCTGGTAAGCTAGGAAAGTCATAACTGCCATCGGGTTTTACACCGTAATTTACTTTTACGGTTTCGTACCAATCGTTTATATCTGGCTTGGCAGCTCGTGCACCGTTACCCGTCCACTTTGCGGGAGTTTCGTCAAATAAATTATCAGCCTGTGGGTGGGCATTACCACCAAGCACTTGATAGTTCTCGCTGGTTGGCACTTGAAAAGACTGCCCAGTGACATAATAAAAGTTATTGTCGCGCGCATATTCTACGCTGGTGTCATCTTGCTCACCAAAATCTTTAACGCCCATAGGTTTTGCGGTTGACTTATAGTGGCGCGCAACATGGTTTGGCACAATATCAATCACTACTTTCATGCCATGTTGGTGAGTGCGTGTAATGAGCGCTGAAAATTCTTCAAGGCGACGTTCTGGATTGATGGCTAAATCTGGGTTAACGTCGTAATAGTCTTTAATCGCATAAGGTGAACCTGCACGGCCTTTTACAACATCAGGATCATCTTGACTAATGCCGTATTGGCTGTAATCACCCACCAGCGCATGATGAAGCACGCCCGTATACCAAATATGGGTAGTACCCAGTTCTTTTATGCCACTTAAAGCCGCATCATTAAAATCACTGAATGTACCTACACCGTTTTGCTCTTTCGTTCCCCACGGTACGTTAGCCGTTTGCGTATTACCAAATAAACGCGTGAATACTTGATACACAACAGGTTTAGAGTGTTCGGTGACGTGTTCGTGTACTTTTTGCGCTTTAGCCTTCGGTGCGGGTTCTTCAGAGCAGCCACTTAAAAGTAAGCCACTGGCTAATATTAATGGGCCATATTTGAGCGTGCTAATGGTGATTTTTTGTGTTGTCATAATTTTATTACTTACTCAGACATTTACATGTCATTTTTGTTATATTTTTAATACTAATGTGAACCGCCACTGACTAACAGCGGCTGCATACGTATTCACACTATTCAATCACTAACACCACTGCACTCATTGCGGGTAAGGTGACTGCTTTATTTAAATTTACTGTTTGTTGAGTAAATAACTCAGTTGCATGTATTTGACTACCAAGCACTTCTTCCATGTAATGAAGTGGCCAACTTTTCATCTCAGCATGTTTGTTTAAAAACACCAGCACGGTTTGTTTCTCGCTTGTGCGTGCGTAACTATACACCCCATCCTTTGGGCTAAAATGAGTGAGTTTACCTTGGCTCAGTGCAGCGCTTTGTTTTCTAAAATTAAGTAAGGTGCTAATCGTTTGCAGCATATCACGTTGATCAATTGTTAAGCCTTGCCCTGTAAAGGCGTTACTTTTTTGGCCTTTAAAACCACCGGGAAAATCAATGCGAATATCGCCGTGATCGTTACTGCCTGTGTTATCAAGCAGTACTTCGGTGCCGTAATACATTTGTGCAATGCCGCGAGTAGTAAGCAGCAGAGTCATCGCCATTTTAGTTTTAGCAAGATCTTGCTTAAGCTGGGTATATACACGGCTCATATCGTGGTTATCAGCAAACACTAATAAATTATCTGGATTTGGGTATAAAAAGTCATTGGCAATCGATTGATACACTTTAACCCAGCCGGTGTTCCAGCTTTCATCTTCATTAAGTGCTTGAATAAGTGATTCTTGCAATGAAAAGTCCATCACACTGGGTAAGCTTGACGTATAACCATCATTATTTACTTTGCCTGCTTGCCAGTATGAAGCAATCGCGGGGTTTGACGTCCATTCTTCACCCACAATATTAAACTGTGGATACTCGGTCATGATTGCTTTGGTCCAGTTAGCTAAAAAGGCTTTGTCAGAGTATGAGTAGGTATCTACTCGAATACCGCTTAAATCAGCGTACTCAATCCACCAAATGGCATTTTGAATAAGGTAGTTTGCCAATAATGGCTGGCGTTGGTTTAGATCAGGCATGGTGGCAACAAACCAGCCATCACTAAACTGGCGTTTATCAAAGTCGCTGGCGTGGGGATCTTGAATGGTTTGTCTTGCATGGCTGGTTGCATGTTTTCCATTTGCAAAATCGCCATTAAAATTGATCCAATCAGCGGTGGGTTTGTCTTTCATCCATACGTGCTCAGAGCCAAAGTGATTAAGCACTAAATCCATTACCAAGCCGATGCCGTGTTGCTTGGCTTTCGCTGCCAGTTCCCTATAAAGTGCATTGGAACCCATACGCGGGTCTATTTTGTAAAAATCAGTAATAGCATAGCCATGATACGAATAACTTGGCATGTTGTTCTCAAGCGGCGGCGTTAGCCAAAGTTGAGTTACACCCAGTTTTTGTAAGTATGGCAACGCATCAATTACCCCTTGTATATCACCACCATGACGCCCGCCTCGCTCAATTGGGTTTGCAGCCTCTAACATGCCTTTTGCGCTGTCGTTAGTGCTGTCGCCATTGGCAAAACGGTCGGGATTAATTAAATAAAGTGTGTCGCTACTATCAAAACCACGTCGTTTACTGCTATTGGCTTTGCGCGCATTTAATGAATATTCAAAACGCCCGCCCGCAGCACTATTAAACACTAACGTACCCGGCTTTGCACTTGGGCTTATTTCAAGGTTTAAAAAGGCGTAATTTGGGTTATCTGTTTTTATTATGTTGTGTAAATTTACGCCAGAGTATGGCATTAATTGCCATTGATGCTTAGCAACGTTTTGTTTATGAAGCATAATTTGCAATGAATTAGTTTGCATACCAACCCACCAGCTTTGTGGTGATGCCGTCATTGCATTAACGTTTATGCACGTAGTTAAAAGTGCGCTTACTAAAAAAATCTGAATGAGTGATTTCATATTAATTACTTTTTATCCTCGCTAAAAACTCATTATGCGTTGGTAATTGCTTTACCGTGGTGCTGATCAGCGTTTTTAGATTTGTAAATAACTCTGCTAGTTGTTCATCATTGAGCGCATCGGCTAATGGGTTATAGTCTTGCGCTTTAAGCCCTTGGCCTATCATTACTTGCTGCCACGCAACCTCTGCAAATAGCTCATCGTCTTGGCGTATAATTTTGCCTGTGTCTTTAAATAAATCAATTTTGGTTTGCAGTGATTTGGGAATGCTCATTTGCTTACACTGACGCCAAAATGCACTGTCGGTACGATCAGTAAGTTTATAATGCAAAATAATAAAATCGCGGATACGTTCGATTTCGGTTTGGCTTTGCTGGTTAAACGTATCAACCAATGATTGCTCAATGTTGTTATGCGCAAAGAGTTTAATTAAACGAATAACAGCGGTTTGGATCAAATGAATACTAGTCGATTCTAATGGCTCTAAAAAGCCACTTGATAAGCCAATGGCTACCACATTTTTATGCCACTGTTTGCGCCTGCGCCCTGTTTTAAAGCGAATAACGCGAGGCTCTGTGATTGGTTCACCAGCAATGTTATCAAGCAGTTGTTGCTTGGCTTGTTCATCAGTTAAGTGACGACTTGAATACACTAAGCCATTACCAACACGGTGCTGTAGTGGTATTTGCCATTGCCAACCCGCATCACGGGCGATAGAGCGAGTGTAAGGCACGGGATCGGCTGTGCTTTTAGTCTGCACCGCTATAGCACTATCGCAAGGTAGCCAATGTGACCAGTCTTCAAAGCCTGTGTTGAGGGTCTTTTCAATTAGTAATGCACTTAAGCCAGTGCAATCTATAAATAAGTCACCGTTTATTATTTGTCCGCCTGAAAGCTCAAGTGCTGTTACAAAGCCGCTCTCAGTACATTGCTTAACATGAGCAATTTTGCCTTCAATACGTTTAACGCCCCGTGATATGGCCAGCTCTTTTAAAAACTCACCGTACAGTGTGGCATCAAAATGATAGGCGTAATTTAAGCCGGTAAGTTGAGTATTAGGAATGTGTTGTAAGTGGGTAAACTTATGCTGCTTTGCAGCTTGGTAGTTAAGCGAAAAATCCCAAAAGTCAGTCGCGTTGCCTTGTTGCTTGGCTTTTAGCCAAAAGTTGTAAAACTCACAAAACGGAAAGTCTTTGCCAATATCACCAAAGGCGTGCATGTATTTATGATTTTGTTCGCGCCAGTTTTCAAATTCAATACCAAGCTTAATCGTTGCTTGGGTTGCTTTAATAAACTCACTTTCTCGAATTCCCAGTGCGCCATTAAGATGCTGAATGGGCGGAATGCTGGCCTCGCCTACACCAACAGTGCCTATTTGATCCGACTCAATCAGTGTGATCTCTATCACTTTACCAAGCACTTTATTCAATAACGACGCTGTGATCCACCCTGCGCTACCACCACCGGCAATAATGACCTGTTTTATTTTTTGCTGTTGCATTCTCTTTTCCACCGTTATGATCTTTTTTCAGTGTAGCTCAGCGATATAAAAAAGCCCTTGTAAAACAAATTACAAGGGCTTTTAAACGCTAAAGAATGTTATAGCTTGTAACTAAAGCCAAGTAAGAACGTACGACCGTAATCTTGGTAATCACGTACTTGTAAATCACTACTACCTTGTAATGACACAAAGGGTTCTTCAGTAATATTTTGCACTTGGAAAGTCACGCTTAGCCCGTCTAAGCTTTCTATGCCTGCTTCAGTAAAGTCATAACCAATTTGCGCATCAAAAATGGTTTCGCCTTTAATATCAACCTGTGTAGTTGCAAAGCCTAGGCCGTAAACATCGCCTTTAAAATCACTGCGTTTACGCATGCTAGTACGCGCTTGGAAGCCATTACGCTCATAATAAGCCGTTAGGCTGTCAATTTGATCTGATAAGCCTGGTAATTCATATTCATTACCCTTTTGATCAGTAATATCTTGCTCTACTGCGGTATGGCTGGCAATTAAACCAAAGCCGTCAAGCGAAGGGTGAAATATATTAAATGGCAATGCAAGAGATAGTTCATAACCCCATAAATTACCTTCACCACCGTTTATTTTTCCTGATCCAGAGCCTGTTGAATTAACAGGTATTTCACCTGTTGCTGGATCAGCAACTCCGGTCATATCAACTTCGTAATTACCATCGAATATCCATTGCGTAATATCTTTGTAGAAGAAAGCTGCGGCAAAGTAACCTTCTGCATTAAAGTAATTTTCGTAACTTAAATCAAACCCTGTTGCTTCTTTTGGTTCTAGTAAAGGGTTACCGCCTGAAATATTCCAGTTGTTTCCATCATTATTTTGTTGTTCACTATAAGACGCACTAATAGATGCATTCATTTCATCTAAGCGAGCACGTGAAATAGTTTTTGCAGCACCAAAACGAATGGTTTGGTCTTCGTCAATCCTAAACGCTAAATTAATACTTGGTAAAAAATGGCTATAGTCATGACTTACATCCGTTGGCGAAACAACAACTAAGCCATCAATCGTGTTTGCAGCAGACCCTTGTGATGATTGATCAGTTTGCACATAACGCGCACCAATATTACCTGTTACAGGAATTGAGCCTAACTCTGCATTGATATCCAGTTGTGCAAATACCGCAATAACTTCTTCTTGTACTGCCCACGATTGTGTTTTGTGTTTTTGGTCCGTTAAGCTCTCTTGTAATAAATCATAGTAGCCATCGTTCACTAGACCGTTAGTGTCATAGGCGACCATATTGCCCATACCGATAAAATCAAGGCTTGCTGTACCTTGGCGGTATTGTTCAGGAATAGACAACATACCCGGGTTTGACAGCGAGAAGCCTTTTAATGTCATGAAGTAACCTTCTGACACTTTGCTCTTTTCGCGGTCACGATATGAAATACCAAAGCTTACGTTGCTAAAATATTCACTTTCAAGTGCTTTGCTGGCAGCAAGTTTTAATGTACTTAATTCGTCATTAATTTCTGGTGCATTAATAAAGCCATCTTGTGCTGTATTTTGGTATGGCGTGTCTTTTAATCCATATTTGTCATTAAGTGCGGCACTTCCACCCCATGATAATGGGCCACCTAATTGAATTAAATCATAATCGCTGTAATCTAGTTCATGTGAAAATTGCGCGCCTGTGTTACCGCCATCAAATACGTATCCAATGTTATCAGCTATGCCATTTGCATCACCTCGACCAGTACCAGAATAGCTTTCGATACTCCAAATTTGGCGTTCTACTTCTGAGCGACTGGCATCAAATTCTACAGACCATGAATCATCGATATCATATTTTGTATTAAAACCAAATTGAGTTAGTTCTGCATTACGTTCTTCATAGTCATTACGTACAACAACACGTTGGCCTTGGGTTACAGCACTGGTGATAAAGTCGGAATTTGTATCAACAACTTCTGAACCAGAGCGTATTTTACCTTGTCCCCAACCAAAGGGTACTTCAATACCGCGAAGTATTTTTTCATCTGAAAAATCAACATAAAGTGCATCAAATGTCATATTCAAGCGATCAGTGGGCGCAGCTTCAATTACCAACATAGCTGAATCGCGCTCAAGAGTGGACGAACGTACAAACGGCTTTGCGCCACCTAAAATAGGGTTATATGGGCCAACAGTTGTGTCGTCTTTAAGTTTATTTTCAGAAATACTGTAATCAGGGTAACCCCAAGAGTTCCAACGTTTTTCTTGATTAGGTGAACTCATTTTATTGTATGCAAATGCAACACCGATAGTGTCATCTGCAAATTGGTCTATGTACGAAACCGTACCGCGGAAACCTTGGTCATCGCCGTCAGGGTTTAGCTTTTCAAAACCCGTTTGCTCTAATTGACCATTGAACATGATCACACGCTCGCCTTTACTTAAAGGCTTTACCGTTTGCATATCGATAACACCGGCAATACCTTCAGCGTCTAAACTTGCGCTCGGTGTTTTATAGACGGTTACACCGCTCATTATTTCTGATGGGTAAAGGTCAAACTCAACGCCACGGTTGTCACCAATAGACACTTGCTCACGGCCATTAAACGTTGTTGCACTTTCATTTTCGCTAAAACCACGCACACTCACACGGCTTGCACGTCCGTCTAGGCGCTGTGCAGTCAGGCCCGGCAGGCGTGCAATTGACTCTGCGATTGATGAATCAGGTAATTTACCAATATCTTCTGCAGAAATAGATTCAACCACTTCTGATGAAAAACGCTTTGTATTGATTGATTCAACAACGCTGCCACGAAAACCTTTCACTTCGATGACTTCAACGTCATTCTTTGCTGCTTGCTGCTCATCTTGTGCGTGTGAAGCGAAACTGCTAATACCTGCGGTCGCAAGTGCAATTGTTAATATACTTGGTTTGAACATAGACATGATGTTTTCCCGTTACCCATATTATTTATTACCAGCGTAATAACAGGCTTGTGATAGAAGCACCGTTATTCGCTGGCTGATTTTGTTGTCAGGATGAATATTAACGCCCGCTTTATTTTATTAACAACTTTATGCATACGTATTCACAGTAGAACAAAACCATCACTTTTAACAAAAATTTCACAACAATACTGGCAACACCTTGTTTTTATAGAGGTAAACAATAAATATATTGGTGCAATAAGCACTAAAACAAATTTCATAATACTAAATAAGTAAATTCAAAACTAACTGACTTATAACACTCTAAAATACAAGTAACTATCAATTTCAATTATTAGTTGTGGCATTGCATATCACCCCTGGCAATTGGTAAGACCAATAATCATTTGCACCAACACAATACAAAGTCAATGAAAGCCGCACCATATTGGACTTTATAACATGTTAACTTTTTTAACATATTAATTGGTAATAATTAAAACGATGCTTGTTCTACGTTATTTAATGCTGATATTACTCGCATCTGTGCACTGTAGAATAATCTATTTAGCATGCATACGTATGCAGGCTTTTTACAGTATCTAAGCCTTCACGTATGCTTTTCAAAAATAACGTGGCGTAGTTAACCCTACCCATAAAATAAGATTGACGAAAACAACACGCCTTAAAAAATTTTAGCTATAAAGCGACCAACGTTTTTAAGGTATTGATGTCACGATGGAGAAAAGCATGGCTCAACAGCAATGGTATAAAGGTGCGGTTATTTATCAGGTATATCCTCGCAGCTTTCAAGATACCAATGGCGATGGAATTGGTGATTTAAAAGGGATCATTGCTCGCATTGACTATATTAAAAGTCTTGGCGTTGATGCTATTTGGATCTCTCCTTTTTTCAAATCGCCAATGAAAGATTTTGGCTATGATATTAGTGACTATCGTGATGTTGACCCCCTGTTTGGCGATCTTAATGACTTTGATGAGCTGATAGCACACGCTCACCAGCGTGATATAAAAATCATAATTGACCAAGTTTTAAGTCATACATCAGATCAACACCAGTGGTTTTTAGATAGCCGCGAAAACAAAACTAACGATAAGTCGGATTGGTATGTATGGTCTGACTCTAAACCCGACGGTACGCAACCAAACAACTGGTTATCTATTTTTGGTGGCCCTGCTTGGCAGTGGGAGCCACGTCGGGGTCAATATTATTTACATAATTTTTTTACTGAACAACCCGACTTAAACTTTCATAACCCCGATGTACGTCAAGCAGTACTCGACAACGTGGAGTTTTGGCTTAAAAAAGGGGTGGATGGGTTTCGACTAGATGCAATTAACTTTTGCTATCATGATGCACAGCTGCGCGATAATCCTGCAAAGCCACCTGAAAAACGTCAAGGTCGTGGTTTTAGTGAAGATAATCCGTATGCATTTCAATACCATCATTACAACAATACCCAACCTGAAAATATCAGCTTTATGCAAGATATTCGTACCCTATTAGACAAATACCCTGGGACTGTGTCTTTGGGCGAAATTTCATCTGAAGATTCACTGGCGACAATGGCTGAATACACCGCGGGTGGCGACAAACTACATATGGGTTACAGTTTTGAACTACTCACTAATGATTACAGCAGTGAGTACATTCGTACTACCGTCAAAACACTTGAAGAGCGCATGACACAAGGCTGGCCGTGCTGGGCATTTAGCAACCACGACGTAGAGCGTGTAGCAAGTCGTTGGGGTGCCAATGGCGAGGTAAATCCACAGCAATGTAAGATGCTTAGTGCTTTACTGGCGTCACTTCGTGGTAGCGTGTGCATGTATCAAGGTGAAGAACTTGGTTTAGGCGAAGCAAGCGTTGCCTTTGAAGATTTACAAGACCCATATGGCATTACTTTTTGGCCAAACTTTAAAGGGCGTGATGGCTGTCGTACACCAATGCCGTGGCACAACAATAACTGCGAGCAAGCCGGCTTTTCAACCACTAAGCCTTGGTTACCCGTTGATGAGCAGCATAAAAACCAAAATGTAAGTGAGCAAGAGAGCGATCAATATTCGATTTTAAATGCATTTCGTCACTTTATGGCATGGCGTAAAACACAGGCCGTATTACTTGAGGGTGATATTGAATTTATCGATACCCCTGAGCCACTGCTCGCCTTTTACCGTCGCTTTGCAGGTCAAACTATGCTTTGTATATTTAACCTCGCACAAAGCACCACAAGCTATGAGATTGACCATATTAATATCACACCTCATAGTGAGCTTAATCATCATAACGGTACTGTAAATAAAAACACGTTAACCCTGCCCGGCTTTGGCTGTTTTTATGCAAGCATAGGTTAATTCTCCTACTTTTAAGTACACTAAAAAGCCCTGATCATCAGGGCTTTTTTATACTATAATCCGAGTTCAGATTAGTTAATCTCGTGTTTTTACATATGAGGCACTAGCTTAATTGCACCTTCAACGACTTTCATATCTAAAGGTAATTTGCTTAATAACGCGACTTTTGGATCATTCATGTTTAACTTATACACTGGATTTACAGCTAAAAAACTATTAATGACATTCATGGCCTCATCATTTAAAACGGCTAGATTACCTTTAAAACCACCTGCATCAATGGTTGAATCCAGCAATTTTATGTCACGTAAAAAAACTGCTTTTTTCTCGCTATCGTAAAATGGCGCACCTTCAATTTGCAACTTTAAACGTACCGGATACTTAAGTGCAAACGCATTAATAACAGCACTTGAATCAGCCCCAAGTATCACTACGTCGCGATTATTGGGGCCAACATTAACGCTTAAATCGTTCACATCAAATTGCACTGGTAAGCCCATTAAACGCACTTTTTCACTGAGTTTAGGAAGCTGTTGATTCAGTGCTGACTCAATTTCGCTGCTCGTAAATGAATAAAACGAGACACCTTGGGTCGTGTTACATGCACTGAGAAATAAACAGGCAATTAATACAATATACTTCATGATTTTTCCTTTTCGAGGATAAAAAAATAAAAGCCGCACAACGGCGGCTTTTTTATTCTTTAACGCATTTAGCCACTAAACGCTAAAAACCGTTTTTAAGCGTGCTAGTGTGTCACTGTCAACTGAACCTTGACTGAGCGCTAATAGCTGCTTTAAATAATAGTGCAAATCAGCTTGTTCGCCACGATGCTTATCATCAAGCATGGCAACTTGTTCAGCCATACGAGATGAGCCATCAGGGCTTGCCACATTGGCAAGAATTTCCATTCTCACTAATAATTGCGCAGCTGTTAAATGCGTATCTGCGTTACCTTGCCATTGAGCAGGGATAACTTGCTGATTTTCAAGTGCCGTAAATAGCGCACTAAAATCAGCTTTAGCAGCTTGTTCAGTCAGGATCGCTAATTTGCCATCTATGTTAGCCAATAATTTTTTAATGCGGTTGCCTAACTCTTTACTACTTTGTAGTGCGGTTACTTTAGTGCGCAAATCTAGCAACTGTGCTTTTTGATTCACTGCAGGTAAAGCTTCTTCTAGTTCAATAATTTGCGCCGCAACAACTGCGTTATCCGCTGTTTGTTGCTCTTTATGCTGCGCAAACTCATCACTGCGTTTAGCAAAGGTTAAATCATTAAATTGACGAAATTTTTGCCATAAAGCATTTTCAGCTTTTACGCCTGCAAAACCAATTCCCTGCCATTGCTGTTGCAGTTCTTTTAATTGTTGACAAGCCGTAGCTAAATCATCGCTGACTGATAACTGCTGCGCTTGCTCAACTAACTCATTTTTTGCAGCCGCATTGCCTCTATGAAATGCATTTAGTGCATTAAATACTTGCTGCTGTTGTGCTTTATATTGTGTTTGTAATGCACGGTATACTTTTGGCTCAACATTCCCGGCATTGCGCCAGACTTTATTAATGCGGTTATATTGGCTTTCAAACTCTTTCCAATCAAATTCAGTGGCGCTGGTGTCTGCCTGCGCAAGTGCTTGCATTTGATTAATGATTGCTTCACGTTCAAGCTTAGTTGCTTCACGCTGTTGTTCTTGCAGTGCAAAGTATTCGCGACATGGTGCAAATAATTGCTCAATCATGTCATCAAACTCTTTACCTTGTTGTTGCTCTTGCTCAGTGTCTAAACGCCCTAGCTCATTCCAACGACGGCGAAAAACCTTAACCTCATTTGCACGGGCTTTTGGGTCTGTGCATGGCTGCTCTAACAAACTCGTTAATTCAGCTAACAGTTCTTCACGTTTTGGCGCTGACGCATACTTTTGCCAATCTTTAGCATCTGCTAACTGCTGCTCAAGTTCCGCTTTAAGCTTTTCAAGCTGCGCCTGAAAACCCGGTGTTAAGCTGTCATAAAGCTCCGTAAAACCTTTAAACACACCAAATGCCACATTAAAACGGCCTTGCTCAATTAGACGTTTAACATCGCGCGCTTTTCGGCTCGCCTGCTGCTGGTTTTTTGTTAATTCATTACTTAATTGCGCAATACCTTGCTGCCATTGTAACTTTTGCTCTTTAAGTTGCGCTTTAAAAGGCGCTTGTAATGATACAGGTAATTGCTTAAGTGGCGCATTGGCCACTTTAAATGCTTGCTCAAACTGCGCAGTCGCGGCATCAAAATTTGTTTTATCAACTTCAGTGCTCAAATCACTCAGGGCTGTTAATGCCACTCTATAATCACTGATCGCTTGGCTTAGTGCTGGTAATTGGCTAACTTGTTTAAATAATTGCTGTAACTTAGCAACCACTTTTGTTTTATGCTCGCTATTTGAAAGATTGCTTTGTGCTATCACCGCTTGTGCTTGCTCAACTTTTGCATCAAGCCAGTCTTGTTGAATTTGTTCTGGTGTTTCAAGACCAAGCTGCAGTGCATTTTCAATTTCTTCACTAAGTGCTTCAAGATTTGCCAATGCTAAAACTTCGCGCTGTTTTTGCGCTAAAATCGCTTGCTGTTGATCATGCTGATCTTTTAATAAAACTAAATGCACATTCAATTTAGCCGTCAATGACTGATATTTTTCTTCTAGTATTGCAATTTGCTCTGGGTTTAACCATGTTAGCTCTATCGCTTGCCATTGTGCTATAAGTGACTCTTTTTGTTCACACACAACGCCATAGTCTTGCTTTTCACGCAATGCATTAAGTTTAGCGAGCACTACACGCGTGTCATTTTGCACTTGAACAGGCATAACAGATGCTAAACGTTCATTATCAAGATGTGTCTGTAGTAGCGTGTGTGCCTCACCGTGAGCATACTTTACTAAGCTTTTTGTCAATTGATGATTTATAACTAATTCCGTTAACTGCAATTGCAATTCGTTGCCGCCTTCTTTAAAGGCTTTTTCTATCAGCTTAGGATTTGATAAGCGCTTTAGTAATTTAACTCTTACTTGTAATTCTTTCTCGGCAAAGGCGAGTTTTTCAAGTGTTTTTACTGGTGCGAAACGTTCAATGTATTCATTTTTAATCTGCGTGTCGAGCGTACTTTCGGCGTTTAATACTGCACTTGAAATATGCTGTTCTGCTAACTCTTTTAAGCTTTGGTCTTGCTTGTACGCTTTCCACCACAACACTAAATCATTGACTTTATTTAAGGCTTTTTTGCGGATTTCTGCGGAACTATCATCTAGTGCCAATGTATTTAAAATTGTTGCATCACGTTCTACATCTAGCTTTTCAATTGCATCTAGACGTACTTGCTGCTTTGGGTGCTTCCATTTCGGGGTAAAAAGGTGTTTAAAGATCATTTTCACTAAACCTTGCTATTTCGTTGTCTGCGGTGAATTCTTTTTGCAATTGTGCTTTTGTTTTTTGCACCATTTCACCATTTGAGCCAATGGTAAATTGCTCATTAGATTGGGCTACTTTTGCTTGATAAAGCATGACTAACTGGACTGTTTGCGCTTTTTGCTCATCACTTAGTACTGTACCATCAGGCCACTTGCCTGTTGCGGCACCATATTGTAATCGTTCAAATAATTCTGGGGTAATTGTTTTTACGAGATTGTCGATGTTCATGTCATTTTTTCTTTTTAAGAGTCACTAAGATAACGCGATTTATTAAATACCAAATACAACCGATAGCAATGGCTGCCGTGCATGCGTACCACTGTGGGGTTTCGGGTTCTGGATGTAAAAAGTATAAACTAAAGAATCCACCTAAAAATATGAACAGTGCAAAAAAAGAATAATTCATAAACATTTGTTGTTTTTGAATTCGTTTTTCGCGTGCCAGCTGCTGGCGTTGTTCGCCATCAAGCTCAGCTACATTATTCTCACAGTGAGGGCACTGCTGGTGTTTATCGGATATTGACTTATTACAACTAGGACAACGAACAATCGCCATATCTCTCTCCATACTTCGCATAAAAATCTACGCATAAAAAAGGCGCCTTGCGGCGCCCTTTATTGTACGTGTTTTATTTGTCGTTGTCTTTTTTCAATTGCAGTCATTGCCTAGACATTTATTTCAACAAACAAATCACGCTAAATTATCAGTGTCTATGATTTATCGTCTTGCTGCTGTTTAGCTAAACGTTTTTCCCAAAAAGTCGCATTTTTGATACCGAGTTTAACTGGATCAAAATTGATAGCTCCACCCGCTTTCTTCTGGTCTTCAAAATCACGTAAACATAATAAAGCCGGCTTCGCCACGAAAAATATTGCCAAAATACCCAAGATATTAATCCACGCCATTAAGCCAACACCTATATCACCAATGGTCCATATATAGCCCGCGTTATTAACCATGCCATACGACACCATAAACATAATCACTAGCTTCACTAATACCAGTGGGATTGCGCCTTTAAAGTAGCGATTTAAATACGCAACATTAGTTTCTGCAATAAAGTAATACGCTAATATTGTTGTGAATGCGAAGAAAAACAATGCGATACCAACAAACGCTTGACCAAAACTACCAAACACACTAAATAACGCCATTTGGGTAAACGCTGCTGAACCTATCTCTGTCGCAGCATCAACATTTTGTACGATAAACTGCCCTGCAGGTAGTTCACCCACTACATTGTATTGCTGTGTTATTAAAATCATTAAGGCTGTTGCTGTACAAACAAAAAGTGTATCTACATAAACAGAAAACGCTTGTACTAACCCTTGCTGAGCTGGGTGGTCAACTTCTGCGGCAGCAGCGGCGTGTGGCCCCGTACCTTGCCCAGCTTCGTTAGAATAAATACCGCGTTTTACACCCCAGCCAATAGCAGCACCAAAGCCAGCCTGTGCTGTAAAGGCATCACTAATAATTAAAGCAAATATTCCAGGTACTTTATCAATGTTTAAAAACACCACAATCAACGCTAAAACAATGTATCCCAATGCCATCAAAGGCACGACAATTTGGGTAAAGTTTGCAATACGTTTAATGCCACCGAAGATGATAAAAGCAAGCACAATAAGAATAATCGCTAATGCAACCAACTTAAAACTACCAACGTCACCAAAACTAGTGCTGACCATTGTACCTTCGCCAAATACTTGGGTAAACGCGTTACCAACGGCATTTGCCTGTACGCCAGGTAGAAAAACACCACAGGCAATAATTGCCGATACGGCAAATAAAATAGCCAGCCACTTTTGGCCTAAACAACGGTCAAAATAATAAGCTGGGCCACCACGATATTGGCCATCCTCTTCTGTTTTATAAATTTGCCCTAATGTTGATTCTGCAAATGCAGTGCTGGCACCTAAAAAGGCCACAACCCACATCCAAAAGATAGCGCCAGGCCCACCAAAGCCAATCGCGGCAGCAACACCGGCAATATTACCAACTCCAACTCGCCCAGATAATGACACGGCTAATGCTTGAAACGATGAAATACCGGTATCAGATGTGTTAGGGCTAAACAGCAATTTACACATTTCTTTAAAATGCCTAACTTGAGCAAACCGGGTTAATATTGAATAGAATAGGCCAGCGCCTAAACATAGATAGATGAGTGCATTACTCCAAACAACGCCGTTAACAGCGCTTACAAAAGCTTCCATGGATATCCTCTATTATTTTTTATTATTGTTTAACGATATTCTGTTCTTTATTACCCAGAATCCGCTACCTTTTATAGAAAGAGATGAGGAAGAGTCCTCTGAGTGTCCCTTTGATATAATAAATATTAGCCTAAATACTCTACGATTGTTATCTATTAATTTTTGATATTTTTAAACATTAAGGCATCAATAAACGATGCCCTAATTCAAGTTTACTCTATCTTAATTTATCAACAACATTAACAATTGCCGCTAAAGTATCTTGACCAAATTGATATGAGCGACGATCTGACCAGCCATAATCTGGATCAGGTAAATCATCGTTATCTTTAAATGGCATTTCTACGGTGTAAGCAAGCGCATTGAACTCTTGTGCAACAGCAGCTGATCCTACCGTTAAGTTTGCCTGTCCAGGCTCATCTTTCGGGTAGCCGTGCACATCTTGAAACTCAGGTGTCACAACAAGCAATGCCGCTTTAAAGCTATCTTCTAAATCTTTTAAGCGTGCATCGTACGCTGGAATACCTTCGCTTCCTGCAACAAAGTTATACGGTATTGCTTCATCACCATGAATATCTAAATGCATGTCTAAGCCGGTCTCGCGCATTTTATTAAGCACTAAATACACCTCAGGGCTATTTTCCATGCTTGGTGTTTGCCATTCACGGTTTAAGTTAACGCCTTTGGCATTAGTGCGCAAATGACCCCGTGCGCTTCCGTCTGGGTTCATGTTTGGTACGATGTAAAAAACCGCTTTTGATAACAATGCAGCTGCATGTGGGTCTTCATCATCTAATAACTTATGTAAAATCCCTTCAACAAACCATTCGGCCATTGTTTCGCCTGGGTGTTGACGTGCAGTGATCCAAATCGTTTTTTTGTTTTCGTCACTCTCTCCACCAATGCGCAAGACACTCATGTCACGGCCATCCAGTGTTTCGCCTAATGTTTCAAGCTGACATGCTTCTTGACTTTGCGCCCACGAAAGTAAATCTAAATGACGCTCGTAGCTATATGGTGCAAAGTAAGCAAAGTAGACGCTGCCACACTCAGGTTCAATTTCAAAAGATAATGTGCCATCAGCATAACTTGAAGGTACACGAAACCATGTTTGGCGATCGTACGATGCAACAGCTTGGTAACCATCCCAACCATCTGGGTAAGCTGAGTTTTCTAAATTATTAATATGCAGTTTATGGCTTTGAAAAGGCGTTGTCTCAAGACGGAAATGGAACCACTGAAAAAAATCAGATTGATGATCTTTATTGATCTCAAGTTGAATATTAAGTGGATCGGTCGCGGCAATGACCTTGATATTACCACTGTCAAAATTACTGGTGATTTTCATTTAAATAAACCTATAGATTAAAAAATTAATTCCTAACAAATAATGCGTTAGATTAGAAATTCAACAACGCCTTCATGTTAAAGACGCTTTGTTATTAAAATGTAGCAAACTAGATACAGCCTACCACATGGCTTTGGTTTTGAAAAAACATTCATGACTAAAAAAGCCAGCAAATGCTGGCTCAATATGAATTAACGACTGTAATTACTTAACGTGGCAAACTTGGGAATGAAACCTCTGCCATATCACGCATACAACGTACAACTTGGCAGCTATAACCAAACTCATTATCGTACCAAACGTAAAGTACAATACGGTTGTCATCAACGATTGTTGCTGTTGAATCTACAACACCGGCATAACGACTACCTACTAAGTCGGTAGATACAATTTCAGTAGACGCTGTGTAATCAATTTGATCGCGTAAATCTGAATGAAGCGCAGCATGGCGTAAGAACGAGTTTAACTCTTCAACCGTGGTGCTGGTCGCTAGGTTTAAGTTCAAAATAGCTAATGATACGTTTGGTGTAGGAACACGGATTGCATTACCTGTTAACTTGCCTTCTAGCTCCGGTAGTGCTTTTGAAACGGCTTTTGCTGCGCCAGTCTCAGTAATTACCATATTAAGCGCTGCGGCACGACCACGGCGGTCTGCTTTATGATAGTTATCTATTAAGTTTTGGTCATTGGTGTACGAGTGTACAGTTTCAACATGGCCATTGTTGATACCAAACTTATCGTTTAACGCTTTTAATGTTGGTGTAATTGCATTGGTTGTACAGCTGGCCGCACACACAATTTTATCTTCAGGTAGAATATCTTGGTTATTAACACCGTATACGATGTTTTTGATATTACCTTTAGCTGGTGCTGTTAATAATACTTTTGTAGCGCCTTTACACTCTAAATGTTGACCAAGGCCTGCTTCATCTTTCCAGATACCCGTATTGTCAACGATAAGTGCGTTATCAATGCCGTACGCAGTATAATCAACTTCACTTGGTGAGTTAGCATAGATAACTTGAATGTAGCTACCATTTGCTTTAATTGCATTACGTTCTTTATCAATGGTAATCGAACCATTAAAAGGACCATGTATTGAATCACGACGCAATAAGCTTGCACGCTTTTCAAGGTCGCCATCTTTACCGCCACGCACAACAATTGCACGTAAACGTAAATCAGCGTAAGGACCTGATTTCTCAATTAGTAAACGAGCGAGTAAACGACCGATACGACCAAAACCGTATAAAACAACATCACGCGGCTCTTTTGCTTGTGAGTTGATGATTTCAGCAAGTTCATCATTTAAGTATTCTTCAACTGAACGACCTTTAGCTGCATCATTATATAAATAACCGTATGCAAGTTTACCAATATCGATACGTGCTGAGTTTAAATCCATTTTAGCGATAGCTTCAAGAAACGGAAAGCTTTCACGTAAACGTAGTTTAGTGCCTTCAAACTGGGCAACAGTTTTGTGAGATTTAATAATCTCAATAGTACTGGCATTTACGAGAGGACGGCCATATACAGCGATTTCAATACCGCGATTACGGTAAAGCTTACCAATGATAGGTTGCATGCTTTCAGCATAATCTTGGCGTTCTTGCCAACTATTTGTGTATTCTAACTCGTGAGATGAGGTCATTTTATTTACCTAATTAAACAATTTTTGAACGGATAGCCATAAGGATATATTGAGTTTTGAGAGCAATGCATCCTATTGGGCACAGCTATTCTAATTTAAACTAACTTTATTCTCCACTGTTAGAGATCAATTCATTACGCTAGAATCATATTAGAGATGATGTAGAGGCTAAAAAATGTTACTAAGAGCAAGCATATTACTAAGTTTATTGGCGTTAACAGGCTGTGAAGAACCATTAACACTTGCCCAAGTGTGTAAGGATACTCCAGGACTATGTAATGATTTAAATAAAGATAGTCATTGTAAAGAACAGCGGGCTGATGTGATTATGGCGCGCTACTATGAATACAAGGAACCCACTGATAAAAATAAATACGCGTTATTAAAAGGGTTTGAAAAATACGACCAATGTGTATCGTTAGCCGCAAAAATTGAACATATTAAACTAAAAGAAAAAACCACTTCCCGAGTGGAAGGCCACTTAACCAGTATTAAAGAAATAACGCGAATTTTTCAAGATACCAAAAATACCAATCACCCAGGGTTACTTTATTATCATTGGTCACGCAATAATGACCAATCTGCATTAACAAAGTTATTAACCATCGAAGATCAACCAAGTGTGACTGAAGATGCTGAGATGCAGTTTTTTTTAGCAACGTATTATATTAAATTTGATGAAGAAAAAACGATTGATCTGCTCTACAAGACTCTAGAGCTGAATAAGCCCGATCAAATCCCCAACCCTGAAATTTACACAACGCTTGTGAGTTTATTCAATAAGCATGAAAAATTTAAGCACGCTTATACGTTTGCTAAAATTGCACAGCTTTCTGGGATAACAAATATTGATATAATGTCAATTGAGCATCAGCTTACAGCATCAGGGAAAAGTTTAAATAGTCTAGACTCTTTAGCGGAGCAAACTTTTGAGAGTATTCAGACTGGACAGTTTGTATCACCACGTGATTTTTGAATCGTACTTTAATCAATTTATAATATAAATTAAGACAAAAGAAAAAGGCAGCTTGCGCTGCCTTTTTTAATCTATTTGCCCGTGCCAACTTCAACACGGGTTTTGAGCTTTTGACCCGGTCGGAAAGTCACAACTCGTCGCGCCGAAATAGGAATGTCTTCCCCTGTTTTCGGGTTACGGCCAGGCCTTTCTTTCTTGTCACGAAGATCAAAGTTACCAAATCCAGAGAGCTTAACCTGCTCGCCTTTTTCAAGCGCTGAGCGGATTTCTTCAAAAAACGCTTCAACTAAATCTTTGGCATCCTTTTTATTGATCCCCAATTTTTCAAATAGGTGTTCAGCTATGTCGGCTTTAGTAAGCGCCATATCTAGTCCCTCAACGATGCATTAAACTGTTCGGCCAGTGCGGCCACCACGTTATCAACTACTAGATTGATATCTTTCTCTTCGAGTGTTCTATCAACCGCTTGCAGTGTTAGAGCAATCGCCAAACTCTTGTAATTTGGCTCAATACCTTTGCCCTTATACACATCGAATAAGTTTAGGTCAACCAATTGATTTCCGCCAACTTTTTCTATCACTGATAAAATGTCGCCAGATTTCACCTGATCTTCCACTAAAATAGCGATGTCGCGGCGGTTTGAAGGGAACTTAGATACCCCTACTGCCTCTGGTAAATTTCTTTTCTCAATGGCTGACATTTCTATTTCAAACACATAAGTCGCATTATTAATATCTAACGATTTTTGTACTTGCGGATGAACTGCACCAAAGAAACCAACCTTTTTACCGTCAACATAAATCACTGCAGATTGACCAGGATGTAAGCCATCCGATTGCTCAGCTTTGATTTCAAAACGTGTTATATCATTAGTTAATGAAAGTAATGCTTCAACATCACCTTTTAGGTCATAAAAATCAACAGTGCGTTTTTCTTCAACCCAATGTTCACCATGAGCAAGGCCGGTAATCGCACCACCGATAACTGCTACTTGGTTTACGCCATTCTCTGCATTTTCGTCACGTAAAAATTTAAGACCATGCTCAAATAAACGAATACGCGGTTGCTGACGGTTTTGGTTATACATGACTGACGCAAGTAAACCTGGCATCAGACTGACACGCATTGCCGACATTTCTATCGAAATTGGGTGTGGTAAAATAAGCGCGTCGCTGTCTGGGTGTAAAATAGCTTGTGCTTTAGGGTCAACAAAGCTGTAAGTGATTGCTTCTTGATAACCTCGAGTCACTAAAGTATTGCGAAATTTATTAACCGCAATAGTTGCCTCGTTATGAGTCGTCATTTTTAGTTTAGCCGTTGGCGCAACATTTGGAATACTGTTGTAACCATATACACGGGCAACTTCTTCGATTAAGTCTTCTTCAATGCGAATATCAAAACGATAACTTGGTACATCTGCACTCCAGCTTTCATTTTCAACTTTTACATCTAGACCTAAACGAGTCAGAATATCCGTTACCTTGGCGTCTTCAATGTGGTGGCCAATAACACGGTCTAAACGCGCTCGGCGAAGACGAACTTCTGTCACTTTAGGTAGTTTATCTGCAGCTACCGCTTCCACGACAGGACCAGCTTCACCACCGACAATCTCAAGTAACAACGCAGTTGCACGTTCCATTGCATCATGTTGTAGCGCAAAATCAACGCCACGTTCATAACGATGCGATGCATCTGTGTGTAAACCGTAACTACGGGCTTGCCCAGCTATTGCAACAGGATTAAAAAATGCGCTTTCTAATAAGATATCAGACGTTTTATCTGTCACGCCAGATTGCTCGCCACCAAAAATACCCGCAATTGCCAATGCTTTGTTATGATCGGCAATAACTAATGTTGATTCGTTTAGTTTAGCGGTATTACCATCTAATAAAACGAGCTCTTCACCTGCATTAGCGCTGCGTACTTTGATACCGCCTTCAATAGCGCTCAAATCAAACGCATGCATTGGGTGACCAAGTTCAAGTAACACATAGTTAGTTACATCAACTACGGGGTCGATTGAACGTACGCCACTGCGACGAAGCTTTTCAACCATCCACAGCGGTGTTTCTGCGTCTAGGTTAATGTCTTTGATCACACGGCCTAAATAACGTGGACATGCTTCTTCGTTTACTAGCTCAATTGATATTTTGTCATCAATTGTTGGCGTCACTGCTGGAATTTCTAACGCTTTGACGTCGATGCTATTAAGTACGCCTACTTCACGCGCAATACCTTTAATGCCTAAGCAATCACCACGGTTAGGCGTTAAATCAACATCAATGATGTTATCATCAAGGCTTAAGTATTCTCGTAAATCGGTGCCAATAGGCGCATCACTTGGTAATTCCATGATGCCATCGCCTTCCTCGCTAATCCCTAACTCAACGAACGCACACAGCATACCGTGAGAAGGTTGACCACGAAGCTTGGCTTTTTTAATTTTAAAATCACCTGGTAAAACAGCACCTACCATCGCAACCGCAACTTTAATACCTAAGCGGCAGTTTGGCGCGCCACATACAATATCTAGTAGCTCATCACCACCGACATTGATTTTTGTTACGCGTAGTTTATCTGCATCTGGGTGCTGGCCACATTCAACCACTTCACCAACAACAACACCGGTAAACTGCGCTGCTGCAGGTTCTACGCCATCTACTTCAAGGCCGGCCATCGATAACTGTTCCGAAAGAGCCTGCGTGTCAATTGCAGGGTTAACCCACTCTCTTAACCACTTTTCACTAAATTTCATGTTATATTTTCACTCTTAACGGAACTGATTAAGGAATTTTAAATCGTTTTCGAAAAACGCACGTAAATCGTTTACACCATAGCGCAGCATGGTTAAGCGTTCAACGCCCATACCGAAGGCAAAACCTGTGTATTTTTCTGGGTCAATGCCCACAGATTTAAGTACATTAGGGTGAACCATTCCGCAACCTAGTACTTCTAACCATTTACCGTCTTTGCCCATTACGTCTACTTCAGCTGAAGGTTCTGTGAATGGGAAAAATGAAGGTCGAAAACGAATTTCCATGTCTTCTTCAAAGAAGTTACGTAAGAAATCGTGCAAAATGCCTTTAAGCTCTGTGAAGCTTACATCTGTATCAACCATTAGGCCTTCAACCTGATGGAACATAGGCGTGTGGGTTTGATCGTAATCATTACGATATACACGCCCTGGTGAAATAATACGCAGTGGCGGTTGCTCTGTTTCCATAGTGCGGATTTGCACACCACTGGTTTGCGTACGTAAAACTAATTTTGGATTAAAGTAAAAGGTATCGTGATCCGCACGCGCTGGGTGATGCTCTGGAATATTTAGCGCGTCAAAGTTATGAAAATCATCTTCAACTTCAGGGCCTGATTTAACTTCAAAACCAAGCTCACCAAAAAAGCTCTCAATGCGTTCAATTGTACGAGTTACTGGGTGTAATCCACCTGTTGGCATTACACGCCCCGGTAAAGTTACGTCAATTGTTTCAGCGGCTAGTTTTTCTTCAAGTGCTTTACTTGCAAGTAACTCGCGCTTTTCGTTAATCGCAACTTGTACGTCTTGTTTGGCTTGATTAATTACTTGGCCCGCTTCTTTACGTTCTTCAGGAGCAATTTTACCAAGGGTTTTTAATAAGTTCGTGATTTCGCCTTTTTTACCAAGGTAATTAACCCTGATGTCTTCAAGCTGCGCTATTTCATTGGCACTGGCGACCGCCTCAAGTGCTTGCGCTAATATATTTTCTAAGTTCATTCGATACCTGATCTTTCACAGAGGTGATTGCTTTAGAGCGTGCTGACTTTTCGAGATTAATTTTTCAGCTGAGTCTTTGATTTTTAGTTAAGGCAGAGCACATGTCGTGTAGTTTCCTACAAAATAGTGCAATAACATTGCAAAAAAACCAAACATACGCTGCCCGTCGGGTTCTGCCTAAAGACGTTTTTTTACTGTTACTCAAACTTTACATAGAATTACTATGTTGCAGTCCTCGCGTCGCAATTAAAACGCCTCTAGGTTGAACAAATTTCAATCCTGAAAGGTAAACACGCTCTGGTAATAGCTAATGATAACTGAAAGCAAGGACTAGATTCTAGACCTTAAACCAATCTTATTGAATTCTTTCCCATTCTGCATAAGCAAAATGGGAACTTAGGCTGTTTTGCAGGAAAATTTAGAGATGTAGCGTGGATTTAATGAAAGGTATGGTCAATTTTCGTTGTGCGGCCATCGACGCGTGATCGAGTTTATCAAGTACATCAAGTAGTGCGCGCATATCACGACTTAAGCGTGTTAATAAAAATCGCGCACATTCATCGCTCAATTCTAACCCCCGCATATTCGCGCGTTTAACTAAGGCTTCTGCTTTATCATCATCACTCATGGAGCGAATTTGAAAAGTCGTGCCCCATTTTAGCCGCGACTCAAGATCAGGTAAGCTGATATTGAGCATATCAGGTAACAAATCCGCAGTAACGACCAAACATTTACCTGGCTCATTAAAACGATTGAAAAAATTAAATAGCGCTTTTTCCCACGCATCGTTTCCTGCTACTAGATGTACATCATCAATACATAGTACATCTAGTGCATCTAAGCCATCGAGTACCATAGGCCCAAAATCAATCACTTCTCGCATCGATAGCAACATGGTTGATAAGCCATGTTCTTGTGCATGAATACACGTTGCATACAACAAATGTGATTTACCCGAATCTCCTAAACCACATAAATATGTATATTGGAAGGTAGTTGCTAAACTCTTAAACGCATTTTTTAAATGGCTCACTTCAAGGGAGTTTTCACCACCAAAATATGATGCAAACGTTTCATCATCCGGCAATGTAACCGGCAAGGCCATTTGCACTGGCTCCATTGCCTGCATTATAAACCAATCCATTGATATTCTAAATTATCTTTAACAACAGAATAAAATGTACGAGGGTCGACAAATGCTTCAAAAGCGCGATCAAGTTTCAGCGCTTTTTGTAAGTCGCTCATATTGCCTGTATGGCTGATCGTAAAGTGAACTGCATCAGGTGTTCGAGCGCTAATTGTCACTTGCGTAACAACACTTAAACTTTGTAATCTACGTTTAGCCAGCTCAATATCAACAAAGCTATTTGTACCTTTTAATTCGAATGCAGCTTGAGTTACTTGCCCAAGTAAGTTTGGGTCCACTGCATATTCATCAGCTAAGCCTGCAACTAAGCTATCAATCATTAGAGCGATTGTTTGTTGCTTATCACCTGTTAGTCTATTTTCTTCAAAAAGTTCATCATTGGTAAAACGCCAATCTAGAACCCAACTTTCGCTGTCAAGTTGCTTGTATAACCGTGCTGTGATGCTTCGCTCAGCACTATATCGACTTGATGCTTGCTCCACAGGCTCTGAGAAATTTCCCCATACTTCAGGTATACCAACCAATGCACGATCTTGTAAATCAAGTAATGGTACTACAACGGGTAAACCTCGGCGAGATGCTGTGCTATAGATTAATTTTTCTAACTGCGGATAGCTTTCTTGTGTAACAAGTTCTCGACGCCAGTTATCTTCGATCGCAAGCCAAATAGCAATCAGTGGACGACGAGTTCCCCATAACGGTAAATCGAGATCTTTAACAAGTGCATTAATTTTATTTGCTTCAAACTTAACAACTAAATTGAGCTCACCGTCTGCTTTTTCATCGTATTCAAATTTAAGCATGTACTCTGAAATGTCTTTGCTACGTTGCTGCGCGAGTGGGTTTTGATCCGCTTGAGGGTCACCACTGACTTTCACTAATACATTAAGTAACGCTTTACGACTGGCGCTTAACCTCGCATCGCGAGATTTATCAGTGACTTTTAGCACATCTTGATATAGATCAGTGACTTCAACTGCAGTCGCTGTAAAACACAAAAAAATAGAGGCAATGGCAATTAGTAATCTAGACACAGGTGATTGGTTCTTTGATTTAAACTTTTTTGATCCTAAATCAAAGCACTCAACAAAGCAAAAATATATTTTAAAATACAATATTATAAATACGTTACTACCAAGCTTTACTATTGTCTTAATCAAAGAATAGGTAGTTAAAATAGCGTGGTTAATCTAACAACTAACTGGTATTGTTTGCGTAAATATATTCTACAAGTAGTTAACATGTTTGATTTTGCTATTCTCGCTGTTTTTATTCCCACCTTCTTCTTTGTCTCTATCACGCCAGGTATGTGCATGACTTTAGCAATGACACTCGGAATGAGTATTGGCGTACGCAAAACAATGTGGATGATGTATGGTGAGGTTTTAGGTGTCGCACTTGTCGCCGTGGCTGCAGTCTTGGGGGTCGCGAGCATTATGCTTAACTACCCTAATATATTCGCTATTTTGAAGTGGATTGGTGGTGCTTACCTAATCTATATCGGTATTAGCATGTGGCTTGCAAAAGCTAAACTTACTGTAGATGATGAAAAGCGTGCCCAAGCAAGCCATAAAGCCCTATTCATGCAAGGTTTTATAACTGCCATAGCAAACCCTAAAGGCTGGGCTTTTATGATTTCTCTGCTTCCTCCTTTTATAAGCATCAACAAGGCGATAGCACCTCAACTATGTATTCTCGTTGCTGTCATTATGGTCAGCGAGTTTATTTGTATGATTGCCTATGCAAGTGGCGGTAAAAGTTTACGCCTATTTTTAAATACGGGCGATAATATAAAATGGATGAATGCAATAGCTGGTAGTTTAATGATTGGCGTAGGAATTTGGCTAGCTCTTGGCTAATTACATTAATTGGCCAGCTGAATGTTTGCCGCATAAAGCAAAATTATAATTATCTTACTCCACCCCCAAATTATAATGCAGGATCTCTTGCTATATCCGTTATTGATAAACCCAATACTTAATCACTATAAAAAAGAATTTAATCCGAAAATGTTTACTTTTTCGCACTTTATGTTAAAAAGTAACAGTTCAACTTTAAATAACTGTTACTTTTTATGCTTTATTAAAAATAATAGGTTATTAGAAGTAGCGAATGAATTTGGCATATTGGGCCGTAATGTCGATAATAAAATAGCTTTGTAAGTCCTTTGTCTGAACAAGGCTACACTGGTTATAAAAAGCAAAAAAGAGATAAAACCATGTCTAAAATAGTCATCAACAGTAATAATAAACATACAAAACGTACTTCACTTAGCCTAGCGGTTTCATGTGCGATCCTCGGGTTGTGCCCACTATTAGTTTTGGGTCAAACAGCGCCACAAAATGACAGCGATGTCATCACAGAGAAAAAGCAGGACTCTATCGAAGTAATTGAAGTATCTGGGATCCGAGGAAGCATATTTAGCGCTCAAAATTTAAAACGCTATGCTGATACAGTAAAAGATGTCATAACAGCATCAGATATTGGTGCCCTCCCCGATAAATCAGTTACCGAAGCTCTGCAACGTGTGCCGGGTGTAACAATCGAAAGGTTCGCTTCTTCAGATGATCCTAAACACTATGCAGATGAAGGGACTGGTGTACTTATACGCGGGCTGGATCGCGTTCGTTCAGAAGTTAACGGCCGTGATGCATTTAGTGCAAACCCTTCTGGTGGTTTAAGTTATGAAGACTTTCCTGCGGAACTACTAGGTGCGATAGAAGTAGTTAAAAATCAAACGGCTGATCTTATATCCGGTGGTGTTGCAGGTACTGTAAACCTCATTACTCGTAAACCATTTGATTCTACAGAACAATTAATATCTTTTAATGCAAAAGCAAACTACAGCGACTTCCGTGATGAAACGACTCCTTCATTCTCCGCATTGTTTTCTGATAACTGGGAAACAGATATGGGTAAATTTGGTTTTTTGATTGCAGGATCAAAATCTGAATATAAAACCCGAGGTGATGGTGTAGGTATAGGAAACTTCCATTCTCGTGGCGATTCATTTTTACCAACAACCGATCAGTGGGGTGGAATTACAGGCGTTGATCCTAGCTCACCTGTAGATGGTCCGGCCTTACCAGGCCAACCAGAAGGCAGTGTCTGGCATGTGCCAGCAGCAATACATATGAGTACAGCGACCAACGACCGTAAACGAACAGGTTTCACATCATCCCTGCAATGGGCAAGTAGTGATGACACTGTTGTGGTTACACTAGAACACATCAATTCAAAAGCATCACTTGAGTGGAATGAACGTCAAATAGGTCAAGCAGCACAAGGCTTTAAAAGCTTTATGGGATCATCACAAAACTGGATGGACGATGCAGCTAGTGGCCATCCTTTAATAACTGATAATGGATTCGTAACCTCAGGTATCGCACTGGGTGTCAGCCCTGAGACTCCCTTTTTCTATCGCAGTCGTTGGAATCAAAACGAAAACACAGTGAAGGATACCTCATTCAATCTAACGATAAAGCCCATTGACCGTTTAACCGTTGAATTTGACTATCAGCATATAAGTTCAGAAAAATTTTTAAATAATTATAGTATGTCTGGTCAGACACGCGGCAACCATGTTCATGTAGTATCCCCATACTTTCTCGATATGAGAGGCTCTCGACCAACAGTAGAGTTTTTAAGCGATAATATTATGACCGCTGGCTGGTCACCTAACGAAGATTGGAATGGACCCGTACCTAATTTATTCTTAGGCAGTGGTATGGAGCAAAAAGAACACAATACTGCAAAAGCTGATAGTTTTAAATTAGATCTGAATTATGAGCTTGATGGCGTATTTACCAATATTAAAGCAGGTTTATATCTTTCAGACAAAGACCTAACAGTACGAGACACCGCCTACGAGGGTTGGTCTGCCATTGGTACTCCTTGGATCCAAGATGATAGAAATGCTGCATCAGCTATAAATAGACCAGAACTATTTGAACGTGTTGATTTTTCTGATTACTATAATGGTCAAGTGTTACAAGGCGATGTAAATAACTTCTTATTTCCACGCATGGAGTTAGTCAAAAACTACGCAAACTCATTACGTCAAGGTTGTAAAGATGGGTGGCACAACGCAACAAATAGCGCCGCTAATAATGGCGTTTGTAGTGGTACTTACGTTCCTTATACAGACAAGCCAAATCGGGTCGAAGGCCCATATGCAGCACATAACATTAGTTCAACAAATGAAAAGCGTAACGAACTTTACGTGCGCGGTGATTTTGATTTTATTGCACAAGATATACCAATTGTAGGTAACATTGGTTTACGCTACGTCAATTATCAATTGGAATCCACAGGAGCATTTGTACAGCCTGCAACTATCAAACGCGGCGATCCAGGAACATCTCTTAATGCTGTTATGCAACAGCCTGAATATAAACGTTACTATGATATTGCTACAGGTGAGTCTCAGTTAAGTACCGTTGAAGGTACTGATTACAGCACTATTTTACCTAGCCTGAATATAAGCTTTGGTGTCTCTGAAGATGTCGTTGTTCGTTTCGGCGCTTCAAAAGCGCTATTTTACCCAAGCTTAGTTGATGCCCGTAATATTAGCATTCTCAATCTAGATTATACTCGTCGTTTACAAACCCCTGGCGCGGACTCTGATGAAATAAACAACCCCGTTGTTGGACTTGATAATATAGAACTCACCGCACTATCAGGCAATCCAAACTTAGAGCCTGAAACATCTATTAATACTGATCTAACCACAGAATGGTACTTCGCACCTGCTGGTTATATCACTGTGGGCTTATTTTATAAGAAATTAGATAATATTATTCGTAATAAATCATTTGATCTTGATGTTAATTTTAATGGTGAGGAGTACGATGTATCTGCGTATGGGCCAGACAATACAGGATCAGGCACAATCCGTGGAGCTGAGTTTTCATACTCTCAATTCTATGACATGTTACCAGGCGCATTCAGTGGTTTAGGCTTACAATTTAACTACACTTATATCGATCAAAATGGTTTAGAAGATCCTAATAATATTTCAGAAGGTACTTTAGGTTTTGATGAAAACGGTAATCCAATTGCAGATACTAGAAACACCTTTCGTGTATTTAGTGGTTTACCATTACAGGGTTACTCAGATCAAAACATGAATATTATTGGTATGTATGAGTACGAAAATATTTCATTCCGCCTTGCTTATACTTGGCGCTCTGAGTATTTACTTACTTTACGTGAGTCAGAAGAATATGTTCCAGCTTATGCTGAGGCATCTGGCATGATGGATGCCAGCTTCTACTACACGATTAATGATCACTGGAAAGTTGGTATTGAAGCAAGTAACTTGCTTGAAACTGAAACCAAAACTCAATACCAGATGGATCAAGCCGGAACAAGAACGCAAGCATTAAACTTCACGACTGATCGACGCTTTGCGCTTAGCGTACGAGCAACATTCTAAAATAAACACCTTGGATGTAATACCAATCGACTTAAATATTTAACCACCCTAGCGAGTTAAATAAAGAGCTAACTGAGTTATAGCGTGATTTAATTCGTTAAATTGTTCAAATATTTATGCAGATTGGTATTACACACACTATTTGAGTTCACTCAGTACAAGGTCGTGATTTATCGCGACAGCCGATATATAGGGGTGTGTTGCTTTCAGGTGAACGCCTGAGCGACACTGACTACCTTGCACCTTGCACCTTGCTCGCTTTTTCACTTTCCTGCAGACGTAAAAAAGCCCGACTCAGTGAGTCGGGCTTTCTTTATTTGGAGCCTGGCGATGACCTACTTTCACATAACAAATGCTACAC
>NZ_JABCJL010000038.1:0-35171 GCF_012952265.1 Pseudoalteromonas sp. NEC-BIFX-2020_015
GTTTTAAACATTTAACTAGCACTGTTTAAGTGCCTCGATAGCTCAGTCGGTAGAGCAGAGGATTGAAAATCCTCGTGTCCGTGGTTCGATTCCGCGTCGAGGCACCATTTATTAAAAGTTATCAATCTTTAAAATTGATAAAGTGCCTTAGCACACAGTTTAGTGTGCCGACTTAGCTCAGCTGGTAGAGCAACTGACTTGTAATCAGTAGGTCAACCGTTCGACTCGGTTAGTCGGCACCATTTATAAAGGTAGTTTGAAAAAGATGCTGACTTGTTATCAGTAGTCTGTTTAAGTTACCCGTCGACTCGGTTAGTCGGCACTATTTATTTAAATTAAGTGTTTTATACATTTAATTAGCACTGTTTAAGTGCCTCGATAGCTCAGTCGGTAGAGCAGAGGATTGAAAATCCTCGTGTCCGTGGTTCGATTCCGCGTCGAGGCACCATTTATATTAAAGCCCTGCATTTGCGGGGCTTTTTTGTATCTGAAGTTTATATAAGCTCGGTAGCGGTCTCAAACTACGTTCGATTACAAAATACATCCCTGTATTTTGCCCTACGGGCCATCCTTCGGATGTTAAAAATTGTTCCAGACAATTTTTTGCCGCGTCGAGGCACCATTTATATTAAAGCCCTGAATTTGCGAGGCTTTTTTTTGGAATATGCTAAACGAGTGGTTGGCAAGGAGATACCATCTATTTTAACATCTCAGCGGTGTTAATTTTTAACCTCTGAAAGTTCCTCATAAGTCCGTGCTTATACCAATCTGCATAAATATTTGAACAATCTAACGAATTAAATCACGGTATAATGTCGTTAAAAATTTTTGCCTAGTTATAGCGCAATCTTCTTGTCATTAAATAGACCCCATATCTACGCTGATTGGTATTACTACAAGCAACAGAGGCTTTTTATGGGCCTTAGATAAACTCTATTTCTTTTACCCCCAGTTCAACCCCCAAAACCTGCGATTTATCGTGACCTTTGTTTTATGTGTGTAATGTTATGTAAAGTCAGTTGAGCTATCTCACTGGCAGTGCTTGAATTACACTCATAAATAGAAGTAATTCAGGTTTTTATATGATTTGGCAATTTAAGCCGAGTTTAGTGGCGGTTAGTGTTTTACTACTCAGTGCATGCAGCAATCAGTTTAACCCTACTGAACGAGAGCAGGATATAGCAAATACCCCTGAGCAATGGCAACAAGCCAATGCTTCAGCATTAAAGGTTGAAGATAATTGGCTTCAGCAACTAGAACATCCGCACGTATTTGCATTAGTTGAGCAAGCGCTTGTAAATAACCAGCAAATTTTGCAATCAGGGTATGACGTTGCAATTAAACAACAGCAATTAATTGCATCGGGCGCGGCTTTGTGGCCGAGCTTAGATTTATCTATGCGTACCAGTCGAAGTAAAGATAATCGCCCTGTTAGCTATAACAATGCGAGTTCGGCAAACTTAACGCTTAGTTATGAAGTTGATTTATGGGGCAAACTTTCAGATGCACAGCGTCAGGCAAATCTGGACTTTTTAGCGCAGCAAGCAAGTTTTGAACAAACTAAGCAGCGTTTAGTCGGCGATGTTGTCAGTAGTTGGTTTAATGTTATAGCGGCACAAAAATTATTGGCGTTGTATCAACAACGAGAAAAAAACGCTGAGCAAAATCTAGCGATTATTGAGTCGGGTTATCGTCAAGGTTTAAATGATGCACTTGATGTTTATTTAACGCGTAACGAACTCAATACGGAGCGTTCTCGTATTGCCGGTCAACAAGCAACACTCAGTCAAGCAATTCGCACCTTAGAGCGCCTAACAGGGAGTTACCCAAGCGGTGCATTAAGTGTTGAGGCTGATTTACCTTTATTAAATAAATCTATCCCTTTAGGTTTACCTTCAGAGCTGATAACGCGTAAGCCGAGCTTGATGGCTAGCTGGTATCAGTTATTAAGTACAGACGCCAGTTTAGCCTATGCCCATAAACAGCGTTTTCCAAGTTTAGACCTTAGCGCTACTTTAGGGGATAGCACTGCGCGGGTGAGTGATTTGTTTTCGCCATCAAGTTTAGCATGGTCATTAGTAGGCAGTATTTCTATGCCGCTTTTTGATGCAGGTAGGCTCAGTGCTAATGAAGAAGCGGCGCGTTTATCTATGTTACGCCAAGAGCAAGTATACCTAGCGAGCTTATATGATGCATTTAACGAGGTTGAAACGGCTATTTCGCAAGAGCAATCTTTGCAAATACGTTACTTAGCTACGCTTAAAGCGCAAGAAAATGCGATTGCAGCTGAGCAACTTTCTTTTGAACAATATCAAAATGGTTTAGTAACTTATACCACAGTGCTTGATGCGCAAGACCGTTCTTTTGATGCGCAAAGCTCCGTGATTGAAATTAAGAGTCAATTAATCATAAACCGAATTAATCTCCATATTGCCCTTGGTGGCGATTTTTCACAGCCAACCAACGAATCAACTGAGCAATAATTATGAATATCAAAAAAACCAAAATTATTATCCCTGCGGCCATAATCGCAGCTACGGCCTTGTTAGTGATGTTTATTGGCTCAAATCCACCAGAGGCAAAGCGCTTTGGTTCACCACCTAAAGCTAAAATTAGCGTCACAGTGCAAGCGTTACAGCCTCAGCAGTATCAAGTGATGGTCGATAGCTTTGGGACTGTAAAACCGCGTACACAAAGTATTTTAGTGGCGCAAGCATCAGGGCAAATCATCGATAGTAGCGAACAATTTAGAGAAGGTGGTTTTTTTGAAAAAGGCGATGTACTTTTACAACTTGATGATAGAGATCACCGAGCAGAAGTAAAATCAGCCCAAGCCAACTTGCTAACAGCACAGCAAGGCTTTCAAGAAGAGCAAGCACGCAGTCGTCAAGCTATCGTTGACTGGCAGCGTTTAGGTAATGGCGAACAAGCAAGTGATTTAGTGCTACGCGAACCACAACTAGCAGCAGCTAAAGCACAAGTGCTTTCAGCGCAAGCACAACTTGAAAAAGCGAACTTAAATTTAGAGCGCACTAAAATAACAGCCCCTTATGCAGGGCGTGTGTTAAGCCGCAATGTGGATCTTGGTCAAGTCGTGAGTAACAACACACAATTGGCGACTATCTATGCCATCGACAGTGTTGAGATACGTCTACCAATTAAAAATAAAGACTTACCTTTTATTGATTTACCAGAGCAATTTAGAGATGGCATGAGCAGCGCTAGTGGCTCAGTCGTTGAATTTAGCTCTAACTTAGTTGGCGTACAAAAATGGCAAGGACAAGTTGCCAGGACTGAGGGCGCAATTGACGAAAATGCACAGCAACTTTATGTTGTTGCGCAAATTAACGATCCTTATAAAGCAACGACTCAAAATCAATACCCTATTAAAATTGGTCAATATATTAAAGCGCAAATCAGCGGCAAATTAGTTGCTGATGTATTAGTTATTCCAAACAGTGCCATTTATCAAGGCACGTATGTTTATATTGTTGAGCAAGGTGTACTACAGCGTAAAAATATTCGTTTAGCGTGGCAAAATGCTACGCAAGCAATTATTGCCGAGGGTTTAAAAAGTGGTGATAAGTTGGTGCTTACACCGCTTGGGCAAGTTAGCTCAGGCACTGGCGTTAAAGTCATTGGTGAAGATGAAAAAGAAAGCGAGAAACCTGCCCGTAAAAGACCCTCGCGTGAGCAGCTAGAAGCGATGGCCAAAAAACAAGGGATCACCGTAGAAGAACTTATACAAAAGCGCAAAGCAGCACGTCTGCAAGGAGATAAGGCATGATAGCTTGGTTTACTAAAAACCATGTTGCAGCAAACTTATTGCTCATTAGCATTGTTTTTGCAGGTTTATTTAGCCTTACCACACAAATACCATTAGAGGTTTTTCCATCATTTGAAACGGATCGTATTAGCGTTAGTGTCTCTTTACGAGGCTCAACCCCAGAAGACGTTGAACAAGGGGTAACAATCCGTATTGAGGAATCAGTACAAGACTTAGAGGGCATTAAACAAATCTCAAGTCGTTCGTCTGAAGGTTCAGCTTCAGTGAGCATTGAAGTTGATAGTGGCTACGATCCTCGAGAGCTATTGGCTGATATAAAAAGCCGAGTTGATGCAATTAATACCTTTCCTGCTGACGCTGAAAAACCAGTCGTCGCTTTAGCTCAGCGTAAGCGAGAAGTTATTGCCGTTACTGTTTCCAGTGATTACGGTGAAAAAGAAACGCGAGAATACGCTGAGCAGGTTCGCGATCAATTACTGCGTCTACCCAGTGTGACTCAAGTTGAACTCAGTGGCGTACGCGATTATGAGCTGGCCATTGAAGTAAGCCAAGATACACTGCGCCAGTATAGTTTGAGTCTCAGTGATATTTCACGGGCGATATCAAATTCAAGTACTGACATCTCTGCAGGAAATTTAAAAACAGAAGGGGGCGATGTGCTTATTCGCTCTAAAGGGCAGGCATATCGTAAAGATGAGTTTGCTCGTATTGCTGTTAAAAATCAAAAAGATGGCACAATTATTCGCTTAGGTGACATTGCAACTATCAGCGATGATTTTGAAGAAACTCCTGTACGTACACGTTTTAACGGTAAGCAAGCGGCTTTTATCGATGTCTATCGCATTGGCCCACAAAGCGCTATTACGGTTGCCGATGAAGTAAAAGAATACATCGAAGGTCAGCAAAATAAATTACCACAAGGGTTTGATTTAAGTTACTGGGATGATGACTCCGAGCTGGTTAAAAGCCGTATTGCCACACTAACCACCAATGCGTTGCAAGGCGGTATTTTGGTACTGGCATTATTGACGCTATTTTTACGACCTGCTATCGCTTTTTGGGTATTCATTGGCATACCCGTGTCATTTATGGGCGCATTTTTAGCCATGCCATTATTTGGTGTAACGCTCAATATTATGAGCTTATTTGGCTTTATCTTGGTGTTAGGGATCGTTGTTGATGATGCCATTGTTACCGGTGAGAATGTCTATACTCACCTGAAAACCGCAGAATCAGGAGAGCAGGCCGCTATTCTTGGTACTCAAGAAGTAGCAACCCCAGTCACGTTCGGTGTATTAACCACCGTTGCTGCATTTTTACCGCTGGCGTTTATTGAAGGTGGCCGAGGCGCACTGTTTGCTCAAATTCCAGTAGTGGTGATCCCGGTATTATTATTCTCACTGATTGAGTCTAAATTTGTACTACCCGCCCATTTAAAATATATAAAACTGCGCCACGAAAAAGGCGAGCCCTCTAAGTTTGATAAATTCCAACAGCGTTTTGCTGACGGGTTTGAGCTTGCAATTTTAAAGTATTATCAACCGTTATTAAATCTGGCTCTACGCCATAAACTTGCCACGGTAAGTTTATTTGTTGGGATTTTTTTGATTATTTTAACCATGATCACCAGTGGTTGGACTAAGTTTATTTTTTTCCCACGCATACCAAGTGAAACGGTACGCGTTAATTTAACATTGCCTACAGGTACTCCATTTGAAGTAACTAATAAGTACGTGATTGATATGTCTGATAAAGCTCGTCAATTACAAGACAAGTATCGTGATAAAGATAGTGGCGAAAGCGTTATTTTAAATATTTTAGCAACGACTGGTGGACGTGGCGGCGCTTCTAACTCAGGCAGTGTACGTTTTGAAATAACCCCTGCTGAAAAGCGCGATTCAGATATTGGCTCGCGAGAGCTTGCCAGCGAATGGCGTGAACTAATTGGTGTGATCCCAGGTGCTGAGAGTTTAACCTTTAGGGCTGAAATCGGCCGTAGTTCTGATCCAATTGATGTTCAGCTCACAGCAACTTCACTATCAACGCTACAAGAAGTGGCCGAGCATGTTAAAGCGCGTTTAGCGACTTACCCAACAGTGTTTGATATTGCTGATAGCATGTCAGATGGTAAAGAAGAGCTGCAAATTGAGCTAACTGAGCAGGGCTTAGCGCTGGGGTTAAATCGCGTTGATGTATCACAACAAGTGCGCAATTCATTTTTTGGTGCGCAAGCGCAGCGTATTCAGCGCGGTCGTGACGATGTGCGAGTTATGGTACGTTTACCCATTGACGAGCGTCGCTCGGTCGCTGATTTGAAAGATATCCTTATTAATGCCCCAACCGGTGGCACAGTACCGTTATCACATGTGGCAACGTTAGTTCCGGGGCAAAGTCCTTCGACGATTAACCGTATCGACCGTTACCGTACATTGAACGTGACTGCTGATATCGAAAAGAACAACACTAATATGACGGTGCTTCAAGCTGACTTAAAAGTGTTTCTGGATGAATTAGTACAACAATACCCAGGTGTTAGTCACTCTCTCGAAGGAGAAGCAAAAGAGCAACGAGAATCCTTTGGCTCGCTTGCATGGGCGCTGGTGTTTGTATTCTTTATTATTTATGGGTTATTAGCGATTCCATTCAAATCTTACTTACAGCCCCTTATAGTAATGAGTGTGATCCCATTTGGCATGATAGGTGCTGTTGTAGGGCATTGGATCATGGGCATGGATCTAACTATTATGAGTTTGCTAGGGATGCTGGCTTTGATCGGAGTTGTGGTCAATGACTCGCTGGTATTAGTTGATTTTATTAATAAAAAGCGCAGTGAAGGCGGTGAATTGCTGGAAGCTGTAAAAATGGCGGGAGCATCGCGTTTTCGCCCTGTTATGTTAACGAGTTTAACGACCTTTATCGGTTTAATGCCGCTATTGTTTGAAAAAGCCACCCAAGCGCAGTTTTTAATCCCAATGGCAGTCAGTCTTGGCTTTGGGATAATTTTTGCAACCTTTATCACTTTGTTATTAGTGCCTGTTAATTACCTATTGATGGAACGAGTGCAAGGCTGGTTTAAGTAGTTGCTAAGTTGATAACTTTAAATGCTTGCAGATTTTTAAGATCTGCAGGCATTTTTTTCAACTATTTTTTTCAGCTAAGGTAAACTGGATACAAAGCATTTAATTTCAAGGTCTCATAATGATTGAGTATCCAATAGATCAACTCCCCCAGCTTATCGATGAGCTTTTACAGTGTGATACCACAGAGCGTAAAAACAAGCTCTTAGCTGATGCTAAAGAAATTCTCTCAACCGAACATTTATCATTATTATTTGAGGCGTTACCAAAAGAGCAGCGTCTTGATATTTGGCAATTACTTGATGAAGACACTCAGCACGAAATATTTATAAACTTAGGTGCAGATAGTTGTCGTTGGTTGTTACAGAGCCTTGATGAAGCAGACGGTTTTAAGTTACTTGATGAAGTAAGTGTTGAAGAGCTGCTTGAGCTTGAGGAAGTGATCCCTGAGCGTTTTGTTGAATATGCACGTCGCCAATTAGATGAAGTACAAACAAGACAGTATGAATTAGCGCAACAATATTCACCAGAACAATTGGGCCATTGGCTTGATTTTGATTCCCTAAAAGTATCGGAAAAATTAACCGTAGGCGGGGCGAAAAAAATTCTGCAAAAGGGCCTGCCTCAATATACAGAGGTTATTTATTTAGTAAGTCGTAAAGGTACATTGATTGGCGAGGTGTCAGTAAATGCGCTACTCAAAGCACAGGATTCCGATTCGTTATTGAGCTTTGCCAATCATGATGTCACTTCGCTGCATGCAGACGATGACTTATATGAAGCGGCAGAAGTGGTGATCCACAGCGAAAAAATGGCAATGCCGGTTGTAAATGTCGATAATAAATTGCTGGGGCGATTAAAAGTTACCTCAGCGTATGGGTTACGCCAAGAAGTAACCGATGAAGCCGCTGCAAAAGCTGGTGGTTTACGCGAAGACGAAGACCTGTTTGCCAGTGTTCGTAAAAGTGCTAAAAACCGTGGCATTTGGCTAGGTATAAATTTAGCTACTGCATTTTTAGCATCATGGTTTATTGGTTTATTTGGCGCGACAATAGAGCAAGTTGTAGCGTTAGCTGTATTGATGCCAGTTGTCGCCTCCATGGGCGGAATTGCCGGTAGCCAAACTTTAACCGTAATCGTGCGGGGCCTAGCGCTGGGGCAGGTGACAGATTCAAACCGAAAAGCACTGCTTAAAAAAGAGCTTAGAGTTGGTGCTGTAAATGGTTGTGTTTGGGCTGTGGTTATTGGCTTGCTTACTTATTTATGGTTTGCAGATTTGATGCTTAGCATTACCATTACCGTGGCTATTTTACTTAACTTAATAGCAGCTTCTGTGTCTGGCGTTGTGATCCCGTCGATTCTGGATAAGATGAAAATCGATCCCGCTTTATCTGGTTCGGTTATTTTAACAACAGTGACTGATATTGTCGGTTTTGTGACTTTCTTAGGCTTAGGTAGTTTATTGTTACTTTAGTACTTTTGAATGCGAAATGTTTTAGTTATTTACTTGCAGCTAATTGATTTCATTTTTATTTCTGTTGTGTGAATCTTTCGTGAAGAACTGGTTGGCGTGTATCATCTAGTTCTTTTTTATCATAAAGTGCCTCTCTCGCAATGACGAGTTATATAATTAAAAAGGAGACATTCATGTCTAAGAAAGAAGCTAAAGCAGTAAATAAAGAAGTTAAATCAATTAAAAAAGAAATCAATGCGCGTAAAGAAAAAGTAGCAAAGCAAAAATCTAAAATTGGTAAGCTAAAAAAAGCACTTAAAAAAGTAGCTTAATTACCATGCAAGCAATACTGATGCTAACCTAGCATTAGTGAGGGTATATAAATCAATATACTTTAGATGCTTGGGCAGTTGCGGTTTAATCGCCGTAATTGCCAGCCTTTTACGTTTGTCACCTTCCAATATAAAACTCACCACAACAGTGTAAGTTAAAATTTTACCGATGATAATTAGTTTTAGTAGATTAATTATTCAGTAATATTTGTTAATAATTTTATGCAAATATGCTTTAATTGATGTATCACTTTTTCTGTATTAAGTACTTTTTTAGAACCAATGATAAAGACTTGCATTACTGTTGCTTTTTTTATGTGTATTATGCCCAAGCCAGCCTATTCATCTGAGCACTTTAGCGATCACGAGCAATACTGCCTAAACCAAGCAGCTGAAAATTGTTTAGAGTTAATATCAAACAACTTATTACAAGCACAACCAAAGTCTACAAATTGGTATAAATTAAAATCTTATCAGTTAGATTATTTCTACGATACGTTAAATTACAATCAAATAATTAAGCAAATCGAGCCGCTTATTGATGACGAAAGCTTACCATCGGTATTTAAATCACAACTCTACTTTTACTATGCAAAAGCGCTCAATGCCTCTGATAATAATGAATTAGCGCAAGTTTATGCAGATAAAGCGATAGCTAAACTAGAAGACATGTATCAAGCATTCGAAAATCCCTTACGGTTAGTTGAGCTGGCAAATTTGCACTATGTATTTGGTAATAAAGAGCTCGCTTATCAAATATTACTTAGTGTGGGTAATCGATACAGCAAAAGTCGTGATGCTATTTTTAATTTTGAGCTAAATTCAAATAAGGCAAATGTTTTACATGCATGGGGAGATTTTAACAAAGCAGCCAAATTTAGAAAGCTAGCGTTAGATTGGATAAGTAATAGCGACCATCAAACTAAAATAATTATTGCGCAAGGAAACCTCGCGCGGACTTATCAGCTTGCAGGTAAATATGAACTTGCAATAAATTATTACCTCGCGTCATTATCTTATATGGACGGTAAAGAAAGTAATGTTCATTATCCAATATATTTATTACGGTTAGCCGAGACTCATATGCAAATGGGCAATTTAGCCCTAGCCGTTGAGAATTTAAAACAAGTAAACAAACAAGGTTTAAAAGCAGGCCATTTGGCACTTTACACTAAGTTAGATAGCGCATTATCAAACGTTAAAATTAAATAGCAGTAAATACTTACCTCTCAAATACCATTTTCCTCCGTTTGAATTTACCAATATGGTATAGAGCAAAGTCGTGTCTAAATTAAAATTTTAAAGTCATCAAAACCAATCTTTTTGTAAAGCAAGCTTGACTTTGTATTGTTTTTACACAAGTATAGTAAAGTAAACTTTACTTTAACTTGATAGAGGTTCATATGTCTAAACAAACACACCTTACGCTCAATCAGCGTAATAAAATGAACACGGCATCTTTAGCTAAATGGACATTATTTTGGATGCTTTCATTAGCATTTGTATCATTTGGGCCAAACTTACTTTGGGAAGGAAATATAATTTTAAGTGTTATTGCTGTGGTTATTAATTTAGCCGTTGGTTTGATGATGATTTTAGCTAATAAGCGTCATTTACAAGGGTTAGATGAAATGCAGCAACGACTGCAACTCAATGCGATGGCAATTACACTCGGCGCTACTTTAATCGTTGGCTTAGCGTATTCATCACTTGATAATAGCGCTTTAATTCCTTTCACAGCTGATATATCTCATTTAGTGATTTTTATGGGCCTTACGTATTTTTTCACAACACTTTTTATGCATAAACAGTTAGGCTGTGGCGAGGAAGGTGAATGAAAAATCGTCTGAAAGTACTGCGGGCCGAGCGTAACTACACACAAGCCAAATTAGCTGAATTACTCGATGTTTCAAGGCAAACTATTAATGCAATTGAAAAAGGCAAATTTGATCCTAGCTTACCTTTAGCATTTAAGGCTGCTCGATTATTCAATTTAAAAATTGAGGATATTTTTGAAGATGAGGAATACTAAAAACGATCACCAAGGAGTTGTTTTAAAGTAATTATCTAAGTGATCAATAAGTGCCCTGATAGCCGGTGATAAATGCTTTCGAGAGCTATACAGGGCATAAATATTTAGTTCATCAGGTTGCCAATCTGGCAGTATATGTATTAATTCGCCACGCGCAATATAACTATTTACTAAATAGGTTGGTAAAACCGTTACTCCAAATCCATTTAATACCGCACTTAGTAATGAGGTTGCTTCATTAGCACAAAGACGACTGTTTAAACTAATTGACTCAAACATTTCTTTTTTACGTAAATGTAAGATATGGTTTGCAAAGTGTTTGTGCGCTAAATAATCATGATTGACTAAGTCGTTAGGTTGATTGATATCAGCGTTATTATGAATGTAATCAACTGAGGCGACAATCGCTGACTTGCAAACGCCAATGGGCTTACCTATTAATGATGGATCGGGGTTTGCGGCAATTCTAATTGCTAAATCAATTTGTTTTTCAGTGAGGTTCGCTGCGACGTCACTCAGGTCAAGTTCAATGTTGATCAGTGGGTTTTGTTGTATAAAAGGTTTTATTGCAGGTATAAGCTGTGATTGGCTAAAAGATACGCTGGTTGCAACGCGAATAGTGCCTGACAATGCAGCTTTAGGCAGTGCGATTGTACTAAGATGCTCACCTTGTTCAAGCCACTGTTGGATGTTTATTAAATAGGCTTCGCCCGCAGTAGTTAATGAAACCTTGCGAGTTGTACGGTGTAATAAGCGTGTTTTTAGCCAATTTTCCATCGTTTCTATATAACGGCTTACCATCGCGCGCGACATATTCAAGCGATCAGCTGTAGCTGAAAAACTACCTGAATGGGCAACATCTATAAATACTTTTGCAGCGATTAACCTATCCATCAATTAGCTCTATTTTTGAAATAATGATGCTTAGTATTGTGCGTATATCTGAGTTAATCAATCCTTTATTATTCTCACATCGAAATAATTATTGGAATTGAAATGAAAAAAATACTTTTAATCGCATCGTTGTTATTTACAAGTTACCACACGAATGCTGCACAGGAATCGTCATTAAAACTGGATGTTTATAACGCTGATAGTAATAGCTTTACTGTAAACGCAACTGTGCTTTATTCAGACACAGAAGCGGTTGTTGTAGATACGGGGTTTACAAAAGCAGATGCACTAAGAATTGCAGCAAAAGTATATGATTCAGGTAAGCAATTAACGACCATTTTTATAAGCCAAGCTGATCCAGATTATTATTTTGGGGCGGAAGTATTGCATGAGTTATTCCCAAATGCGCAAATTATTACAACACCGGCAGTTGGAGAGGTAATCGCGAAGAAACGAGATAAAAAAGTTGCGTTTTGGGGGCCTAAAATGGGCTTGAATGCGCCAGTAAAACCAATTATACCAGCGACATTTAAAGGCACTAAAATTAGTGTTGGTCAGCATATCATTGAAATAAAAATACACGATGGGGTACTTGCGCATCGGCCTTACCTTTGGATCCCAGAAACTAAAACAATTTTAGGTAATGTCGCGATTTCTGCGGGACACCATGTTTGGATGGCAGACACGCAAACACCAGGTAGTGTAAATGCATGGCTAGAGCAACTTAATCAAATGAAGGCACTGCAACCACTAATGGTTATTCCTGGTCATATGGAAGCCGGTACAGCATTAGATGACAGTGCAATTGATTTTACAATTGATTACATTAAAGCGTTCATCAAAGCCAAAGCACAAAGTACAAATAGCAGTGAGTTGATCGCAAAAATGGCGGCGCTTTATCCACACTTTAAAGATACTTCAAGTTTAGAGTTAGGTGCGAAAGTACATATGGGCGAAATGCCTTGGTAATTTGAGTCTTGTTAAAGTGATCTTTTATGTGCAAAAGAGGGTATTGTGCTCTTTGTGCAAAAATATCGAATAATGGTATAAAGACCATTATCAAAAACAATAAGACGGAGTTGAATAGATGAAAAAGTTAGTGGGAATAGTATCCCTGTTAGCCATTTTATTAGTGGTTTTACCGGGGCCATTATATAAATGGGGGATTGTTGAGCTTGGCACTGCATTTGCAGGCATCCGCTTTGGGGTATATGCAGGAGCTGCAGCCTTAATTTTATTGATTGTTCAACTCATTTTTATGCGTAAAAATACACATTGGCCAATGGCTGGTATTAGCGCTATTTTTGCTGTGATAGCTATAGCGCTGCCTTTAAGCTTGATGAACAAAGCGAAAAGTGTGCCACCCATTCATGACATTTCAACAGATGTAGTAGCCCCGCCTCCATTTGTTAAAATTGCTGAGTTACGTGCTGATGCACCAAATCCGATAGAATACAGCGGGGCAGAAACAGCTGCCGCACAGTTAAAAGCATACCCTGAATTAGTAACGCTTAAGTACGCTAATAGTAAAAATGATGTTTTCATTGCCGCAAAAGAAGTGGTTAATCAGTTTGGTTGGGAGCTAGTTAATGCGGATGCGTCGCAAGGTATTATTGAAGCGACTGACACTACTGCTTGGTTTGGTTTTAAAGATGATGTGGTTATTCGAATTAAGTCATTAGAAACAGTAACACTTGTTGATATTCGTAGTAAATCACGAGTAGGTAAAAGTGATTTAGGTAAAAATGCGCAACGAATAAACGATTTTATAAAGCAAATTAATCAAAGTTTAAGCGCTATTTAATCGCTTTTAGAATTTAACAATGCCCCTAAAGGGGCTTTGTTAATTAGGGCGTGTTGACCTTTGTGGATTGAAATTTGTTCAATCTAGGGGCGATTTAATCGTGGCGCGAGGTTTGTATGTTGTGATTCAATAAAAATTGAGCAAAACTTCCGCGTCCTGCTCATGCCCCTTATTTAGATCCGTGTAGGTAACAAAGAGTTAATCACCCCAAGGAAAAACCCTTCGGGCAGCGCATGTTTGTAATTTATACTGCGTTATCGCCTATTTATGGGGATCAACCACAGACCATAGGCGCTGCCTTGCCTAAATACCAAATAGACTGCTGCAAAATGAATCACGAAAGGTCAACACATCCTAACCAGAGTTTAGGTTACTTAAGCTGGTGCTATGCCTTGCGATGATTTAAATAACCAATTTGGATCATATTGCAGCTTTACTTGCTTTAATTTAAGTAAGTTCTCACCAAAATAGGCTGACTGCGGATCATTTATGAGAGGGTCTAAGTAATTAACGTATGCGCCGCCAGAGCTCCACGGCGACATAATTTGGCGAAAACTATTCTCCCATTTTTGAGCTGCATCAATTGTATTGTCTGACGCTGAAAGTGGCAGAGCGGTATAATACTCAGCACTTACGCGGGCATTACGATGGACAAATGCGGTTTCATTTGGCTCAAACTGGCTTATTTTACCTCCCATAAGGTTAAAGATAATCATCCCTCGGTTACCTTCAAGGATGCTTTTCTCAATATATTCTTTAAGCGTATTAATGCCTGCGGGTGGTATTTCTTTATCAAAAAAATCAGAACTGGCTGCAAAAGCACTGCGTGACATTCTACCGCCCTCAAACTGTGTCGCTAAGTGGCAAGCGGTCGCTGACGCGCTACAAGTACCTAACATGACGTCTCGATAGGGTGCGGTGGTTACAGTGTTAGAGCTTGGCGTTGCATCAATGCTGTGCATAAAGTCTTGCCAATATGGTGTTGCGTCTGTGGCAGAATTTACGCAAAATGCACGAACATTGACTCTGGAGGTGCCATTACTCCAATCAGGTAAACATTGCCCCCACATTTCATCAGGCCAAAGATCAGGTAATGCCTGCCAACTTGCCATCACTTTCTCAAAATCAGCGAATGAAAAGTTTGCTTCAAAAACGGTAATGTCACTGGTTGCGTGGGTTTTAAACGTAAATGAAGTCACGACACCAAAATTCCCGCCGCCACCTCCGCACAGTGCCCAAAATAAATCGCTATGCTGGTTTTTATCACAGGTTAACTTTTCACCTTGCGCACTAATAATATCAACGGCAACTAAACTATCGCATGTTAACCCATAAGCACGACCAACAACGCCAAATCCACCGCCGAGCGTAAGGCCTGCGATACCTACACTTAAACAGCTGCCAAGTGCAACGGCAACATTATTCTCGGTGAGTTTATCGTAAACATCTGTAAGTCGAGCGCCAGCACCAATTGTTGCAGTGTTTGCAGTTATAGAAATGGAGTCCATAGGGGTTACATCAATCACTAACCCTTGGGTTGTTGAGTTACCTATGTAGCTATGGCTCCCGCAGCGAGAGGTAACATGCATAGAGTGTTGCTTGGTAAATGACAAGGCGGTGATCACATCCTGTTCATTAGCACAGCGGGCAATAGCTTGTGGGTAAATATGATCGTAGCGAGTATTAAACACCAATCGTGCGGTTGGGTATGTACTGTTATCTGTGGGCAAAATTAACTGTCCATCAAGGCTGCTTTTTAACTCCTCCCATTGGCTTTTTGTCAGTACGCTCTCAACAGGAGGCGTAACGGGTTGAATACCAATAACAGGTGCTTGCTTTGAGTTTGACGAACCACCACAGGCGGTTAAGAAAAAAGAGGCGGCTGAAAATCCCATAAACTGACGACGATCCATGTGAAACCTATTATTATTTTTTAGTGTATTAACTGTACCTCAAATGTTTGAAAAATAACCTTGCAGGACGATGAAAAATACTCACGTTAGGCATATACACGGAGCCATATAAAATAGTAGTAAGTCAGCTACATATAATTCATTTGGTTGTATGGAAAAGTTTGCCGAGTAAAGCAGTTATAAGTAAGAGTGAAATTTTATTGTAAGAGAGCTTAAATCTAACCTATTAGAAAGCCCAATCTACTTGTTGGTAATTGGGCTTAATAATTCGATTTCTAAGTTAAAAATTAAGGGTTTAAACTTGCAGCTAAAAAGTCTGCCATTTTAGTGTAAAAATCGATACGGTTTTTTTGCTTGTGATAGCCATGTCCTTCATCCCTGACCATTGATTCATAAGGGTAATCTATTTCATCAAGGGCATTAGTAAGAGCCTCATATTGTTCTATTGGGACGCGGACATCATCAGCTCCATGAGCTATGAATAGCTTTGCTTTGATTTTAGCTACATTAAATGCGGGAGAGCGACGTTTTTGATCTGTTTCGTTTTCACCATGAACCATTTTAAGAAATTTTTTACCTGATTCACTTTCTGATGTATCGCCACTTTTAAACATTTCAGGGAGGGAATATACACCTACATAACCAATAGCGCATTTGTACAGATCCGGCTCTCTCACCACTCCCATAAGCGCAGCATACCCACCATAACTACCACCATATATGCAAAGTTTATCTTTGTTTACTATACCTTGATCAATAGCCCACAGAGTTGCATCCGTAACATCATCCTGCATTTCATGGCCCCATTTAATGAATCCACTTTTAAGAAATTCCTTCCCATAACCACCAGAACCTCTAAAGTTCACTTGTATCACAGCATAGCCTAAACTAGCGATGTATTGAGCTTCTGAATTAAAACCCCAAAAATCTCTAACTCCATGAGGGCCACCATGAACCATTACAACACCCGGTAGTTGTTTTTCACCTTTTCCAACCGGTAATGTCAAATACCCATGAAGAGTTATCCCATCGCGAGCTGATATAGTAAAAGGTTCAACCGTTGATAATATGCTCTTATCTACTTTATTATTGCTTGATGCTATGTAAGATGCTTTTTTAGAATTAATATCGTAGAGGTAAAACTCATTTGGTGTTTTGTCTGCTGATATTTTAAATACCGCTAGGTTACTTTTAATTGAATGGCTGGTAAATGTGAGCCTATAAGCATTAAATGTATCACTTAATTTTTTTAATGTTTTAGCTTCTTTACCTTCGTTGAAATAAAAATATTTTGGGTAATTAGGATCATACGTTACGCCTATAACATCACCTTGTGGTCCATAGATGGCAGTATCAATATCAACATTTTTGTTAGATATGACTATTTTTAACTTTTTTGTAATTAGATTAAAAGAAAAAACCGCTGATTTTTCACGTTTGGAGTCATTTATTAAATAAGCAATATTACCTTTTTTGTTCATTCCTAAAAAACTTAAACTATCTCCTGGCTTATAGCTTAAGCTGTTTAGATTTAGTTGTTGCCAATCACTAGAAGGTTTTTCTTTAAAGTAAATGCTAACTTCACCTTCTCCTAATTTATCATCATCATCTTCTTCGTATTTGAATGCAATACGAGGGTTACCTTTTACATCAGCAATCATGCCAAAAACATCTTGTTTTGGTTGATCTGCAAGGTAATTTAATTCACCCGTGTACACATTAACTTTGTGTAATTTAACTGCGAATTCATCTTTAAAATGTTGTTTTGTAATTAATATATGATCATCGTCATCGGGTAATAAACTTATTATTCTTATAATAGACGTTTGTGAAGCTAGTATTTCACGACGTTTTTTACCATCAAAATTAGAAGCTACATAAAATGCTGCTCCTCCTTTAGTATCTAAGTAACCAACAGTTTTCTGAACTGACATTATAAATCTTTCATTATTTACCCAAGTGACATTTTTAATTTTTTTATAGTCACCAAAAGCAAAGCTAGACATTACTTTATTAGTTTCTCTGTTGAGTATGACTAGTTTAACTTCTGTGCCTTCAGAGTAGGTGATAGAGTAATATTCACCTGATGGGGATATTTTAACTTGATTATAGCCACCCGATGAAAAAAAATCCTCAAGGCTATTTTTTGCGTCGGTAGATGAGCTAAATAGAATGACCGCCAAAAATAGCAATTTAAAAAGTTGCATGTACTTCCCTCTTACATTGGTTATTTTGTTTAATTAATTATTGGAATTTATTTTTATTTATAATAACAGGATAAATATAGTTGTTGAATGGTGTTTTGTTAATTCGATGTGTTTTTTTTGGTGCGACAATTTGTCGCGTGTTCAGTGTATTCACCAGAGTATATACTTTAGGCATCTTAAACCTGTTGTAATTAAAGAATAAAATGAACAGTCACTTTTCACTTTCTAACTCGCAATGTGTACTTTCACCTGTTGCATTGAGCATCGTAATGTTACTTTCGCCTTTTGCCATCGCCGATGAATCAATCGAAGTTATTGAAGTGCACGGGCAAAACCCCAATAAGCACGAAATGCTAGGTTCAGCTGAGCAGTTGTTAAGTGAACTCGGTGTTAATTTTTCTGCGGCTGGAGGCGTATCTAGCCTACCAATTTTAAATGGCATGATGGGTGATCGCGTAAAAGTCATTGTAGATGGCGCTGATATTACAGCAGCTTGCGGCAATCAAATGAATCCGCCTTTGTCTTACATATCAGCGAATCAAGTATCGTCGTATAGTGTTATTGCAGGGATCTCACCGGTAAGTGCTGGTGGCGATAATATAGCGGGTGTGATTAAAGTGAATTCAATTGCACCACAGTACAGCGAAGTAGCAGAGCTTGATTGGCACTCAGGGTATGTATCAGCCCAGTATCGTAGTATTAATCATGCAAAAGCCGTGGGTGTAGGCGCACGCTTGGCCAGCGATAGCTTTACATTAAGTTATCAAGGCGCATTTGAGGATGCTGATAGTTATGACGATGGTCGTGGCGACTTAGTACTTGATACGCTATATCGCGTTCAAAATCATGCATTAACAGGCGCGATTCGTGATGAAAAACAGCAGTTTGTAATTAAACTAACGCATCAAAAAATACCGTTTCAGGGCTTTGCAAATCAATATATGGATATGACCGATAACACCAGTTACGGTTTTATCTCGCAATATAGTCGCATAATTGACCGTGGTGAGTTTCAGGCTCAGGTTAATTTTAATGATGTGAAACATAAAATGGGATTTTTTACCCCAGAAAAAACCGGCATGATGCCAATGAATACGGACGCGCAAGATATTAGCTATCAACTTAACTGGCGTTTGGACTTTGATGCAGATACTCAGTTGTTGCTAGGTCAAGAATACTATGGGTATCGCATTGATGATTGGTGGCCAGCAGTACAAGGCTCAATGATGATGGGACCAAATGACTATGTGAATATAAACGACGGTAAGCGCGATCGTATTACTGGCTTTGCTGAATTACAAAAACAGCTAAATAAAAAGTGGTGGGTATCAGCTGGGGCGCGTATTGAGCATGTAACAACAAACGCAGGAGAAGTACAAGGTTACACTGAGACAAAGATGGGCGGTGGTATGCATGAAAATATGGAGAATATGCCATCCATGGAGGGGATGCATGCAATGGGAAAAAGTAATGAGACAGCCGCGGCAGAATTTAATGCCCTTGATCGCAAACGTACTGATACATTAGTTGATGCCAGCTTATTGCTGCGTTACCAAGTTGGTGCAAACGATGAATTACAACTTGGCCTAGCACGTAAAAACCGTGCGCCTAATTTATATGAGCGTTACAGTTGGGGGGTTAGTACAATGTCAACCAGTATGATCGGCTGGTTTGGTGACGGCAATGGCTATATAGGCAACCCTGACTTAGAAGCCGAAACTGCCTACACATTAAGTGCAAGTTATACTAAATCAGCAGCCGATGAATCATGGCAAATAACAACGAATGCTTGGCGCAGCAAAGTAGATGATTATATTGACGGCACAGTGGTTGATAGCTTTAACCGTACAGATATGGCCTCAACTAAGCGTAATATTTTAAAGTTTTCAAACATTGACGCGACATTGTACGGCGTAAAGGTTGATGCGGCGCTGCGTATTTTTGAAAGTAAACACGCAGGGTTATGGTTGTTAAAAGCAGGAGTTACAGCAACACATGGTGAACGTGATGACAGCGATGAGTCGTTATATCAAATAATGCCATTGCATAGCAAAATAGCTATTGAGCAACAAGTAGGTAAATGGCAAAGTGCTTTAAGTTGGGAATGGGTTGATAGTAAAACGCGGGTTGACGCGCGCCGCTTTGAAAATAAAACCTATAGCTATAGCTTACTTAATATAGAAACCAAAGCAACATGGGACAAGCTGACGGTTAAGTTGGCAGTCACTAATTTACTTGATGAATACTATCAGCTGCCACTGGGTGGGGTGAGTATTGCTCAATACAAAAAAGACATGACCGTAGGCTTTAATCAACTAGCAGGGCAAGGGCGCTCAGTTAATTTAGGGATGAGTTATGCGTTTTAGTAAATAAAAAGGTAACTAAGCTTTAAAGGCCAAACTATTTGGCCTTTTTACATCAACTCATCACTAAACTTAACTCATCACAAAACTTGATACAGCTAAAAATACGATTCTCGTTTTATAATTGTAACCTTAACGGCAATTTTGGCTTTAAGTCCTGCAACTTTAGTAGAATCAAAAATATCAGCGTAATATTGAATCTAGGTAAATAACAACAAGGTGTAAATGATTAGGAACTTTGTAGAGCTTGTATGGTCAGATTGCATTATCGTTTAGGGAACAAACATTGTGACAACGTGGCGCCGGCCTCTTATTATTTCATTACTGCTCCACGGCATTGTTTTTTCAATTATAATGACCGTAAAAACACCAGTGCTAGTTGCTGTAGAAACGCCACCCATCAAAGCATACATAGTTAGTATGCCGCCACCTAATCCATTGCCTGTAATAGAAACGCCCAGCATTCAGCGAGAAGAAGCCACACTACCGAAAAAGATTGAAAACCCTATTATTCCTGCTGAAAACACGATTATAAAAATTAAAAAACAAGTAAAGCCATTAAAACCTGCAGCGCCAAAGGCACTAGAGGACACTAATAGCTACAAAAAAATAGACCTCAAACTAGGTTTGAAAAGTATTCTAAAAAAACAGCAAAATACGTTTCCATCAACATTTCAACAGTCACAAAACTCAGCACAACCACAGCGTCTCACAGTCCCAAAAAAGCATCAAATAGCCAACATAGACCCATTAAAAATTGAGAAGCAAAGCATGCAATTCTCCACCTAGCGCTTTGGTGATAAGTGCTTTAAAAAAGTATCGATTGGAGCCGGTGTAATGCCAAAAAATGATCTACCAGATAGTTACATTATGAGTATCACTTGCGCAACAACAAAAATAACCGACGCCTACGATAAGGCAATGAACAAATGGTTAGAAAAAAAGTGATTAATGCGCTGAGGTTGTTATTGGTGTACGAGACGTATTTAAATAATCACGAGTAAACAAGATAATGAGGCGGTAATGATTGTGCAGGAATTGCTTACAGTCAATTCCCTGCGCTTGTTTATGTAATATCGCCCTACATCTCTATACTCAAAGACGATAACTGGCAGAGAATTGACCTTTATAGACTTACGAATGAAGCGTGTTTATTTTTATGCTTCATCACTTACTACAGTGTCTGCTTGTTCTTCAGCAAGTAAAGCTAATCTTTCACGTTCTGCTTTAGAGACATAAGCGGGCTTATTACTTTTATGTAATTTTGCATTGGCGCGCTTGTCCCTGCTATTAAATTTAGTAACTATCTTCTTTCTGCGATTCATAACTCACTCACGCCTTAAAAATGGTGGCATATTATACAGCGCAATGAACGCTATTAGCTATCGAATTATTATGCGATTAGAAAATATCTGTTGCGATAGGTACAAAGCTAGCATCGAAATCATCAACGGCGTTACACTTATCACCCAAACCACCTCAAGATGCAGAGTTCAAAGTTGCACTTGGGCTTGGATATCACCTAATTTGGTCTTTCAACTTAATAGGATCTCGCTTTGAAACAATTTTTTTTAGCAAGCTTGGCGTTATTAGCTGCAACTGCTCACGCCAATATAGATAGTCGTAGTGATGCGGTTGCGCAGTACGCAGTTAACACATACCAAGATGCACAAATTCACACTTTAGCAAATATGGTTTCTTTTCCAACAGTCAATAAAAACGGAATTAATACACCAGACAACCCAGACTTTATTGGTTTTAAAGCGCTATTAAAAATGAAAGCAGCAGCGCTGGGATTTGATTATCAAGATTTGGGTTACACCGTTTTAATTGGCATGGGCAAGCAAACAGAAAAAGTAACGATAGTCACCCATGGTGATGTGCAACCCGCTAACGCCAGCAAATGGAAAAAAAGCCCGTTTGAAATCGACAGTACTTCAGAGCCAGGCAAATTGATTGCTCGCGGTACAGAGGATGATAAAGGCGCTATTGCCACAGCGCTTTATGCAATGAAAGCAATAAAAGATCAGGGCATTGACCTTAATAATCGCATTGAGCTAATGATTTATTTAGCTGAAGAGTCTGATTGGGGACCCCTTGAAGAGTTTATGAGGACCTACCCACAACCAAAGTATGCGGTGACGATTGATGCCTCATACCCTGTAGTTGTGGCAGAAAAAGGCTGGAGTTTGGTTGAACCTACTTTTAATGCAACATCGGCACAAACTAGCGCGTATGTAAGCGAACTTAAAGGTGGCGCATTTAAAAGCCAAATTCCGGAAGATGCCAGTGTTATATTACATAATGCCGATACAGTATTAGTTAGCAAGCTTAAACATGCAGCGAGTGCACTAAACGCTGTAGAGTTTAACTTTAGCGAACAAGAAAGTGGAATATTAATTAGCGTTAAAGGTATGTCAGCTCATTCTTCAGAGCCGGAGTCGGGTGTGAATGCCATTGCCTACTTAGCTGAACTTTTTAAAGGCATTAAGCTTGAAAGTAATAGCGATGCACAAACAATTCATTTTATTAACCAGCTGATAGGCCTTGATATACACGGTAAAGATTTTGGTGATATAGCATATGAGCATAACTTTATGGGACCAATGACGGTGGCACCAACACTGATTGAGCGTGATGGTAATGCACTCACACTTGCAGTGAACTTGCGTCGCCCAGTTGGTAAAGATGAAGCTGTATTACGCGCACAAATAAACAGCGCTTTGGCAAATTGGCAATCTGTAAATAAAGCCAAGTTGAGTAATATTGATATCGTGATTGGTAAACCAATGCTGCTCGACAGCGCACCACACGCTCAGGCTTTACTTGATATATTTAAACACTTTACTGGCGATAAAGACGCGGGCTTTGTATCGATTGGTGGTGGCACAAACGCAAAACTATTTGATAATGCCGTATCGTTCGGTCCATCAATGCCAGGAAAGCGTTACACAGGCCATTCAGAGCATGAGTTTATTACTGTAGAGCAGCTTAAGTTAAACTTAAAAATGTACACCGCGATGATGATTGAACTGGGAAATATGTAATACTTTAAATACCATAAATTGCCGCTGATTAGCGGCAATTAACCACGTTCAGGTTCGTTAATTAAAACTGTGCGACAAATTTAGCTGCGTATTGTTCACCTTCCTCAATATCGCTAAAGTGAGCCGTAAAATAATATTGGCTATTTATAAAATATTTAGCTTCAAGTTGCAGATGTGAATCAGCAACACCCGCGGCAATAGCCACATTGCGATTAAAATAATAATTAGCCATACCAGAGAATACAGAATCAACACCATTGTCTTCATAAGCTAAATCAACACTTAAATAGCGCTCATGACTAAGGTGGTGAAAATAACGCGTAGAGGCATTCCAAGTATCAATATCATCGTCAGTTTCAATCGTAAAACCAAGGTAATCTGTGTCATTTAGTTGATGATTGTATTGAGCTTTAAACCAATAAATCGTATCGGCGGCTTTAAACTCAGCTAAACGAACTGACACTTTGAGCGACTGTGCAAATACATATCCTAAGCCTAATGAATAGTCGTCGGTTTCACCTAAATCAGCAAGCTCAACACTTGCAAACCATTTATTATAAAAGCCCTCAGCAAACAGCCCAAAGTTGTCTGCGTCATCATCATTAGAGTAATCAAGTTTAATGTTAGTATCAGTGTCTAAGTAACCAAAATCATCCCATACGCCAGAATGTTGTTGCGGTGCAAAATAGTAATGGCTAGAAAGCGCGACAGAGTCATTATCGTTAGTTATATTTTTTAAGGTGTTATATGTTGCGGTATTAAACCATTGATGGGTTTTAGGCTCCGATGCAATAACAGGCAGGGAGCATGATAAAGCAAAAAGTGACAGTGGGATTAAGTAGCGCATAAATATCCTTTTAGAATAGCGAAGTTTGTATTTCAGCATTCTAAGTTAAGTAATGCATTTTTTGCTAATTATATACCCAAATCACCTCAAGATGCAGACTTCAGCGTTTCACAGGTGTTTAATATCAAGGCGTTACTTTGCAATAATGGCAGTCCCTTTTAAGAAGTAACAACGATGAGAGTAAGCGCCTGTGAAACGCCCAACGGGTTGGTTTAAAAGCGATTTATACTGCGTTATTGATTTTAACAAGGGAACAACCATTATTTGCAATCAATGCCTTGCCTGAATCGCTTTTAACTCCAACTGAAACTGTATCTTGAGGTGGCTTGGGTATATAGGTGAAATACTAAGCAGCGTTAGTTAATTTAGCGTATTCGTAGCCAAAAGTTATTTACATTGTTTATATTTCAAACCCATAATAGGTATAAATAACTTAACAAATACATCGCTAGATGATAAAAAGTTATATGCAAGTATTGTAATTAAAAAATGGACTGCAGTTATATGGAATTTTTAAACTTAGCTCTTACCTTTCCCACTGTTATTTTTTCAGCGCTGTTATTGGTTGTCGTGTTGTTTTGGGCAATAACTTTAATCGGCTTTGCTGATATTGATATGTTTGAATCTGATATTGACGCTGATGCATCGCAAAGCTCAGGCATCAGTTCATGGCTGAATATGGGCTTTGGTGGCATACCTATCACGGTGTCAGTTAGTCTTGTTGTGATGATTAGTTGGTTAATCAGTATTTACGCACATAAGTTTTTTGCTTATTTACTTGGTGATGGCACTTTATTTTATATTTTAGGTGTGGTGATGCTAGTAACCTGTTTGGTGGTTGCCATTCCCGTTGCGGCTATTATTTCACGCCCACTTCAGCGCTTTTTTACGAGCGCAGAAACCTCCCAAAGTTCTGATTTACTTGGTTTAGAGTGTATTGTTGTTACAGGTAAAGTAACCAATACATTTGGTCAAGCACGCGTTCAATTTCAAGGTACTGAGCAATTAATCGAAGTCAGAGCAGAAAATAACGAACCCTTTACTTCAGGCGACACTGCTGTGTTGCTTGATCACCTCAAAGAGCAACATTGTTACATTATTGCCGCAAAGCCTTGGTAATTTCCTGCGTTTTAGGAATAAGTAACATATAACAAATCAATAATCACGTTAGGACATAACATGGAATTTTTAGATAACCTCATACCTATATTAACCTTTGTAGGTATAGCAATAGCGGTCATTTTTGCTATTTTGCTTATTATTGGCAAGTTTTATCGTAAAGTAGAGCAAGGCCAAGCGCTGATCATTAATAAAATGAAAAATGAGCCCGATGTCACCACTACAGGCGGTATTGTTTATCCTGTAATCCATAAAATGGAAGTAATGGATATTTCCACTAAACGTATGGTACTTGAGCGTAAAGATAAAGGTGGTTTGATCTGTAAGGACAATATTCGTGCCGACATTGCTATTACATTTTATATTCGTGTAAACGAAAATAAAGAAGATATTTTACGTGTTGCTAAGCATGTAGGGTGTGCTCGCGCCTCTGAGCACGACACTTTGCAAGAACTGTTTGAAGCCAAATTTTCAGAAGCGCTTAAAACAGTGGGTAAGCGCATGGATTTTGTTGAGTTATTTACTCATCGAAATGAATTTCGCGACAATATAAAAGAAGTGATTGGCCAAGACTTATCAGGCTATACGCTTGAAGATGTAGCAATCGATTACCTTGAACAAACGTCGATTGATAAACTTGATCCGCAAAACATTCTTGATGCTGAAGGTATTCGCCGCATCACCGAAATGACCGCTGTACAAAACGTATCGACCAACCAATTAAAGTGTGACGAACGCGCTAAAATTGAGATCCAAAATCAAGAAGCTACCGAAAAATCACTTGAAATTGAGCGCCAAAAGCAAGATGCCATGTCGCGCCAAGTACGAGAAATAGAAACAGTTAAAGCGCGCGAATTTGCCGAAGCTGAAAAAGTACGTCAAGAAGAGCGCCTTAAATCAGAACAAGCACGTATTCAGTCTGAAGAAGCTATTGGTATCAGCGAGCAAAATAAACAGCGTGAGCTGGATATAGCTGAACAAAATAGACTACGCGTTTTAGGTATTGAGGAAGAGAAAGTAGCGCGCTCGCGTGAAATTGAAGTAATAGAACGCGAAAGAGAAACTGAAATTCTACGTATCAACAAAGAAAAAGCGCTGGAAGTTGAGCGTAAAGAAATCGCTGACGTAGTACGTGATCGCGTTATTGTTGAGAAATCAGTCGCTGAAGAAGAAGAGCGTATTAAAGACGTGAAAGTACTCGCTGGTGCTGAACGTGAAAAAGACGCAATGATCATTCGTGCTAAAGCACAAGCAGAAGAGTTATTAGTTAAAGACATTGAGGCGGCAAAAGCGCAAGAGCAAGCGGCAGAATACAAAGCCCGTGAACTTGAAACAATGGCCAATGCAGAGCTGAGAATTGCTAATCAGCAAGCTGAATCTAAAAAGATCCTTGCTCAGGCACATCAAGTTGAAACAGCGGCACAAGGTCTTGCTGAAGCAGATATTATTAAAGCGAAAGCTGAAGCAAACGCAATTCAAGGCGAAGCCGACGCTAAAATAATGCGTCAAAAACTTGAAGCTGAAGCGCAAGGTAATCGCGAAATTGGACTTGCACAAGCGCAAGTACAAACAGCAATGGCACAAGCTAGCGAGAAACAAGGTGAAGCCGATGCTAAGGTTCTGCGTCAAAAACTCGAAGCGCAAGCGCAAGGTGATCGTGAAATAGGACTTACAGAAGCACAAGTTCAAACAGCGATGGCTGAGGCAAATGAGAAGCAAGGTGAAGTAGAAGCAATTAACCTTGAACGTAAAATGTTCGCAGAAGCAAAAGGCCTTGAAGAAAAACTACAAGCCCTTAACTCTATGGATCAAGATGCCCGCGATTATGAGAGTTTCACGTTACAACTTAATCAACAAAAAGAGTTGGTATTGGCAAAAATTTCAGCAAGCAAAGACATTGCTGAGCACCAAGCACACATTATGGCAAATGCTTTAGGCAAAGCCGATATCAATATTATGGGTGGTGATGGCCAGTTCTTTAATCAATTTATGAGTGCAATCAGTTTAGGTAAATCAATTGATGGCCTAGTTGATGAAAGTAAAACTGTGCAAACCGTGTTTAAAGATCACTTAAACGGTGATCGTAATTTAATTGAAGACCTAAAAGGTGTGCTAGCAGGGGCCAATGGCTCAGCTGAAACACTTAAAAACTTTAATATGAGCAAGTTACTTAAGCAGTTAAGTAACACAACAGCGGCTGAAAAAAGCCAATTGTTGAGTATGTTAGGTGGCAATTTAGGTGGTGGTTTAGAGGATAAAATTAAGCTAGATACAAAAGACTAGTCTGGTTTCTAAGTTTCATCCCTTTAGCCGTAATAGATTACTTATTACGGCTAACTTTAATTAAATTTCAGGATAGTTTTTCATGACGGACGCAACACAGCAAGCGCTAGAGCAAGGCTCATACGACTTAATTAAACGCCGCTTAAGTAATTTTGGCGGGACTTTAAAAACGCAAATTGATGAAGTTAATCAGCAGCGTATAACGGAGTTTGGCAGTACAGAATTACAAGTTAAAGGGCGAGTGAGAGTTCGTACGGAACAAAATTGTACACCGCGTGACATTGTAATTGTAGGCGATAAAGTTATTTTTGCTTATAACGTATTGCTTGGGTTAAAAAAAGAAACCTCAATTAACGACGTGTTTAGCGTACAAAAACTAGTAGAACAAGACGATCACTTTGAAGTGGAAGCTTACCCAGAGCAAACCCGCTTTTTAACTGATACGCGCTTTATTCGAGATTTTGAAGAGCTTTATACTTACTATAAACAAACCAGTTTACAGCACTTATACCAACAAAATGGCAAGCTGTTTGCGTTATTCCAAATTGGCGACAAGTTATCTGATGTGCGGGTTTTTCGCTGGGAAATTCACCCAGACAATACCATCAATTATATAGATAACCGCGGCGAACGTGATATTCAACACGCCCATGACTACGATTTTGAATGGCTCAAAACTGACCGCAGTGATCACGTAGAAGGGCGTCATGCCCATATTAATATTGCTGACCAAGTTTTTGTGGAGACCATAGGTGGTTCACTCACGATTAAAATTGAAAACAGCACAGATACCGGTGAAGGTATTTACCAAGAACCGGTTGATGATAAAAACCAATCTCTTGCTGATAGCGATGTAGAATACGCGCTGGTGGGCGATTTAGTATTAATAAAAATACTCCCGTATCGCGAAAAAACATGGCGTTATTTTATTTTTAATACGCGTACTCAGCAGGTTGCTCGCCAAGATGCCATTGGCAGTGCCTGCGTTACTTTACCTGAAGATCACGGTGTTATTTTCCCCGGTGGTTATTATTTACAATCAGGGCAAGCGCGATCGTTTGAAGAGCAAATAGAAGATCTTGAATTCCACAGGCAAATAAAGTCACCCAACGGCGAAGATGTTTTATACGTATTTTATGAGCCAAGCGAAGGTCGTTATGCACTGTTTGCATACAATATTATTGATAAAAACCTGCAAAACCCTATCTATTGTCACGGCTACGGCATATACAACGATGGTTTAACGCTTACCTTTAAAGCTGATAAAGACGAACCTGAACGCGTACACCCGATTCAAATTTGGCAAAGCCCATTTGTATCAGCTGAATTTGCTGCGAATGCGCCGCCGCTGACCAGCTTTTTTGGCAAAATAGGTAACCCTGATTTAGTACGCGGTATTTCTGACTTGTACAGTGTTTGTAAAGCAATAAATGAACAAAGCCCGAGTCTATTTCATTACGAAGACATGATTGCGTTAAGTCGTAATATTTTCGACCGTTATCATTGGCTTAATGAAGGTGAGTTTACTGAAATTGCTCAAAACCTGCACAGCATTAATGAAACTGCTGAGCAAGTGCTGGATGAATTTGAAAAAGTTACTGAAATTCAAAACAAAGCCAAGCAAGCCTTGGTGGATATTAATAAACAATATACTGATGTAACTCGTGACATACGCCCAGATAGCTTTAAAGCTGCGCCACAGTTTGTGCAGGGTATTGATGCGTTAAAAATCTTAAAAGGGCAAGTGATCAGCCTTGAAGACATTAAGTATATAGATACAGATGCACTTAACGCACTACAAAACCAAATTGATGAAAGGCTTGGCGAAGTAAGCCAAGCAACAGCTGCATTTTTACAACAAGATAGCGCATTAGCACCGTACCACGAAAAACTAAAAGAGCTGGAAGAACTCAGCAGTAAAAGCGAAAGTGTCAGCGAGCTAAAAACGTATATAGCGCAACTTGATACGCAAAGCGTGGAGCTTGATTTACTCAACCACACCATGCTTGATTTAGACATTGATGACAGCCGCGTACGCACGCAAATATTAGAAGACATCAGTGCTGTTTATGCGCTGGTTAATCGCGCTAAAGCCAGTATTGAAATTCGTCAAAAAAGCCTGGGTAGTGTTGAAGCAAAAGCCGAATTTGCCGCACGCTTTAAGCTGTTTTCGCAAAGTATTACTAACGCGCTAAATAACGCCAAAACACCAGAAGCGTGTGACGATCAATTATCTCGATTACTGATTCAGCTCGAAGAGCTTGAATCGCAATTTAGTGACTTTGACGAATACCTCAGTGAAATTATTGCAAAGCGCGATGACGTATACGAAAGCTTTGAAGCGCACAAACAAAGCTTAATTGATACTCGCCAGCGCCGTGCACTTAACTTAGCTAACGCTGCAGAGCGTATTTTACAGGGCGTAAACCGCCGCGCGCAAAGCTTTACTGAGCTTGATGCGCTCAATACCTATTTTGCTGCCGATCCTATGATCAGCAAATTACGCGCATTGACTACTGAGCTCAAAGAGTTAGGTGATGAAATACGTGCCGATGATATTCAATCAAAACTCAAAGCGAGTAAAGATCAGGGCATTCGCTCACTGCGTGACAAACAAGACATTTTTACTGATGGCGGTAATTCAGTCAGTATTGGTAAACACGCATTTAGCGTAAATAAGCAGCTGCTTGATTTAACGTTATTGCCGCGCGATGAGCAGCTAATGCTGCACTTAACGGGAACTGATTATTTTGAACCAATAACAGATGAGCAAAGTCTTAATACGCTACAGCAAAGTCGCCATTTGTGGCAACAAACCTTGGTCTCTGAGAATGACGAGGTTTATCGTGGTGAGTATTTAGCTGCGCAAATATTGCTTGCGTGTGAAAACAGTGAGCACTCGCTTACTTTTGTACAATTACAACAGGCAAAAAAAGAAGATACCTTACTTTCGTTAGTGCAAAAGTTTGCTGAGCCGCGCTACCAAGAGGGTTACGAAAAAGGTATTCACGATCACGATGCATGCGCAATTATTGACACCTTATTGACTCAAAAAAATAGCTTAGATTTGCTTATTTACCCTGCAAGTTGTCGGATTGTGGCGCAGTTATTTAGCGCACAATTATCAACCGCACAACTGAATACATTTTACCATCAAGCGATCAATGCCATTTTGATGGATAAACATTTTGGTGCAACCAGTTTTATCAGCTCCTTGAATGAGCAATTAAGTCAGCAAATTGCAGAGTACTTACCGCAAATAAGTAAACTGCGCGCGCGCTTTACTGATTTATCAAGTGACTTAGCCGCCGCTTACTTAGTGCAGCAGTTAGCGCAACAAAAAACAGCAGAACAACAACAGTTTATTATTTCTCAGCAGGCCAAAAACTTAGCTGAGCAGTTTAGTAGTGACTCCAAAGCAAAAGGCTATATTAACGAGCTTAATCATGCATGCGAAAATGTAACGCAAACTGATGAACGTGCATTATTATTTTTAAGTTGGGTAAACGCCTATTGCATGCAAAGTGATAAAGTAAATGCCGTCGTGCAGGCTGAAGCTGCAAACTATGCGCATTTAAGTGCAACAACAAAACTGCATTATCATGTACTCGATGTTACCCCTATAACGCAGGTTGAACGCCTTATGGGCCAACATAAGCGAGTGCAAGAGCAAATACTGAATGTAGATTACGCTGAGTTTTATGCTCGCACGCGTAAATACATCACCGAGCAAGTACCTGCATTTGAGCAATATCACACATTACGCAGCGATATTTTGGCTGAGCAAAAAGAGCGTCTGCAGCTTGACGAATTTAAAGCACGCCCGCTTAGCTCGTTTGTACGTAATCAGCTGATCAACAAAGTGTACTTTCCAATTATTGGCGATAACTTAGCAAAACAAATTGGCTCCGCGGGTAAAAATAAACGCACCGATTTAATGGGCATGTTATTACTTATTTCGCCGCCAGGTTACGGTAAAACAACCTTGGTTGAATACGTTGCAAACCGTTTAGGGCTAACCTTTGTTAAAGTAAATTGCCCATCGATAGGGCATGATCAGGTTTCTCTCGACCCAGCTCAAGCAATTAATGCCACCGCTGAAAAAGAAATTGCAAAAATTAACCAAAGCTTTGAAATGGGCAATAACGTAATGCTCTACTTGGATGATATTCAGCATACCAACCCAGAGTTCTTACAAAAATTTATTTCATTGTGTGATGGCTCACGCCGAATTGATGGCGTGTGGAATGGCAAAAGTAAAACCTATGATTTACGCGGCAAAAAGTTTGCTGTAGTGATGGCCGGTAACCCCTATACGGAATCTGGCGAGAGCTTTAAAATTCCTGACATGCTAGCTAACCGCGCCGATATTTATAACTTAGGTGATACTTTGGCAGGCTGTGAGCAAGAATTTGCCATGAGCTTTATTGAAAATGCACTGACCTCCAATTCAGTATTAGCGCCACTGGCTAATCGCAATATGGACGATTTATATAAATTAGTGCGTATTTGCCAAGGCGAAGACATTTCATTAAATGAAATGGAACATGGGTACTCACAGGCCGAGGCTAACGAAATTAAAGCCGTACTCACGCGACTAATGACCATTCGTAATACCGTGCTTAAAGTTAACGCCCAGTATATAGCCTCCGCCGCACAAGATAATAATTACCGTACCGAGCCCCCATTTAAGCTCCAAGGTAGTTACCGTAACATGAACAAAATGGCGGAGAAGGTCGTAGCTGCCATGAATGACGAAGAGCTTGAAAACCTTATACGCGATCATTATCGCGGCGAAGCGCAAACACTCAGTAAAGGCTCTGAAGAGAACTTACTCAAACTGGGTGAACTGCGTGGTACATTAACGCAAGAAGATCACGCTCGTTACAGCCAAATTAAAGAAGACTTTGTGCGCTTAAATAAACTCGATGGAGCAGGCAGCCCAGTCATGATGGCTGTTGAGCAAATGGGGTATTTACATGAATCACTTGAGGGCATTGCTAGTAAGCTCAGTAAAAATAACCTAAGCCACGATTACAGTGATTTACTGCAAAGTGTAGGCGTTAATATTCAAGGGCTAGATAATAAGCACGCATTGGCCGCACTTGCGCAATCGCTTGATAACGGCTTTAAGCAAACGCCTTATGAGAGTGGACTTGAGCAATTAAGTGCTGCAATTGCAAGTAATAACAACCACAGCCAACTTAACGCCCTCACCAAAGCGACCAGTGAAAACAATACCAACCAAGCGTTTAATAACTTAGAACAAGCTTTAGGCAAGCATTTAGCACCACTTGATAATAAAACAGCTATTACTGAGTTGGTTGCTGCGGTATCAAATAACAACAACCATTCACAGCTCAATGAATTGAGCAAAGTGCTCACTGCAAACAATAGCAATCAATCCATTAATGTATTGGGGCAAGAACTAGGTGAACACTTAGCGCAACTTCGCAATCAAGACGCTCTCAGTGAGCTGACCAATGCGGTAGCAGGTAATAATAATCATGCGCAATTGAATGAATTAGCTACGCTCGTTGCAGCGAATAATAATAATCAAATATTGAACATGCTTGGCCAGCAACTAGAACAGATGAGTAATGCCGTAGCAAGTAATAACAATCATGCACAATTGAGCGAGTTAGCTAAAGTGGTTGCGGCCAATAATAGTAACCAAACTTTGAGTATGCTGGGTCAGCAATTAAGTGAATATATTGCGCCACTTGATAATAAAGCCCAGTTAAATGAGCTGATAAAAGCCGTTACTAGCAATAGTAACCATGCTCAAATTGACAACCTAGGAGAAAAGTTAACGCAAGCAATTAATAGCAATAACAATCACCAGCAGCTAACGCAACTTGGTGAAACGTTAGATCAGCTTAAGCAGGTTACAAGTGGCAATAATAACCAACAAGGCTTTGAGCAATTAATAACAGCACTTAATATGCAAACTGAGCAATTAAATACTAAAACTGAGTTAAACACGCTAGCAAGTGCAATTGCCAATAGTACGCCAGACGCCGCGCTTAATGATTTAAAGCACGCATTATTAGCGGGTAGCCAAGCGCAAATGCAGTTATTGAGCGAGCAATTATTAGTGGCGCTTAAATCGCTTGATCACAGTGAGCAACTGGCTCAAATACTCACTGCGTTAGCAGATAATAATATGGCGCAGTTAGCGCCAGATTTAGTTAATCAGCTATTAGATGAACTAGAACACAACAATAATCGTGATGTATTGGAGTTAATGGCCCAACAAAATGTTAAAAATGCTGAGCAACAAGCCATACAAAGCGATGAACACAAACAGGCGTTAGATGCGCTGTTAACAGCAATGAAAAATCAGCCTGCACAGGTAATAACCAAAGTAGTTGAAACTGACACAAAAGATGACGCAATGCCTAGGCAAACTCTTTTGTAACAGGTGACAATTTAATTAAACGCACCTTCAATAATGAAAGTGCGTATATTAACTATAAGGAAATGATAAATATGGATATTCAAGCACCAGAGTTATTTGATTCAATGGGCGAGGCAAAAATTGCCGCTGTTTATGTCAACGATGGACAGGCTGTTACAGCTAACCAAGCATTATTTGACGTTGAACTTGAAAAAGCGGTACTTGAAGTTATCGCACCCAGTGCAGGGATTGTGTATGACTTTAAAGCCAAAGTTGGCGATGTTATTCACTCTGAGCAGGTCATTATGCTTTTACGAGAAAAATTACCCGGTGAGCAAACAGCGGATAAAAAATTACCCCTTGAAGAAGAGGTCGCTTTTTTAAAAGCTGAAAACACACGACTTAAACAACAGCTAGAAGAGCAACAGCACTTAATCGCCACCGATTAACTGTTAAACAAACACTGAGTCAATATTAATATAAACCTGTTTATTGCCAAGTAATTCTATGAGGGGATTTCACCTTTCTTAGAGTTAAATATTATTTAAGGGTAATTTAGCTATGGTTAAACCATCAATAAAAATAAATTAAAAACGGGTTATTTTCTACTGGCCTCGTTATATACCTAAGGAAAGTATGCTTCCAACTATATATATTGTGAAAGAATTCTCTGATGGTAAATTATCAGTTATGGCTAAACCTGTTTCTAATGAATGGATTGATGATGAATTTAGCGGCTTAAAAAGTTTAGGTGTAGACACAGTTGTTTCATTGCTTGAGAAGAATGAAGAGTATGAGGTTGGTTTAACTTTGGAGATGTCACTTTGCCATAGATACGGCATTGAGTTTATTTCTTTCCCTATTCCCGACCGTGGTTTGCCAAATACATCTGAAGCAATTACCTTAGCTGAGGAGTTGTATTCAGATATTATAAATGGCAAGCATGTTGTAATCCATTGCCGAGCAGGTATCGGTCGCACTGGTATTATTGCGGGTGCTGTTCTTGTTAAGTTTGGCGTAAATGCAAATGAAGCTTTATCTTTAATTTCAGATGCTCGAGGTGTTAAAGTTCCAGATACCGAGGAGCAAGAAAATTGGCTCAAAGGATTGTGAAATTGGTATGCAGTAAGGTGTTTAAACGCAATTAAAGCAGATGATATTATTAAGAAGACATTGATCTGAAAAAGCGCAATGTTACAGTCAATAAAGGTACAGTCAATAAAGGAATAAACAAATTAACCTTGCGGGCACAATGAAGTGAATGCCTCACTTCATTGTGCGACAACTGTATTGCCTTGTTCATAATCTAGAAAAGCTGAGAAACACGATACATTAATAAGGGTAACCCCTTATCACCTTAAATAAGCCACTTAAACACCAGCAATCCCTTCCAAAACGCCCATTAAAACAACACCAAATCCTCTTTTTATATTTACGTGAAAGTCAGTTGTCGATTGAATCAAAATAGGAACTCGGCTATGGTTAATATACCCAAGCCACCTCAAGATGCAGAATTCAGCGTTCCACAGGCGCTTAATATCAAGGCGTTACTTTGCAATAATGGTCGTCCCTTTTAAGAAGTAACAACGTAGAGAGTAAGCGCCTGTGAAACG
>NZ_JABCJL010000039.1:0-34176 GCF_012952265.1 Pseudoalteromonas sp. NEC-BIFX-2020_015
GTAACAATAAGTAGCAGTAAATCGATCGCAGCACGCATTGACGTCGATAACGTTTTATCTGCTTCAATTTGTGCTTTAATATTGTCGATATTCGACTCGATATCGATCCCACTTACTTTCATTTATTTACATCATAATCAAAGGAAAGCAACAGAATAACGCGTTGAAATGATCAAGCAAGTCGATCCCTTTTTTATTTTTGATCGTTTTCAATAAGTAAGGTTTAGTGCTGAGTAGTTACCCAAAATTAAGGTATTCACCTTTCTTTTTGCGATAAGCGCTAATCCTGTAACAGTTTTACCAAAACCCGTCGATGCAACAAAAACACCATTTGTTTGTGCAAATAAAGCATCAACAGCTTTTTTCTGCTGGCTTTTAAGTTTACCCGTGAACTTGATTTTTTCTAGCTGGCTACCTTCAAATCGTTTATCGGTGTATTCAATTGCTATTTTTTGGTCTGATATGATGCGAGTAACTTCGGCTAAACAACCTCTAGGTAAGATTAAATAACCACTTTCTATATGTGCGGAACAAATATATCGACTTGTACCAATCGTTGATAAGCGTAAGGCTTGTCGTTTGTAGAACTCTGGATTAGAAAATACTGCACAATGTTTAACTTAGCCGTCAGTTTTCCGGGTAAATTAGCGATTGGAACATATAACTGATCAGCTAGCGTTAATATAAGCTTCTGCGGGCAATCGTTGATCTTAATGGTTTCATTGCTATTAAGTTTCTCCATGGCTCACTCTTTTCAATATCATCAGGCGCTCTTTCAATATAAGAATTTAGCTGTTTAAGTGTTGATTGAAGCTGCGCTTTAGTCACTTTTCGAGTAGCTGCCAATATTGACCACTGATCATTATAAGGGACGCCTTCATTGTTAATGAAAACACTATTGTTATATTTTCTTGGCTCTAGCTGTAGTGGTAAAGCAATGAGGTTACCAAAGCCATCTTCTGGCATAATATCTTGATTAGGAAATAGTCTATCGAAGCAATCAAATGATAGCAACGGATAGAGTTCCATCGTTTTACGAAGTAGACCATTGCCTAATCGACGAGCATCACTAGCAGCTACAGCTTGTGAGAAAAAGATCCATATATGGCCACCGTTGCCACTTCTTGAACGTTCTAATAGATAGGGAATATTTAACGAATAGCAAGTCGTTGAAAACGCTGTTGTAGCTTCAAACCAGTCTTCTTTATCAAAATCTGCTGCAAGTAAATACGTTGAATTATCACTTAATAGAGGGTAGATCCCTATGGTTTTAATACCTTTCAAATGTCCGTAGACAGCTTGATGGTCAGGTACTTTAAAGTTCTGATTTTTACATTCAGTACAGCTAATTTTTGGTTTGTTGCAAATCTTTGGCTGCCATTCATTCCAACAAGCAGGAGAATAACCATTTCTACCGTTTTTTGATTCCCATCTAAATGGGTAAACATCGTTACGACCTTTAAAATATGAAAGAAAAAGGTCAATTTTAGATTCAGGAGAGGCGTGTAGGTTGAAGTTTTTAGCCAATTCAGCTTCATGATGTGTTATTAATTGTTGGCGCTCATTAAGTTAAGCAAGGCGTTCTTCATTTAATAATTGAAGACGAGCATCTATTTTGGCAAGCTTGTTAATATGACTTTCTGGCATAATTATATTCTCACCAAAGTCCGCTCTTTTTTTAATCATTAAAAATGTTTTGAGGGATCCATACGTTGATGAAGAATACGAGCAACATCAATACCGTTATCATTGACTTGATAGAACACTATATGTTTTTCTACGGGAAAGCTTTTAGCATCTTTATAAATTTCATTTCTTTCCCTACCAAAATCAGGAAATTGAGCAAGTTTTATTAATGCGGCATCTATATTCTGTGCGTACGCTTTTGCTTGCTCATTACCCCATGAACTAATTGTCGTAGAGATTATTTTATATAAATCTTCTTCTGCTAAAGGAGAAAGCCTATAGGTTGGCATTATCGCTCTTGCTTTCAGACTTTTGATTTACTGAAAGAGAGGCTTGTTCAAATATATCCATGACATTCTGATTTGACGATTCGCCCGCAGCTAACTGTTCAAAACCTTTAGCTACTTCTTCGCGTAATATTTCGAGCTGTTGATTTTTAGCCGCATCTTTTTCAAACAACAATCTCAACCCATCACGGATCACTTCACTCGCTGAGGTATATAAGCCATCAGAGACTTTCTCTGTGATTCTTCTTTCGAATTCTTTACCTAAAGTAATATTCATAATTAACACTCCAACCATCTAATAATCACATTATGCGCACTATATGCGTGTAATTCAAGTTTAACTATAAGAGTGTAATGAAAGTAAAGTCAGTTGATTACTTTTCTGACTTCATTTAATTGACACGATCACACAGCTTAAACCCATAATATGCCGCCCATAGATGAATTATCACCTTGTTTTTATAGAGATAAGTATATGGGGGGTATTATTGATACCCCACTTTATACCCTTAAAGTTATAACGTTTGATGAAAAATAGAAATAAAAAAAGCCATAACATCAACATGTTATGGCTTACAAGAAAAGCGATTCAGGCTAAAATCTATTACATCATACCGCCCATGCCACCCATTCCGCCCATGCCACCCATATCAGGTGCGCCAGCTTCATCCTTAGGGATTTCAGCTACCATGGCTTCAGTGGTGATCATAAGACCCGCAATCGAGCCTGCAAATTGTAGTGCAGAGCGCGTTACTTTAGTTGGATCTAAGATACCCATTTCAATCATGTCGTTGTATTCGCCAGTGGCTGCGTTGTAACCAAAGTTACCTTCGCCGCCTTTAACTGCGTTAATAACAACAGACGCTTCGTCACCTGCGTTGGTTACGATTTGACGAAGTGGGGCTTCCATAGCACGAAGTGCTACTTTAATACCGTGCGTTTGATCTTCGTTGTCGCCAACTAAATCAATAAGCTTATTTGCTGCACGTACTAGTGCAACACCGCCACCAGGTACTACACCTTCTTCAACCGCAGCGCGAGTTGCATGTAATGCATCTTCAACGCGGTCTTTTTTCTCTTTCATTTCGATTTCAGTGGCTGCGCCTACTTTGATTACTGCAACACCGCCGGCAAGTTTTGCCATGCGCTCTTGTAGCTTCTCTTTGTCGTAGTCAGACGTTGCTTCTTCGATTTGTGCTTTGATTTGTGCAACACGACCTGTGATGCCATCTTCTTCGCCCGCACCATCGATGATTGTTGTGTCATCTTTAGTGATCACAACGCGTTTAGCAGTACCTAGGTCTTCAACCGTGGCTTTTTCAAGCTCTAAGCCGATTTCTTCAGAGATAACTGTTGCGCCAGTTAATACAGCGATGTCTTGTAGCATTGCTTTACGACGGTCGCCAAAGCCTGGTGCTTTAACTGCTGATACTTTAACGATACCACGCATGTTGTTAACAACTAATGTAGCTAGCGCTTCACCTTCAAGGTCTTCAGCAATGATTAGTAGTGGTTTGCTTGCTTTAGCAACCGCTTCTAATGTAGGAAGTAACTCACGGATGTTAGATACTTTTTTGTCTACAAGTAGAATAAACGGATTGTCTAATTCAACAGCGCCTTTTTCTGCGTTGTTAATGAAATACGGAGAAAGGTAACCACGGTCAAACTGCATGCCTTCAACAACATCTAGTTCGTTTTCAAGTGATTGGCCTTCTTCAACAGTGATTACACCACTGTTACGGCCTACTTTTTCCATTGCTTCTGCAATGATGTCGCCAATTTCTTTATCAGAGTTAGCTGAAATAGTACCTACTTGTGCGATTGCTTTTGCATCAGCACATGGAACTGAAAGTTCTTTAAGCTCAGCAACTGCAGCGATGATTGCTTTATCGATACCGCGCTTAAGATCCATTGGGTTCATGCCCGCAGCAACTGCTTTTAAGCCTTCATTTACAATAGACTGTGCAAGCACTGTAGCTGTAGTTGTACCGTCACCGGCTGCATCGTTTGCTTTTGATGCAACTTCTTTAACCATTTGTGCGCCCATGTTTTCAAACTTGTCTTCAAGTTCGATTTCTTTCGCCACTGATACACCATCTTTAGTGATTACTGGTGAGCCAAATGATTTATCTAGGATTACGTTACGGCCTTTAGGACCTAATGTTACGCGAACTGCGTTTGCTAAGATGTTTACGCCAGCTAGCATTTTAGCGCGTGCGTCACCTGCAAAAAGTACTTCTTTTGCTGCCATGATTAATTTCCTTTAAATTCTAAATGTATGTTAAACGAAAAGTAGGTTTAGCCTACAATGCCTAAAATATTGTCTTCACGCATGATCAGGTACTCTTGACCTTCGATCTTTTCTGCTTTTTCAACATATGAGCCGAATAACACAGTGTCACCGACTTTAACTTCTAATGCTCTCACATCACCGTTATCTAGAGTACGGCCATTACCAACAGCGACAACTTTACCGCGGGTTGATTTCTCAGCCGCAGAACCAGTTAATACAATACCGCCAGCTGATTTAGTTTCTTCTTCTAGGCGCTCAACGATCACGCGATCATGTAAAGGACGAATGTTCATTTTTTAGTTCTCCTAACAGTTTCTGAACAGGACAGAAAAAAGTTGTGTGTGTACCAATTGGCTGGAACCTTATGGTTTAGCGCAATTAGTTTAGTTGTACTCAGTAATGGGGGTGGTGAGTCAAAATCCAAGTGAAAAAATTAAAAAATTTAATCTTTTCTCTCGTATTCACCATCAATCGTGGTTGGCTCACTCATTTTACGCGGTTCTGGCTCTTGTTGAGTCTGTTGTGTAAATGGTGAAGGACCTTGTTGCATGCCTGCACTCATGCGTACAGTTGCTTGACTGGCAAGGCCTGCAGCTAGTTTATTACGAATGACAGGCGTTAGTAATAAAAAGCCAAATACATCGGTCATAATGCCGGGAGTAAGGAGTAAAACGCCAGCGATAATCACACATAAACCGGTAAATAGTTCTTTAGCAGGCATTTGCCCTTGTGCCATTTGCAGTTGTACGTTTTGTAATGCACCCATACCTTGTGTTTTAACTAATTTGGCACCCACAATGGCCGTTATAACAACCAGCGCTATTGTGGCAAAGCCGCCAATCACATCAGCGACTTGAATTAATAATGCGATTTCAATAATCGGCACGAGAATAAATAACAAGAATAAAAATCTAAACATAAAACTCTCTAAATAATGGTCACTCAAGTGAGTGTATGAAATATAAATATGGGTAGTAAGGTCTTTTTTCAAGAGCAGTGATATTGGGTTATGCGCTTGGCTACACTTTGCCTTAGCTATCAGCTACTATGGGTTGGGCAAAGCAATCAATTAAAGGTTCAATATGACGACTCATTTTCGGCTTGTTTTTACCACTTGCGCTAATGCAAGTGAAGCGCGCGCTATGGCAGAGCAACTTGTTCAGCAGAAATTAGCAGCCTGCGTGAGTATTCTTCCAAATGTAGAGTCAGTTTACATGTGGGAAGGTGAAGTTACACATGCAACTGAGTGTAAGTTATTAATTAAAACTAAGTCAGAAAAAATGAACCAAGTGATCCAAACTATAAAAAAATTGCATAGTTATGAGATCCCTGAGATTCAGGTAGTGGACGTATCAACAGGCAATTTGGCCTACTTTAATTGGATGGATGAGGTACTTAATTAATGCGTTGTTTTATTTTATTGCTTTGTGCGCTCTCGCTGATGCCAGCGCAGGCTACAACTAATAATTTATTAAATGATTTACTGCAACCCGCAGAGCAAACGTTTTTACCTGTTGATCAAGCATTCTCGTTTGATTTTGATCAGCAAGGCAATACACTTTTTATTGGTTGGGATATTGCTCCTGGTTATTATTTGTATAAAAAGAAGCTCGAAATTATTGGCAAAGGCGCAAACATTCAAGTGCCAGAGCTTGGCAAGGGCGTCGTTATTGAAGATGAATTCTTTGGTAAGACGGAAGTATTTTTTGATTCATTAAGTGTAATCAGCAAACTAAGCAATGTTGCTCAAGATGGTATTGTTAAGGTGCGCTATCAAGGCTGCGCAGAAGCAGGGCTATGCTACCCGCCAGAAATTATCTCTATTCCTTTAAGTGTTATTGCAGGGGAAACAGTTGCGATTATGAATGCGCCGGATTCGGCAACTGCAGACAATGCACTTACAGCACTTGGTATTGAATCGCCTCATTCTCCAGAAGATGCTGTAGTTCAAGAGGATGATCCTGAAAAAGAATTAAACTTTACTGAAAAACTCGCATCACAAGGTTTGTTGGCTAATTTAGCGATCTTCTTTTTAGTGGGTATTGGCCTTGCCTTCACACCGTGTGTGTTTCCGATGTTTCCGATTCTATCGAGCTTAATTGCCGGGCAAAAAAATCTCTCAACTAAAAAAGCATTTGCGTTGTCTTTTGTATATATCCAAGGGATGGCAGTCACGTATGCAGCATTAGGATTGGTGGTTGCATCTTTAGGCGGTCAAGTACAAGGCTATTTGCAACACCCGACAGTATTAATTAGTTTTAGCTTATTGTTTGTTTTACTCGCTATGTCGATGTTTGGCTGGTACGAAATAAAGCTCCCCAGCAGTATGATGAACAAGCTCACGCAGGTTAGTAACAATCAAAAAGGCGGCAATTATATTGGTGTGTTTTTGATGGGCGTATTATCAGGCTTAATTGCATCACCTTGCACAACAGCGCCGTTGTCAGCCGCGTTATTATTTGTTGCACAAAGCGGCGACTACCTGGTGGGTGGTTTGACTTTATATGTTTTAAGCTTAGGCATGGGGATTCCATTATTACTACTTGGAACATCTGGTGGTAAGTTGTTACCTAAAGCGGGTGGATGGATGGAGCAAGTTAAAACCCTGTTTGGTTTTATCATGTTAGTAGTGCCACTAATATTGCTAGAGCGCATTGTGGATGCTGACATTATATTACTAATGGCGGGTTTATTAGCGCTAGCAACAGCTTTGTACTTGCATCATTGGCAGAGTGCTCAAACACAAGGTAAATTAAAAACAGCTCTGTGGTTTGCTGCAACGCTATTAGTTGTAGGTGGTGCGAGCTTAACTAAAAATTATATATGGCCAACAGCCCAAGTTGTTAGTACCACAAATGACGAGCAGCAAGAGCGTGGCTTTAAGTTAGTTGCGAACTTAGCTGAACTTAAACAAGCAATTGGTGATGCTAATAACGAGGGCCGATTAGTGATGGTCGACTTATATGCTGAATGGTGTGTTGCGTGTAAAGAATTCGAAAAATACACCTTTCCAGACGCTAAAGTGCAAGCTGAATTTGCTAACTTCGAGTTACTTAAAATTGATTTAACCGAAAGTGACGACATTACAATTGAAGTAATGGAAGAGTTTACGGTATTTGGTTTACCAAGCATTTTATTTTTTGATATGCAAGGCGAAGAGCTTGGCGCACAGCGTGTGACGGGCTTCTTAAACGCAAATGACTTTGCTGAGCATTTGGCAAAGGTAAGTAATAACGTTAAATAAGTACTTTTTTAACGTTATTTTAAACGCCACTTATTATAAGTGGCGTTTTTATTTTTGTTCCTAGCCTTAGTCATTAGACCAGTATTTTGCTGCTATTTACATCGAACTGACTATAATAGGTGGTTAACGTGAGAAATAGTTGCTATTTTAGTTTTCACCCCTTACATTTTATGGGGATTTCTAATCAAAATGGCTTAACTCATTATTTATAGGATTATCGCGTATTATGGCTGCAAAATTTAAACTTTTAGTTGTAAATGGCCCTAACTTAAATATGCTTGGTAAGCGTGAACCAGAAAAGTACGGTTCACAAACACTTAGCGAGATCATGAGCGAACTAACAGTGGTTGCTGATGGTCTAGATGTTGAGTTAACGCATTATCAAAGTAATAGTGAGCAAGCTTTAATAGAGCACATACACAGTGCGTGGCAAACTATCGATTACATTATTATCAACCCAGCGGCATTTACGCATACAAGCGTGGCTTTACGTGATGCTCTACTGAGTGTTGATATTCCGTTTTATGAAGTGCACATAACTAATGTGCACGCGCGGGAAGCGTTTCGTCATCATTCGTATTTTTCTGATGTGGCGCAAGGCGTAATATGTGGATTAGGCGCAATGGGTTATCGTTCAGCACTTGAGGCTGCGGTACATCGGTTGCAAAACTCGAATTAATTTTAAACTAACAAACTAACAGGCGGGTCGTTCATGGATATTCGCAAGATCAAAAAGCTAATTGAACTAGTAGAAGAATCAGGTATTGCTGAATTAGAAATCACCGAAGGTGAAGAGTCAGTACGTATCAATCGTAATAACATGAGCGCAGGTCCTGCTTACGCTCCACAATATGCACCACAGTATGCACCCGCTCCGGCTCCAGTAGCTGCGGCACCAGTTGCAAGCGCAGAAGCGCCAGCACCAGCAGGTCCAACAGGTCATCAAGTATTATCGCCAATGGTTGGTTCATTCTACTCAGCAGCTTCTCCAGAAGCGCCTTTATATGTTGAAGTTGGTTCGCAAGTTAAAGTAGGTGACACGCTTTGTATCATCGAAGCGATGAAAATGATGAACCAAATTGAATCAGATAAAGCGGGTACCGTTAAAGCTATTTTAGTTGAAAATGGCGAGCCAGTAGAATTTGATCAACCTTTATTCATTATTGAATAATAGCGTAACCTAAAAGGCCAACTCTAATGTTAGATAAAGTAGTCATTGCAAACCGAGGTGAAATTGCACTTCGTATATTGCGCGCCTGCAAAGAGCTTGGGATCAAAACGGTTGCTGTTCATTCAACGGCAGATCGCGATCTTAAGCACGTATTGCTTGCAGATGAAACAATTTGTATTGGTAGACCTGCTGCTACTGAAAGTTACTTAGATATTCCGCGCATTATTGCTGCGGCAGAAGTAACAGATGCAGTCGCTATTCACCCAGGTTATGGTTTCCTTGCAGAAAACGCTGATTTTGCTGATCAAGTTGAACAAAGTGGTTTTGTATTTATTGGCCCAACAGGCGATACAATTCGTTTAATGGGCGATAAAGTATCAGCAATCAACGCAATGCGTAAAGCGGGTGTACCGTGTGTACCAGGTTCTGATGGCCCGGTATCGGATGATAAAGACCGTAATATGCAAATAGCTAAGCGCATTGGTTACCCTGTAATCATCAAAGCGGCTGGTGGCGGTGGTGGTCGTGGTATGCGTGTTGTTCGTAGCGAAGCAGAGTTAATTGACTCAATTGCTTTAACGCAGCAAGAAGCTAAGCAGTTTTTTGGTAATAGCATGGTTTACATGGAGAAATTCCTTGAAAATCCACGTCATATCGAAATTCAAGTTTTAGCTGACGGTCAAGGCAATGCAGTTCATCTAGGTGAACGTGATTGTTCTATGCAACGTCGTCATCAAAAAGTAGTTGAAGAAGCGCCAGCACCAGGTATTACTGCTGAAGTGCGTAAGTTTATCGGTGAGCGTTGTACACGTGCATGTATCGAAATCGGTTATCGTGGTGCGGGTACATTTGAGTTCTTATACGAAAATGGTGAGTTCTACTTCATTGAAATGAACACCCGTATTCAGGTTGAGCACCCAGTAACAGAAATGGTTACTGGCGTTGATTTAATCAAAGAACAATTAAAAATTGCTGCTGGTCAACCGTTATCATTCACGCAAGATGACGTGGTTATTCGTGGTCATGCTATTGAATGTCGTATTAACGCAGAAGACCCTGAAACGTTTATCCCATCACCGGGTAAGATCACGCGTTTCCATCCAGCGGGTGGTTTAGGTATTCGTTGGGACAGCCATATTTATGCTGACTACACAGTACCACCACACTATGATTCAATGATTGGCAAATTGATCACTTACGGTGAAAACCGTGATGTAGCCATTGCCCGTGCACGTAACGCATTGAATGAGCTTGTGATTGACGGTATCAAAACCAATACACCACTGCATAAACGCATTTTAGCCGATGAAAATTTCCAAAATGGTGGTACTAACATCCACTATCTTGAGAAAAAATTAGGTTTGTAATAACGTTTACAGTCGTTATTTAAAAAGTCGGCAACTTTGCCGACTTTTTTGTGTCTGATGATCGCTGATTCGCCTTAAGAAAATAATCTGGTATGATTAATTAAGTAATGATTTATTTGTTTTTCATGGGGTACGGATGACGCACAGTGTTGGTTTTCAACTCGCTGATGAAGCTGCAACGGTAAAAATGGGCAATATGCTTGCCGAGTTTATAGACCAAGGCGCAGTAATTTATTTACACGGTGATTTAGGAGCGGGTAAAACGACTTTAACGCGTGGTGTGGTGCAAGGTTTTGGCCATCAGGGTAAGGTTAAAAGCCCAACTTACACTTTAGTTGAACCGTATGAACTGGCTGAAACAAATGTGTATCACTTTGATTTATATCGCCTTGGCGATCCTGAAGAGTTAGAGTATATGGGAATTCGCGACTATTTTTCGCCTACAGCTATTTGTGTGGTGGAATGGCCTGAAAAAGGCGGGGAGTTTATTCCGACTCCTGATTTAGATATTACTTTGCGATATGTAGGCGATGCGCGAGAAATTGAGATTCAAAGCATTAGTACCCGTGGTGCTAATATTATAGATAAGCTCAAAAACCAGATCGAGTAGTTACATTCTTAAACAATAATAAAGGTGTATTGGGTCAAATGAGTCAAACTATCATTAAGTGGATGTGTACTTTACTGTTGCTTGTTGTCAGCAGTCATTTGTATGCGAAAAATACTATCAATAGCGTACGAGTTTGGCCATCACCGGATAGTACTCGGGTAGTATTCGACTTAACGGATAAACCAGAATTTAGTTATTTTATGCTGAAAAATCCATTACGTTTAGTGGTTGATTTAGAAGATACTAATAAAATAAAATATTTGCCCAGCATTCCAAAAAAACACCAAATTGTTAGTAAATTAAGATATTCAAAGGCAAAAAATAAGCACGGTGTTAGGCTTGTATTTGAGCTAACTGGCGCTGTTAAGCCAGTGATATTTGCTTTAGCCCCGACGGGTCCATATAAAAATCGCTTGGTGGTGGATTTATATGATAAAGAGCAAGCACAGCCAAATACATCAAACGGAAATTCTACGGTTAAAAAGCGTGAGCTTAAGCAGCAACGTGATATTGTCATTGCAATTGATGCTGGACATGGCGGAGAAGATCCCGGCTCAATTGGGCCGTCAGGTACTTACGAAAAAACCATTACACTGCAAATTGCTAAACGTTTAGAGCGCATGATTGACGGCGAACGCGGGATGATTTCACGCATGGTACGCAGCGGTGATTACTTTGTAAAACTTAATACGCGAACTAGCCGAGCTCGTGCGAAAAAAGCAGATTTTTTTGTTTCTATTCATGCAGATGCATTTACTAGCCCACAGCCAAGCGGTGCCTCTGTTTGGGTGTTATCGTTGCGCAGAGCGAACTCCGAAACGGCTAAATGGATAGAAGATAAAGAAAAACACTCCGAATTGCTCGGTGGTGCTGCTGATGTAATTAAAGACACTGCAAGTGAAAAATATTTAGCGCAAGCGTTGCTTGATATGTCAATGGATCACTCGATGAAGACGGGCTTTAACGTTGCTGAAGAAATGGTGCAAGAGCTAAAAAAAGTGGCCAAGCTACACAAAAAAGAGCCACAAGCTGCCAGTTTGGGAGTGCTTAAGTCGCCAGATATACCGTCAATTTTGGTCGAAACAGGTTTTATATCCAATCCACGCGAAGAAAAACTATTAAAAAGTGCTAACCACCAAGAGCGTTTAGCAAAAGCGATATTTACAGCAATTAAAAGCTATTATTTAAAAAATCCACCGGATGACTCTCTGTTCGCGTCATTAAAATCAAAATACCCTACCAAGCATAAAGTACGCCCTGGTGAGTCCTTGAGTTTGCTAGCGAGCCGTTATGGGGTCTCTATAGGTAAGCTTAAGCAGGTGAATAAACTTAAATCAAACACCTTATTTATTGGTCAAGAGCTCGATATTCCACAAAGCTAATAATGATCAGTGCAACGTATATAATTAGGTTAAAACACCATGAGCATTGAAATACTTCCAGCGCGGTTAGCTAACCAAATTGCAGCAGGTGAAGTGGTCGAACGGCCAGCATCCGTTGTTAAAGAGCTTGTTGAAAATAGCTTAGATGCAGGTGCGACACGCATTCAAATAGATATTGAACGTGGCGGTCATAAGCTTATTCGTATTCGTGATAATGGTTCGGGTATTAATAAAGACGAGCTAACGCTTGCGCTTTCTCGCCATGCGACCAGTAAATTAAAGTCCCTCGATGATTTAGAGAATATTTGCTCATTGGGTTTTCGTGGTGAAGCATTGGCTTCGATAAGCTCAGTATCGCGGTTAACTTTGAGCTCAAAAACCAAAGAGCAAGAGGCTGCGTGGCAGGCATTTGCTGAAGGTCGTGATATGGCGGTGCAAATAAAACCAACAGCGCACCCTGACGGCACGACAATTGAAGTGAAAGATTTATTTTTTAATACGCCCGCACGGCGCAAATTTTTACGAACTGAAAAAACCGAATTCAACCATATTGATGAGCTAATTAAACGTATTGCGTTAAGTCGCTTTGATGTATCAATTACGCTTACGCATAACGATAAAGTTGTACGACAATACCGTGCTAAAACTGACCCTGCTCAAGCAATAGCCCGTGTAGCTCAAGTTGCAGGTAAAGCCTTTGCAGAGCAAAGTTTATATATTGAGTCGGGTGATACCGGTTTGCAGTTATATGGCTGGGTGTTGCCTGTGGGCTCCAACAATACGACGCAATATACCTATGTAAACAACCGTATGATGCGCGATAAACTTATTTTACACGCGATACGTCAAGCATTCGAAGAAGTCGCAGGGCAAGAAGAGCTACCCGGTTTTGTAATTTATATTGATATTGACCCGCGTCAGGTTGATGTAAATGTACACCCAGCGAAACACGAAGTGCGTTTTCATCAAGGTCGTTTAGTCCATGACTTTATTTTACAGGCAATCAAACAAGTTGTAGTCCCATTACAAGATGAATTCACAGGTGTTACTCACTCCGTTAACCATCAAGATAATAATCAGCCTATTCAAACTGAAGAAGCTTCAACTTCACGACTGCACGCTGAAAGTAGTTTATTTGATTATCCTAAGTCAAGCCTTCAGCCTACAGATAGTGTGAGTTACAACGCTAATTCGGCAGCAAAAGGTGGTTCAGGATATAGCACCACAGATAGTAGCCGTGACAGTAAAGCTAGCAGAGCAAATCATCAGGATGTTAGTGCGTTTTACCAAGGTGTAAATGAGCAACATGCAACGCATTTTGATCGAGCTGCAGAAATCACGCCTGCAATTGCAGCTCATTCGCAAGCGCTCAGCGCTCAGCCGTTATTGATTCAAAATGATGGTAGTTGTGTGTTTAGTCAGCAGCAACAGCTGTATTGTTCGCATTTTAAATACTTATTAGTAGATGATTGGCTTGAGGTGATTACAGAGCAAGGCCACTTAGAGGGTAAGGCGTTATTATTACCGGTACGGGTTAATATAAGCAAAGAAGACAATGTGAGTTTAACGCAGCAGCAATCATGGTTTACGCTTTTGGGTTTTGACGTGCTCTTGGAAAAACACTTTGTAATGGTCAAAAAGCTCCCTGTATGTTTGTACTTACTCGATGTTAGTAATGCGATTAATATATTACTAGCAGCAGCTAAAGCTAACTTTGAGACTATTGAACAATGGCTTAGTTGGTTGCAGAGCCAAGTACCAGAACGTTTTTTTGCAAGTCAGGCTTTTGCATTGGATATGAAGCGAATGCAAAATAATCCGCAAACAATTCAGCGCTTATCGGCAAAAGCGGTTAAAATAGATTTAAATCATTTTTTAGCACAATTAGATTAAGGTCACCGAGTTGAGTAATTTACCTGTCATTTTTTTAATGGGCCCAACAGCTGCAGGTAAAACTGCGTTAGCAATCGCCTTATGTCAGCATTTAAAAACTGAGATAATCAGCGTCGATTCAGCCTTAGTGTATAAAAATATGAACATTGGTACAGCCAAACCGAACTCGGACGAGCTTGCATTAGCACCACATCATTTAATTGATCTGATAGATCCGAGTGAAAGTTACTCTGTGGCTGATTTTCGCCGTGATGCGATTGAAAAAATTGATCAATTTCATCAGCAAGGTAAAGTACCTGTATTAGTTGGTGGTACAATGATGTACTTTAAAGCCTTAATTGACGGTTTATCACCTTTGCCAGAAGCGTGTCCTATTATACGTGCTGAGCTTGAATCGCAAGCAAATGAGCATGGCTGGCCAACATTATATAAAGAGCTTGAGGCAATTGATCCTCAGGCGGCTCAAAAAATGAGCGAGAATGATTCGCAGCGCATTAACCGTGCGCTTGAAGTGTACCGTTTAACAGGCAAAACTATGACTGAATTGCAAAAATGCAAGCAGCCAAGTCTACCTTATACTTTTCATCAATTTGCTATTGCACCTGATGACCGTGCTGATTTACATCTGCGAATTGAACAAAGGTTTAAAATAATGCTTGATCAGGGGTTTGAAAATGAAGTTTCATCCCTATATCAACGTAAGGATTTACACCCTAATTTGCCTTCTATTCGTTGCGTAGGTTATAGACAAATGTGGGATTACATTGCTGGCGAAACTGACTATGATGAGATGGTATTTCGCGGTATTGCAGCAACACGGCAACTTGCAAAGCGTCAATTGACGTGGTTGAGGAGCTGGCCCGAAGTAACTTGGCTCACTACGGGTGATGAAGAAAACTTGCAACGTGTTGTAAGTTCGCTAAGCTAGTAGTAGTTGAATGTTTTTTAGCTTTGTTAAATGAGTTCAGCCACTTAATTATAATAACACCTAGAACGAAGGAAAATAACATGGCAAAAGGCCAATCGTTACAAGACCCATTTTTGAATGCGTTACGTCGTGAACGTATTCCAGTATCAATATTTTTGGTTAATGGTATCAAGCTGCAAGGTAAGATCCAGTCATTTGATCAATTTGTTATTTTGCTTGAGAATACTGTAAATCAAATGGTGTATAAACACGCCATTTCTACCGTAGTTCCTGCTCGCGCTGTTAACTTCCAAGGTGTACAAGGAAGTGAAGAGGGCGAAGAGCCAGAAGCTGGAAACTTTTAAATTAGGAGCGTAATGTTTGTTTGACCGTTATAAAGCCGGCGAACAGGCAGTTTTAGTTCATATCGACTTTCCTAAAGAAGGAGATCGTGAAGATCTTCATGAATTAGAAATGTTGGTATCTTCTGCTGGTGTTAGCAGTTTGGCGGTTGTGCAAGGCAGCCGTCAATCACCACATCCGAAACTATTCGTCGGTACCGGTAAGGCAGAAGAGATCGCTGAGATTGTCAAAATCCACAATGCAGATGTCGTCATTTTCAATCATCAACTTAGACCATCGCAAGAACGTAATTTAGAACGCGTTTGCCAATGCCGTGTGCTTGATAGAACGACACTTATACTTGATATTTTTGCCCAACGTGCACGTACCCATGAGGGTAAATTGCAGGTTGAGTTAGCACAGCTTCGCCATATGTCCACTCGTTTAATTCGAGGTTGGACTCACCTTGAGCGTCAAAAAGGCGGAATTGGTTTACGTGGCCCGGGTGAAACTCAGCTTGAAACAGATCGTCGCTTGTTAAGAGTGCGAATTCAAAGTATCCGTGCACGCCTAGAGAAAGTCGCAGTACAGCGTGAGCAGGGTAGACGAGCGCGTAATCGCAATGAAATACCTACGGTATCGCTTGTAGGCTATACTAATGCGGGTAAGTCGACCTTATTTAACCGTATCACTAATTCTAATGTATACGCAGCAGATCAATTATTTGCAACGTTAGACCCAACATTACGTAAACTTGAAATAGACGATGTTGGCTCGATAATTTTAGCGGATACAGTCGGATTTATTCGTCACTTACCGCATGATTTAGTCGCCGCATTTAAAGCGACGTTAACGGAAACCCGTGAAGCCGATTTACAATTACATGTTGTAGATGTTGCTGATGAGCGTCGTAAAGAGAATATAGAACAGGTACAATCGGTACTTAAAGAAATTGAAGCTGATGAAGTACCACAATTATTAGTTTATAACAAAATTGATGCGCTAGAAGATGTTTCACCGCGTATTGACCGTGATGACGAAGGTGTGCCGATTCGTGTGTGGTTATCTGCGCACAGTGGTGCAGGTTGTGAGCTGTTATCTGAGGCCATAAGTGAGTTGTTAGCAAAGAAAATGTTTGCTAAAACACTAAAACTAGCACCACAATATGGCCGTTTACGCGCTGCACTGTTTAATTTAAATGCGGTGCATGAAGAAGCGTTTGACGAACAAGGGCAATGGCTACTGACCACTCGTTTACCTGTGGTAGAGTGGAATAAACTCAAAAAAGAGTTTGGTCCTGAAATTGACTCATTTATTTTGTTAAACTAGAAATCTACCGCACACTGTCGTTTTTAGTATGAGAAGTGCGTTATTTTTGTTAGATTTAACGTAATTACCAAGATTATTTTGATAACAATGGAGTATAGCTATGGCCTGGAATGAACCGGGTAATAATGGCAATGACAAAGATCCGTGGAACAAAAAAGGCGGACGTGATCAAGGCCCACCTGATTTAGGCGAGGTGTTTCGTAAGTTCAGCAACAAGTTTGGTGGCTTATTTGGCGGTAATAAACCCGGCAAAGAAGGTGGTGGACTTGGCGGTGCAGGGCTTTCATTCATACTAATTATTGCTGTGATTGTTTGGGCTTTGAGCGGTATTTATACTGTCAAAGAAGCTGAACGCGGAATCGTTTTACAATTTGGTAAATTTGAACGCATTGCCGATCCAGGTTTGCGCTGGAAAATGACCTTTATTGAAACCGTACTTCCAGTAGATATTGAAGCAGTTCGTTCATTATCGACGTCTGGTTTTATGCTCACTGAAGACGAAAACGTAGTAAGCGTTGAGTTCCAAGTGCAATATCGTGTTATTGACCCATACCTTTATAAATTTAGTGTAACTAATGCTGATTCAAGTTTAGAGGAAGCATTAGAAAGTGCACTACGTTATGTAGTTGGTCATTCAAAAATGGACCAAGTGCTAACGAATGGTCGTGAAATTGTGCGTCAACGTACATGGGATGAATTGAACAAAATTGTTGAACCTTACAATCTTGGTTTAATCGTCACTGACGTAAACTTTAAAGATTCTCGCCCACCGGCAGAGGTTAAAGACGCCTTTGATGATGCTATTGCTGCGCAAGAAGATGAACAGCGCTTTATACGTGAAGCTGAAGCGTATGCCCGTGAAATTGAACCGCGTGCTCGTGGTCAAGTTACGCGTATGACGCAAGAAGCGGAAGGTTATGGCGAGCGTATTATTCTAGAGTCGCAAGGTGAAGTTGCTCGATTTGAGAAATTGTTACCACAATATCAAGCTGCAAAACGTGTAACACGTGAGCGTTTATATATTGATGCGATGGAAGAAGTACTTGGTAGTAGCTCAAAAGTGCTAGTTGATGTAAAAGGCGGCAATAATATGATGTATTTACCGCTTGATAAAATCATGGAAAAGCAAGGAACTGCAACACGTGTTGCGCTGCCTAGCTCAAGTGATATCAACGATTTACGCAATAAAGTTAACACATCACGCAATAGCACTGTGAACTCAAGTTCAGACCGCTTTGGTGCTGATCGCTTTAATGATGGGAGATAAGCGCAATGAAAAACTTTAGTTTAGTTATATTATTAGCGGCCATTGTGTTGTCTTTTTCGTCTGTTTTTGTAGTACCTGAAGGGCAAAAAGCAATTGTAATGCTATTCAGTAAAGTTCAAAAAGACAGTGATGATCAAGCAATCGTTTACAGCCCAGGTTTACAATTCAAAGTGCCTTTCTTTAGTCAAGTACGCCGTATTGATGCGCGTATTCAGACTTTAGATGGTGCGCCGGATCGTTTTGTTACTAGCGAAAAGAAAGACTTAATCGTTGATTCGTTTGTTAAGTGGCGTGTAGATGACTTTAGCGCTTTTTACTTACGTGCTCGTGGCGACAAGCAATACGCTGAAACGCTACTTAAGCAAAAAGTAAATAACGGCCTTCGTACAAACTTTGGTTCGCGTACAATCCGAGAGATTGTCTCAGGTGAACGTAGCGAGTTAATGGCAGAAGCACTAGTTCAAGCATCAGAAAGTGCAAAAGAGCTAGGTATTGAAGTGCTTGATGTACGTGTTAAGCAAATTAACCTACCACAAGAAGTCAGTAGCTCTATTTACCAACGTATGCGCGCAGAGCGTACTGCAGTGGCAAAAGAGCACCGTTCTGAAGGTCAAGAAAAAGCCGAAACTATTCGTGCTGAAATTGACCGTCGTGTAACGGTAATGCTAGCAGATGCTGAGCGAAATGCGCGAAGTGTTCGTGGTCAAGGTGATGCCCAAGCAGCTGAAATTTATGCTAATGCGTATAACAAAGATCCTGAGTTCTTTAGTTTTGTACGTTCATTAGAGGCTTATAAAAAGACCTTTAAAGATAAGCAAGATGTAATGGTGTTATCACCTGATAGTGACTTCTTTAAATACATGAAAGGCGCGACTGCGCAGTAATTATTTCCTTACATGTAGAATAAATCCAAACCCTGTGTATGCAGGGTTTTTCTTTTAGTGAGACGAATTTTTGTGAGTAACTTAATGTTATTCAACCAGTTAATTTTTGTTGTTGCGGTCAATTAACGATCAAGCAGAAAAAATAACCTAAACGGGGGTGATCTTTACCCTCATTTTCTGGTAAAATCTCGTCCTAATTTTTTCTAAGTGAATTTACAATGGGTAAAAACGTTGTTGTATTAGGCACCCAATGGGGTGACGAAGGTAAGGGTAAGGTAGTTGACCTCCTTACAGACAAAGCATCTTTAGTAGTTCGTTACCAAGGTGGCCACAACGCAGGTCACACTTTGGTTATCGAAGGTGAAAAGACAGTTTTACACCTTATTCCATCGGGTGTATTACGTGACAATGTTAAGTGTGTGATTGGTAATGGTGTAGTTGTATCACCTGAAGCGCTTATGAAAGAGATTGGCATGCTTGAAGAGCGTGGCGTACCAGTACGCGATCGTTTATTGATCAGCGAAGCATGTCCGCTTATTCTGCCTTTCCACATCGCATTAGATGTAGCCCGTGAAAAAGCACGCGGTAATAAAGCTATTGGTACTACAGGTCGTGGTATTGGTCCAGCTTACGAAGATAAAGTAGCTCGTCGTGGTTTACGTATCGGTGATTTATTTAATCCTGAACTATTTGCAGCGAAGCTTAAAGAAGTATTGGAATACCATAACTTTACTTTAGTAAATTACTACAAAGTAGATGCAGTAGATTTCCAAAAGACATTTGATGATGCAATGGCTGTTGCAGATATCTTAAAAGCAATGGTTGTTGATGTAACAGAGTTACTTGATCAAACGCGTATAGCGGGTGACAACATCTTGTTTGAAGGTGCACAAGGTACATTACTAGATATCGATCACGGTACTTACCCGTACGTTACGTCGTCTAATACTACTGCCGGTGGTGTTGCTACAGGTGCTGGTTTTGGTCCACTAAATCTTGATTACGTGTTAGGTATTATCAAAGCGTATACAACACGTGTAGGTTCAGGTCCTTTCCCGACAGAACTTTACGATGGTGTTGAAAAGCAAGATCCAGTTGGTAAACACTTGGGTACTGTTGGTCATGAGTTTGGTGCTACAACTGGTCGACTTCGTCGTACTGGTTGGTTGGATGCTGTGGCAATGCGCCGTGCAGTACAAATCAACTCTATTTCAGGTTTTTGTTTAACTAAACTTGACGTTTTAGATGGTTTAGAAACACTTAAAATCTGTACTGGTTATCAGTTAGAAGATGGCACAATCACGAACGTGACGCCACTTGCAGCTGAAGGTTACGAAAAAGTAACACCAGTATACGAAGAGATGCCAGGTTGGAGCGAAAACACAGTAGGCGCAACTACTGTTGAACAGCTTCCAAAAGCAGCGCTTGATTACATCAAACGTATTGAAGAAATCACAGGTGTACCTGTTGATATTATTTCTACCGGTCCTGATCGTGTAGAAACTATGGTATTACGCAACCCATTTGCATAATTACTAATAGAACTAAAAAAGCTGCCTTGTGCAGCTTTTTTTGTGTCTGTTAATTACGATTATGATAAATAATCGTGATTAACTTTTATTCTGGAACGATCTTTGTATAAACTTTAATAAGATGGTTTTAAATTTAAAGTGACCTAAATGCGTTTGTTAACTTGTTTATCATTAGTGCCGCTATCGTTATTGCTAGCAAGCCACACCCAAGCCCAAGAACAGCTGGCTGCAGTTCCACTGTACACAGAAACAGAGCTGTTAGCGTTAATTAATAAGAATACACATTTAGCACGCGTTAAGGCAGATGATTGCCAGTTAGTACAGGATATTGAGGCACGAGCCAATAAAATGGCACTGCCATCGTATCAATTTTTATATGGCGATATGCTGGCTTATGCCGTGTGTGTTGATCGCAATGTGGAGTTAGGTGTGTACTACATGCGCCAAGCTGCAGGACAAGGCTTAGCGGCGGCATTAGAGCAATTAGGGCGCTACTACGACATTGGCCGATTGGTACAAAAAGATAAAGCGATGGCGGTGACCTATTTACGAGAAGCATCAGCACAAGGGAATCTAAAAGCGCAATTAAGATTAGTTAAATTATTTAATGATGGGTTCGGCAGCCCGCGTGACTATGAAGATGCTTATCGCTGGTTATTTCATGCCATGGTTGCAGATAAAGCGACTCATCAAAAGATAGAAACAGCGTTAGCCCAACTTGCGCAAAAAATGCCAGACAGTGTTATTGCGCGTGCCCGTTTGCCTATGTAGGAATGAAGTTAGCAAGGCTGAGGTGTTAATTTTAGCGCAGTAAGCTTGGGTTAGGTAGTTTGAAATCCAAAGAAAAAAAGTTTAACAATAAAATTTATTAAAAACAAAAGGGCTAGGTTTTTCACCTAGCCCTTTTGTTTATTCTCTAATTTCTTTTGGTTCTTTGTTTTTACCGTTGTTAGGATCTTTTAACACCGACATTTTAGGTGGTAGCATAGCTACAACGCGCTCACCTTCTTGTGGGGGTTTATCCATATTAATAGTAAACGGACGCAGCTTGATCGGTGTATCGTCATCGCTATCTTTATCGCCATTTAGAATGAACAATGGGATAGCTTCGCTGTTCATCTCTAGGTATTGCTCCCAGCTAAATTCTTCAGAAATACGCGTTGCACTGACCTTGCCCCCTTTGGCAATTAGGCTACTTAAACGTGCATATGAACCGCTATCACCAAATAAAATTTGGCGTGATAAGAATGTTGCGCTGTCTTTATTTGCCTTGGCATGAGTGTTCGAAGAGCGTAGAGAAAATACATTCTTCTCATTAAGTAAATGCGAAAAGTACTGTACACCGAGCGCGTTATGATGGCGATTAGGCGACAATGCAATAACACTACGAATAGTTGTTAAGGGTAAATAGCGTTCAGCATGCTCAGACTGCGGGTTACCATAATAACATGCTAGGCCGTCCATGCGTGCCATACGACAGTTTTCCCAAGCAGGATCAGATAAATGCACTGGAATATTTTGCTCTTTCAATCCGCACGCAATCGCTCTTGCGACATGGTTTGCACCAATAATCAAAATTGTATTTGGCGACGGTTGGCGTACACCAAGTAGTTTAGCTACAGGGATTGCTGTTAAGCTTTGCAGTACCACGGTGATAATAATCACGGTGAAGATCAATGGGACTATTTTTTCAGCATCGGCAACACCCGCCTCCATCATACTTAATGCAAACACAGAGCCTACAGCCGCAGCGACGATACCGCGAGGCGCAATCCACGCTAGCACCAATCGTGATTTAACCGGAAGATCTGTACCATATGTAGATATTGCGATACACAATGGGCGCGCAATAAACAATACAATAGCGAGAAAGATAAACACATCACTATCAAGCATCATCAAATCAGATAGTTCTAAACGGGCAGCGAGTAAAATAAACAGTGTAGAAATTAAGATCATAGATAAATCTTCTTTAAACTCTAACACTGAATCTATTTCTAAGTCGTCTTGATTAGCTAACCAAATACCAAATACAGTAACCGCCAATAAGCCTGACTCATGGCTAAGGTAATTTGAGATGCTAAAGCTAATTAACACTAAAGCAAGTATACCAAATTTATGTAATTCAAAAGGTAACCACTCTCTACGAATAAGCTGTGTGGTTAACCATCCAGCAAATACACCAATAGATAAGCCCACGCCTAGAGTCTTAAATAAAGCGACTACAGTATGCAGAAAGACCTCACCTTGACCCACGAGCATAACGGCTTCAAACACTAATACGGCAAATAAAGCACCGATAGGATCAATTACAATGCCTTCCCAGCGTAGGATACGGTCAATATCTTGAGTCGGTCGCATTGAGTTTAATAATGGTGCAATTACCGTTGGGCCAGTAACGACTAATACAGCGCCGAGCACTGCCGCAACGCGCCAGTTGAGCTCTAAAATCCAATAAGCACTTAAACTGATAACGATACAGGTAGCAATCATACCAATAGAGCATAAATTTCGGACCACCTTACCGATACCTTTGAGCTCTCTAAAGTGCAATGTTAATGAGCCTTCAAATAAAATGACTGCAACACTCAGAGAAACCACAGGAAAGAGTAAATCGCCAAGCAGTGCGTCAGGGTCTAATAAACCAGTCGCAGGGCCTAACAGCAACCCTGTAAGTAACAAGAATAAAATAGCAGGGACACGGAAACCCCAGGCTACCCACTGGGCCAAAACCGAGCAAAGGGCGATTCCTGCGATATAAATAGCTGACATAGATGAAGTATTCCTTATTTATAATTAGGGGATATATCCAAACCACCTCAAGATTCGAGCTTCAGTTGGAATTAAAAGCGATTTAGGCAAGGCATTGATTGCAGAGAATGGTTATTCCCTTATTAAAATCGATAACGCAGCATAAATCGCTTTTAAACCAACCCTTAGGGCGTTGCACAGGCACTTATTCCCTGCGTTGCTACTTCTTAAAAGGGATTACCATTCTTACAAAGTAACGCCTTGATACTAAGCTCCTGTGAAACGCTGAATTCTGTATCGTGAGGTAGTTTGGGTATAAGCTTACAAAACGAATAATACAGGGGTATACACGTGTATGTGAACTTTTCCTAATAGAATTTTAGCTGTTTATAAATTTATTTGTGGAAGAAATGATAATTTAGTCGTTTTGAATAAATCTAACGTAATTAACATCAGCTTAACCTATTGAATATGAAGAGTATTTAACCTTTACTGTGCAGTTAATAAACTATATGGGCGAAATGTAGCCTTGATCTCTAGGTCGATATTAGCGTATTATAGTTAGTGTTCAAACAATTAGTTATCTAATTAATATTAAGCTTAATATAAGCGAATACATATAGTTATTTTTTACTACTGATTTATTTAGTAGTTTTAATTGAGGTTACTATATTTATATACTTAAAAATCAAGCCTTTAATTATTTGAACGATGTTTTGTATGTTTAAATTCACTTTTTAATAATAGTTAACCGTAAAGGCTGTTCCATTATTTGGAGACGAAATACCTTTCGTGTTGAATTGTTATTTCCAATATTTGACACCCATCGTGGTGAGCAAATCTCGGTCCTTGAGTCATCACCCTATCTGTTGGTGTACCAGACTCTAGAGGCTCTATGTATGTTGTTAATAAAAAGGCCTCACACAGTCTTTTACAGCGATGCATAAACAACACTTTTTATTTATTTTATAACAGTTCAGTCTAATGATTGAGCAAAGTTATGCTATACCTGCAATCCACTTTGTTGTAAAACTTAGTGATCGGCTTTTTGCCGAGCGCAGAAAAGTGATAAGTGAAAAATGGAATATACAAAATGCTAACTCGTAACCTAATAAGAAAATTAGGTGATTGTTTTCAGACTGACCCCAAGAGGGGCGTCATAGTTAAAATGGAAAGTTGAACACTTATGCAAAAGTTAAATTGGCGACGTATCGTACTTAAAGTGGGTAGTGCACTAATTGCACCAGACCAAGATGGTTGCCGCTCACGTTATTTATTAACCATCGCACAGTTTATTGTTCGTTGTCGTAGTCAGGGAATCGAAGTGATTTTAGTGTCGTCAGGCTCAGTAGCCGCTGGTGCACACTTATTCCCAGCGACACAAGAGCGTACGGTGAAGATGAAAAAGGCGATGGCCGCAGCAGGCCAAACAGAAATGATGGCGATGTGGGACCGTTTTTTTGATTTTCCATCGGCCCAGATTTTATTAACACATGGTGATTTACGTGATCGTGAGCGCTATCAAAGTATTCGTGAAACAGTATTCACTTTATTAGAGCATGGTGTGCTGCCCATCATGAATGAAAATGACACGGTAACAACAGATGATTTAAAAGTGGGTGATAATGACAATTTATCAGCCATGGTTGCGGCGGCGGCTGATGCCGATGCGCTAATGATTTTTTCAGATGTTGATGGGCTTTATGATAAAAACCCAAATTTACATGATGATGCGGTGTTATTACCTGAAATTAAGTCAATAGATGAGTCAATCTATGCAATGGCAGGATGTGCAACAAGCGCGGTTGGCACAGGTGGGATGAAAACCAAGATTGAAGCGGCTGAAAAGGCGACGTCACACGGCATCGTTACTTATATTATTAATGGGTTTAAAGAGCAGACTTTTACGCAGTTACTTGAAGGTAAAAACCCTGGGACAATTTTTCTACCTTACGAGAAACCAATGCAAGAAGCCGTGCATTGGATGACCCACACCGCAAATGAGCAGGGTGAAGTGGTTGTTGAAGGTTCATATGATGAATCTTTAGAAGGTGAAACTGGTTGCATCCGCGGTGATGAAATCGTTGCCGTTCATGGTGAATTTGCTGTTGGTGATACTATTTTAGTACGTAGTAATGATGGCACTCGCTTAGCTAAAGCGACGGCCAACTACAGTAGTTGTTTATTGAATTTTATAGCGGATAACGAGCAAAGTGAATTTAGCGACAAAATGCAAGATTCAATTGGGCCTGTTATTTCAGAAAAAGATATCGCATTATTGGAGAAGTCATGAGTTTAATTACGGATATTTCACGTCAAGCAGCTAAAGCTGCACATCAGTTAGCTTTACTCGATACCGAGACAAAAAACCATGTTTTATTAGATATGGCAACTGCATTACGTGAACAAAAAGCATTTATCATCAAAGAAAACGAAAGTGACTTGGCTGCGGCGCGTGATAATAATTTAGCAGCGTCGATGATCGACCGTTTAACACTCAACGATGAGCGCATTGAAGCGATGGCTGAGGGGATTGAGGTTATCGTAAGTCTTGATGATCCAGTTGGACAGTTACGTGATATTACTGAGCGACCAAATGGTATCAAAATTCGCAAAATGCGTGTGCCACTGGGTGTGGTATGCATGATTTATGAAGCACGTCCTAATGTCACTGCAGATGCAGGCGCTTTGTGTTTTAAATCAGGTAATAGCGTTATATTGCGTGGCGGTAAAGAAGCATTGAAAAGCTCACAAGCAATAGCAAGTGTTATGCATCAAGTGCTTGAACAGCATAATTTGCCTGCAGCGTTAATTTCAGTTATTCCTGATCCAGACCGTGGTTTACTCATGGAACTTATGCAGCAACGCGACAGCATTGATTTAATAATCCCACGCGGTGGTGAGGGGTTGATCAATTTTGTGACTGACAATAGCACTATTCCCGTGATCCAACATTTTAAAGGTGTGTGTCATTTGTATGTGGATAAGGATGCCGATTTAGAAGTGGCAGTTAACTTATTACTTAATGGTAAAACACAGCGTACAGGTGTATGTAATGCGCTTGAAGGCTTGGTTGTACACCAAGATATTGCTGATGAATTTTTAAACTTATGTGCAGTTGTGTTGCGCCAAGAAGGTGTGAAGATAAATGCCGATAGCCAAGCTGCAAAGTATTTTGATGATGCAACAGTACTTGAAGCAGACCAGTTTGGTGAAGAGTACCTAGATTTAGAAATTGCAATTCGCATTGTATCGGATTTTTCTGGCGCGATTGACCATATTTCACAATTTGGCTCACATCACACTGAAGTTATTTGTACAAAAAATCAAGCTACTGCAGAGTTATTTCAACGTAGCGTTGATGCCTCAGTTGTGATGGTGAATGCATCGTCACGTTTTTCTGATGGTTCGCAGCTAGGCTTAGGCGCTGAAATTGGTATAGCAACTTCAAAGCTGCATGCTTATGGGCCTATGGGCCTAGAATCATTAACAACAGAGAAATACCTTGTTAATGGTGAAGGGCAAGTCCGCGAATAATATATAGCGTATAAAACATGCCCTAGTCCAGGGCGTGTTTGCTAAGTTTTGGTTAAAATATTTACTTTGAATTAAAGTACTAGGCCGATTGTAATTAAATTCAACGCAGTAAGCGTTGAATTTAGCCGATTAAGATCACTTTATTATTCAGCGCTCGGGTTCGTTAAGCTATAAAACCATGAATCAGCAGGTTCAGGCTTATGAAGATGATAGCCTTGTAAGATCATATTAGGGTAAGCTTGCAGCATGGTGAAATGTTCCTCGCCTTCAACACCTTCAGCGACAACTTTTAGATCAAATAAATTACCTAAACTCACGATCATATCAATAATCAGTTTGTCATTTTTGTTTGTTGGAGCTTCAAAAACGAATGACTTATCTATTTTAAGCTCGTGGATCGGCAGCTGTTTTAAGTAGGTTAAGCTTGAATAACCAGTACCAAAATCATCAATTGATACCCTAACGCCTAGCTTTTTTAAATGATGTACAGCTGCAATCGCTGCTTCCATATGGTTTAGTAAGGTCCCTTCAATAATCTCAATTGTAAGCGTACTCGGGTTTATTTTACTGCTTTGTATTTGCTTGGTTACAAAGTTCAAAAAACGATTTTCGTGAAAGTGACGACCACTAATGTTAATTGATAACCCGAGTTTTGAATTGAATTGGTTAAGCTTTGCAAGTAGCTCTAATGCTCTACATGTTACCCAGCAATCTAAGTCAAAAATTATATCCGACTCTTCAGCGATCGGGATAAACTCAGCGGGACTAATAAAGCCTTTTCTAGAATGCTCCCAGCGCAGTAACACTTCAGCGCCTTTGAGTTTATGCTGGCTATCGTATTGTGACTGCAGATAAAGCGTTAACTCATTTTGACTAATTGCTTTTCGTAAATCTTGTTCTATTTCAAAACGGCGTTTAGCTTGCTCACCAAAGGAAGTATCAAAAAATGTGATTCGGTTACCGCCCTTTTCTTTGGCTTTATAGCATGCAGCCTCACAATTACGAATTGTCTCAATTGCATTTTCGCGCACATCCATACGCGGAAATATATAGCAGCCAATACTAACGGTTAAAGTGACTTTTTCTTCATCAACAGTAAAAGGTTCGCTTGCAGCGATAAGTAAATTTTGTGCCTTTGTATTAGCGAGCGCTTGGGCTCTATTTCTACCTGTGCCTTTGTTTGTTGCGCACAGAACGGCGAATTCATCACTCCCTAAACGTGCAACGATGTCTTTTCTATCGAGTGTACTATCAATTCGAGCAGCTAACTCTTGGAGAACTTGATCGCCCGCTAATAAACCGAGGCCATCGTTAATGGAATGAAAGCTGTCTATATCAACAATAAAAATATAAGCATAATTCAAATCGATATAAGATTGATTGAGCTGTTGATCTAATAACTTTAAAAAGTTATTTCTATTTGGAAAGCCGGTTAGTTCATCATGCCAGGTTAAATAATCAATACGTTCTTGAGTCACCTTAACACTAGATATATCGCTAAATACACCTATAAAGTTAACGTTCGTATCAATGTCATTTTTCACCATACTTAACGTTAAAAGCTCTGGGTATAGTTCACCATTTTTACGTCGTGTTATTAACTCCCCACTCCAATATCCCGCATTGCTCGCATGCTGCCAAATGGCATCAAAGTTCATTTCAGGCAGATTGTTTTGTTTAATTTTTTTTAGCTGTGTATCAAGTGCTTCATTCTCACTAAAACCGGTGATCCTGCAAAAAGAGGGGTTAACAGCAATAATAATTCCTTTATTATTGGTAATTACAACGCCATCAGCTGTACTTGTAAGCGCTTGATAGAATAATTCTTGTTTAGCGGTTAATTTTTTTAGCTCGGTGTCACGTTTACTAAGCTCAGAGGCGAGGACCTCAATTTCTAGCAGCTTATCGTGTAGATCAAAGTTCTTTTCAATCAATCTATCTAACATGCCCTGTACGGTCATGTGGGTGCGAATACGGGCTCTTACTAGCGAAAGTTTATAAGGCTTATGAATATAGTCTATTGCGCCTAATTCAAATCCGTGTTCTTCAGATTCTTCCTCCGTCATTGCTGTAACGAAAATGATAGGGATCCCTTTGGTATTTTGATTACTTTTAAGAATCTTACAGACTTCGTAGCCATCCATTTCAGGCATCATAATATCGAGTAAAATTAAATCAGGGCGTGTAATTTCAATAAACTCTAAGGCTTGCGCGCCGCCCGTTGCAATGCGTACATCATAATCAGAAAGCAAGCCTTCTACCAAAATATGTAAATTATTTGGTTCATCATCGACGATGAGTACCAAAGGTTTTTGCTGCCTATTTTTCATCATAACTTTTGATGTAACTTGATTATTTGAGTGCACTAGCAATCCATGTGTAGCTACTTAACTAATTAAAAAATAGTTCATTGTTCTGAGTCTTGTCTAGTTTTTTGGTGGATTTAAATAATTATTAATAGTCCCTATAACTGTTTGATAATTGAATTGATCAATGGCTTCTTTAAGTTGTAGTAATTGAGGGTCATTACCCGAGGCTACAAGGTGTTCATTTAATTGTTGATTAAGGTTTGCCGTTATTGGGCGAGCTTCTTGAGCGAGTACTTTTATCTCGTTCAAATAAAGTTTTTTATCATCGGAGAAAAGTGTAATTTCTTTGGTCGCTTTCAATTGATTCGTAAGTATGTATTGATCGATAGCGCAACACGCCATCGTTAATTGCTGCTCAAATACAGTTAAATTGATGAGTTGCTGTTGCTTGATTTCCTCTTTGACCTTAAGTGCTGTTGCTCTTAGCTGTTCGAGTCCTAGCGTGCCTGTAAGACCTATAAATGTGTGGAGTGAGCGCCTTAATTCGAGAATATGTTGCTTTGCGTACAGCTCCTTGATTTGGATATTGTAATCATTGTAATCATTTTTAAAGCGTCGATATAAATCAGTAAGCAGTCGATCATTAAAGTCTAGATTCTCAAGTGCGGTGGGTAAGTCTAATAATTGAGGTTGTTCAAGGTTCTGCATAGTAGCGCCTTCGGGGTCGACTAAAGTAAATGAGAGATTAAATGAAAATTTAGTACCTTCATCAAGTTGGCTGTCAGCTTGAATTTCTCCTCCAAGCAATTTGACTAATTTTTGACTGATTGTTAATCCTAAGCCCGTTCCTCCATGCACTCTACTTGCACAGTTATTACCTTGTGCAAATGAACTGAAAATTTGTTTTATCTCATCAGGTTTTATTCCCGCGCCGGTATCTTGAACTGTAAAGCGTAATGTAATGAGCTGTTGCTGTTGGGAGCAGACCTCAATCAAAACGATCACCTCACCTTGCTTTGTGAATTTAATAGCATTATCAACAAGTGCACCGAGTACTTGTTCGAGTCTTACAGGATCCCCTATGAGCATGGCATCTTTTTTTAAATGGTTAGTCAGTATTAAGTTTAGGCCTTTTTGCTTAGCATTGATTGAAAACCTTTTTTCAATATTTTTAATAATATCGTGCAGTATAAATTGGCTGCTTTCTAATTTTAATCTATTGGTATCAAGCTTGGCAAAATCGAGTAAGTCATTCAATATCTTTAATAATTTACTAGCGCTGGAAAGGGTTTTATTAACATTGCTTTTTTGTTGGTCAGTTAACGGGCTTTCTAACAGCAGCTGTTGCATGCCTAAGATGGCATTCATTGGAGTACGTAACTCATGACTTATATTAGCAACAAAATAGCTCTTAGCTCTGTTGGCTTGCTCAGCTTGATCTTTCGCTAACGATAATGCGGCGTTTATGCTTTGCATTTGGGTATTGAGTGTTTGTGTTTCATGTAATAGGTTTACAGTTTCGTTATTTTTTCTGTAAAGTGAATTTGCTGCAGTTATCACACTACTAAGTTCATTCTTTTTATTCGGCTCAGCCAGTTCTTTATTTTGTGTGCCATTGTTTAAATTATTCAGAAGCACAATTATCTTGTTCATTGGTAAAATGATTGCAACCACGATAAATACACTAACAATAATACTTAAAATAAACATAGCCAGAGAGAGAAATTGAGATTCTTTAGCGCTATCAGCCAAATGTAGGTTGAGTGTTTCTTGTGACTTAATAAACGTACTTTTCTCGCTGTTATTTATTTGTTCTGTTAGATATAACAGTTCGTTAGCAATGCCGGTTAAAACAACATTAATAGAGTATGTATAGCCTCTAGTTAGTAGTGTTAATTGGTTGTAAGCTCTGCGAATGTTGAGCAACTGAGTTTTAAAGTCTACATTAGGAAGTGCATTATTTAGTAATCCATCCTGCTCAATATGGTTTAGCTGTTGCTGTAAAGTCTGAATGCTTAGTTGCGCTTTTTGAGATGAGTCATATTGTGTGTCGTTTAAGTAAGTCAGTGTGGCATGCTCGATACTTGTTACTGAGCGTAATACCTCAAAGTAGCGGTACTTGTGTTCGTTGCTTGCTTTATCTTTTAAAGCATTAAGGCTTGTTTGTAGTGACGCAATGGCGGGCTTGAACTTCTCTTCAACTAATTTTTGACGATGCTTTTTATTGTCAATAACCTGCTCGAATGTATGGCGATAATTATTTAAATGCTCATTTAAGCGCAATAATAAATCATCATACTGGTGCGGGGTTTTATTTGCATTATGTGTAAAGGAAACTAAATCAGCATTTGCCGCGAGAAAAAAACGCTTAAAATTATCTAAAGCAATGGGTCTACTTTCTTTTCCTACATAGTCAACAACTTGACCTTGTAATGAGATCACATTATTTTCTAGACTGGTTGCAACTTCACTTTGCGCAAGGGCGTGATATTGCAGCGCAAGTAATGCCCTTAAGTCATGCTGAGATTTGTCAAATAGGTAGCTTTGCAGTAAAAGCAGGCTAATTAATATGCCCAACGTAATGGATATTTTTGATTTGATTGAAAGCATAATAGTTATCGGCTTATTAACTCATACCATTTTTGAAGGCTATAGTCGTAAGTTGGCATTACAGTGTTCCACACCGCAACATTACTTAGACGTTTTAAATAGCTTCCCCCACTGCGCATAGCGCCCGTTTTTACGGATATTTTTCCTTGTGGATTAAGTAACGGCTCTATAGCTTGTTGGCCTTGATACCAATATTGCCATTCAGCATCAGATAAAAAAGGTTTTGAGCGTTCAGGGTTACTAATGTAATAACCTTGCCTGGCGATAAATGCACCTGGCCACCCAGATAACCACCAATTCATATACTCATAGGCGGCACTTTTCGTGTTTTCGTTCACTTGGGATGATAGGCACATTACGCCATGCCAGCCTCGATAACCTTCCTTAGGAGCAGCAAAGCGCACATTGATACCTTGGCTGTTTAAGCTCTCGACAGCGGGTGAAAACATACTTTCAATAATGGCTCTGTCATTACGCATAAAATCAACTGATTCAGGCACAGAATTCCAATAACCGCTAAAGTGACCTTGTTTTTTGTAATTGAGCAAAATACTAAATAGCTGATCGAGCTCTTGGCGGGTCATTGCACCAATATTATTAAATTTAATTAATCCCTTACTTTGCGCGGCAAGCGCTAAATCAAAAATACCAATTGATGGGGCGTTAACTATAGCGACTTTACCGCGGTGTTTTTCATCTAATAACCATGCCCAGCTTTCACTTTCATACGCGGTGCCAAGTGGTATGTGAGCTGTATTGTACCCAAATGAATCGACATTATGGACATAGGGTAAGTAGCTAATAAAATCGGTTTCATTGCTATTTAAAGTACCGTCATCTTGGATGTTTAAAAGTTTATATGGGGCATCGCCAGCACCGATTGATGCATCTGGAGTGAGCTTGCCTGTTTTAGTTAGTGCGTTAATTTCACTAAAGTTATGAATGCGTTTTTTATCAATAGCTTGGATACTGCCAGCGTTCCATAACACATTGATACTATTGGACCACTGTTCGTAAAGGTCAAAAGAGCCGGGAGCCATCGATGCTTTTTGCAGTACAGCAGCACTGCCAGCTGGTTGAAATACAATATCTATACCCAAGTCAGCCATAGCTTGCTTACGAATAGCCTCTTGTAATGTTACGTGGGTTCCTAACACTCTCAGAGTTGTTTTTTTGCGGGCAAAAACATAGGGAGCGTGGGTGATGATACCGGCGCTTATTCCAAGCGCTGCAATTTTTTTTAGCGTAGCCCTTTTAGGCTCATCCATAATTTAGCCAAAATAACGATAGTTAATGTTTAGGTATAGCTAATGACGGACAAAGGCTCAAGCATTGAAGATGAATTATTGAGAATAAAGTAGTATAAAGTTTTAGAGAGATTACTTGAAAAAGTAGATGTTATGAACTTAAAAAGAAAAGGTAGGAAAGTGGTGGAGCTAAGCAGGATCGAACTGCTGACCTCCTGCGTGCAAGGCAGGCGCTCTCCCAGCTGAGCTATAGCCCCACATTCCTAAAATTACGAATTTCGTAACCTACTTGATGTTCCCTTTCAAGCGGGACGAACTTTAATGAGATTTATCAATTTGGTCAAGTTTTTTTTATATATTTGGTGAATTTTCACGTAAAGAGTGATTTTTTGATAGACTACCTACAACTAGGTAATAAAAATGATTTCGTTATGAAGATATGCATATGGATATTAGTTGTTCTATTAAGTGGTTGTGCGAATCAAAGTGATGACCAACTTTTTGAGATTATTAGCAAGCAGTTATATACCAAATTAGATGAGCAAGAGAGTAAAGTCTTTGCTTATATAGTAACCGTTGAAGCAAAAACGCGTAAAAATGTGAAATTAGATAGGCCGCTTACACGCCGTGAGTTTAAAGATTTTGCTAATCAAGAATACTTTGAAGAATCCAATAGTTTAAAACTCAAGCTAGAAGATCAAGCAGTGCAATTATTAAAACAAGAATTAAATAAAAAAGAATATTGCGAGAATAATAAATATGAAATAGAAGAGGTGTCATGGCGAGATCTCAGCGTACGATTAACAGGACGTTGTTTATAAATGTTGGCTGATAAAACTAAATTAGCGGCGTTTTTAGCGCATTTAGATATCTATTATGATGCGATTGAACATCCAGCGTTACATGGCAGCCTCACCGCAGATGAGTTAATGATTGAGCGTCCTGGAACACGGCTAAAAAACTTATTTTTACGAGATAACGAAGGTAGAAACCACTTTTTAGTGATTACCGCCCACGATAAGCAATTAGATTTAAAGGCTCTAGGGCGTGTTGAGCTTTGTGGATTGAAATTTGTTCAATCTAGGGGCGATTTAATCGCGGCGCGAGGTTTGTAACCTAGCGGGCTAAGTCAAAACCGAGCAAAGCTTCCGCGTCCTGCTCACGCCCCTTACCTACATCCGTGTAGGTAACAAAGAGTCAATCGCCCCTAGAAAGAACCCTTTGGGCAGCGCATGTTTGGCATTTATACTGCGTTATCGGCTATTTATGGGGAACAACCACACACCATAGGCTCTGCCTTGCCTAAATACCAAACATACTGCTGCAAAATTAATCACGAAAGCTCAACACGCCCTAGGGCGTGTTGAGCTTTGTGGATTGAAATTTGTTCAATCTAGGGGGGATTTAATCGCGGCGCGAGGTTTGTAACCTAGCGGGCTAAGTCAAAACCGAGCAAAGCTTCCGCGTCCTGCTCACGCCCCTTACCTACATCCGTGTAGGTAACAAAGAGTCAATCGCCCCTAGAAAG